>JACQFV010000152.1 GCA_016199865.1 Candidatus Zixiibacteriota bacterium | reverse complement strand
TATTTTTCCGGCTCGGAGACGACAATCTGAATTCCGGGGCAGATGCGCTTTGCCTCCGCCACACCGGGTCCGGTCCTCACCCCCAGCTTCTTGGCTTCACGGCTGGTGGCGATGCAGCATGACGTCGCCGCCAAGAGCGGCACCACCGCCACCGGTTTGCCGCGCAGCTCCGGATTACACTGCTGCTCGACCGACGCGAAGTACGAATTCAGGTCGAGAAACAGCCAGCGGAGGAGTTCAGTATCGTTCGTCATGCCGCCTGCCAGGGAGCCAGTGGCCCCGTGGATTCTACGGGACACAGCCGTCGGCGGGAATCATCTTGTGGGAGCGTGAGGCGCGTGCTCCACACCCACCATCCTGTGGTGTACTCTTGGCCAGCGGATGGACGTTGGAACGGTTGTCATAGACCCTGACGAACGGGCGTGTTGAAAAACCCGGCAGACAGGAATGTCTGCCCCACCAGATTTGGGGTAACTCGTTGTGTAATTGGTGGCACAGACATTCTTGTCTGTGCACGATTCCCGGAACAGAGGGTTTTTCAACAGGCCCGAACGTCAGAGCCACGCGAGTCGTGACCGAACGCGAGATAACTGGTCGCCGACGCCCGCCGAGAAACGCGCCGCGAGGCCGAAAATGCGGTTCGACTTCGCTCACCATAAACGGTTGTGTCTTGGATCGAGGGGTGGTATAATCGGGAACCCGCTCTGAGCGACTTGTCCCGACCGGAGTGGAGGGAAGCTGAGGGACGACCAAAACAAATTAACCGCTTGCGCCGAGCGGAGCCGAGGCGGGTGTCAACGAAACCGGGGGAAGACCATCTCCACCTGATGCCCACATCCGGTGAGTCGGTCAAGGGAGATGCCACGAAAGGCTTGCTTTCAAACTACCCCGTCCGCACTGTGCGGCTCAAGGTCAAAGGTGAGCGATGAAATACTTGTTCGTTCTGAATGATCCGCCGTACGGCACCGAGCGGTCCTACAACGGCCTCCGGCTGGCGCTCTCACTGCGCAAGCAGGAGGGGTCTGAGCTTCGCGTATTCCTGATGGCGGACGCGGTTGCGTGCGGCAAATCGGGACAGAAGACGCCCAACGGGTACTACAACTTGGAGCGCATGCTCAAGGGTCTGGCCGTGGCAAAGGTACCGATCGGGGCCTGCGGTTCCTGCATAGACGCCCGTGGGATTTCGGAAAGCGATTTGCTCGATGGCGTCAATCGGAGCTCCATGGAACAGCTCACCGAGTGGACAATCTGGGCGGACAAAATCATCGTCTTTTGATCTGGCACTAAGGCGCTGCGAACATACTGCCGGCCCTAATGACCGATTCCAAAACCATTGTGATCCTGGGCGCTGGCGTTGGGGGACTTGTTGCCGCCAATGAGCTGAGGCAGCTGTTGCCACCGCGTCATCGGATCGCGTTAGTCGAACGCAACGAGGTTCACGCCTTTGCCCCCTCTTTTCTATGGGTGATGACAGGCAGGCGACGGCCCGGCAAGATCGTGCGACCGGTCAGGACCATGCTTCGGCCCGGCGTTGACTTTGTTCATGCCGATGTACTCGCCATTGATACCGGGCGCGCGTTGATCGAAACGTCCGGAGGAACGCTCAATTATGACTACCTGATCGTCTCTCTTGGCGCTGACCTGGCCCCGGAGAGTATTCCGGGTTTGAGTGGGGCGGCGCACACGTTTTACACGCTCGACGGTGCAGCCGGGCTGCATACGGCCCTGCAAGGATTTCGGGCGGGTCGCGTTGCCGTCGTGGTTGCTTCGATGCCGTACAAGTGTCCCGGCGCTCCGCTTGAGGCGGCGATGTTGATCGCCGATTTCTTCCGAAGGAACGGTCGTCGCGGCGGCGTTGACATTGGTCTCTTTACGCCGGAACCACAACCGATGCCGGTCGCCGGACCGGCCCTCGGTCAGGCCGCCGCCGGGATGCTCAATTCACGCGGCATCACGTACCACCCGCTCCACAAACTCGAAGCGATCGATCCGGAGCGGAAGGAGATGTCGTTCGAAGGCAAGGGAGGCATCCCTTACGATCTTCTTGTGGCCATCCCGCCGCATCGGACCCCGGAAGCCGCCCGCCAGTCGCCACTGGCGAACGAGAGCGGATGGATTCCAGTCGACAGGAGCTCCCTGAAGACAAGGATCGACAACGTCTACGCCATCGGTGACGTGACTTCGATACCGATTCCCGGCCGCTGGAAACCGGATGTTCCGCTGATGCTTCCCAAGGCAGGGGTTTTCGCGCACGCGCAAGCGTCGGTCGTAGCGCGTCGGATCGCGGGAGCAATTTCGGGCCGCGAGACCTCCATCAGTTTCTGCGGCGACGGTTACTGCATGCTCGAAGCCGGCAATGACCTCGCCGGGTTCGCGTACGGCAATTTCTTCGCGGCGCCATCTCCAGATGTCAGACTGAAGCGAATCGGAAGGGCCGGGCATATCGGCAAAGTACTGTTCGAGAAGTGGTGGCTTGCGCCCCACGGGCCGAGCCGGACGCTATACAAGAATGCGATAGAAATGGGCAGCAGGATGATGGGCGTTCCCTCGAATCTCTAAACTGCTGCTCGACCGACGCGAAATACGAATTCAGGTCGAGGAACAACCAGCGCATGAGTTCAGTATCGTTCGTCATGCCGTTTGCCACAGAGCCATCGCCCCGTGTACACTACGGCAGATGGGCGGAGGCGGGGATCATCTTGTGCGGGCGTGGGTGCGTGCTGAATCGCTATAAATTCAACGAACCGTAGGGTGTGTGCTCTGCACGCACCTCTTTTTTCACGCACCGAAATCTGCGGCTCGCCGTGTACGTGCTCTGCACGCACCTCTTTCATTCACATTCCGGAATCTCAATCCCCGCCGCTTCCGCCATCCGGCCGCGCCACGCAACAACGAATTCCGCACGGTGCACCGTCGAATACGGCCAATCGACCGCTTCGCTGACCAACCCGTGTTTCACGGGATTGTAATGGATGTAATTGATGTGCCGGTTCAAATCGTCTTGGTCGCGGATTAGATGCTCCCAGAAGCGGCGTTGCCAGATGTAATGTTCGGCTCGGGATTCACGGGACGCGACGATCGGCGAAAAAGGTGCGTGCGGAGCACGCACGAAGATAATCGCGCGTGAATCGTGATTTGATCAGCCGCCAACGCGTCGTGAAATCGCTGTCGCCGTCGGGAAGCTGCCAGATGCAATGCAGGTGATCGGGCAGGAGAACCCAGGCGACCGTTTGAAACGGATGACCGACCATGGTTTCCCATACAGCCGACCGCAAGGCCTCACGTGCTTCCTCGGTGCACAGGATCGGCCTGCGCTCGTATGTGACAACCGTGAGGATGACATTAGGTGTCGTATGTGGCAATGGACTTACGTGCCGGTCAGCCCTTCAGGGTGAACCTTTGCGTGGCGGAAACGTGGGCCAGGCGGGGACGCCTGGCTTCCACATTTGACATCCACTCCGCTCAGCTGTCATGCTGAGTCCCTACCCGCCTCTGGCGGGTCGGGGCGAAGCATCTCTATAGGTTGCCGGAGCGCCGCTGTATGTCATAGAGATCCTTCGCCCCGTCCGCCACTGGCGGACGGGACTCAGGATGACATGAGGTGGCTTACCGCCAGTTTTCACGCGCCCTTCCACGCAGAAACAGGACATTTTCTGCTTGCCATCACGTCACGTACATCCTTGATAACGGCGTGCCCGCAGAGGCCTATTCTGGCGCACGAACATGAATGAACTCAGGCAGGGGAGGGACGATGAAAAGGTTGGGAATGCACATCGCAATTGTATCTACAGCCGCGTTGCTCTCATATGGCTGCGCCGTGACTGTAGTGACGGAAGAACCGCCGCCGCCGCAGGTGGAAGTCAGGACCGTCGCGCCGGGTCCGAAGGCGGTGTGGATTGACGGCCATTGGCGCTGGAATGGGCACCGTTATGTCTGGGTGCCCGGCTTCTGGGAAGCTCACGCCCGCGGCACATGGGTGTCCGGCCATTGGGACCGTCGCGGCCGCGGCCATGTCTGGGTACCCGGACATTGGGCACGGTAGGGCCGGCCTCGCACCGAAATCCGAACGAGTTCTTGCTCCCCTCTCCCGCGGGCGGGAGAGGGGCTGGGCCCCACTGCGCGGGATCTTCGAGGTGAGGGCTTTATCGATGGCGAATTGCCGTTCCTCTGTCCCAATCAAGATCACATCGCGATATTTCCCGCATGCCCGAGGGTCACAGCACATGGGATCGCCTGCGAAACTTCCTCGCCCTACGGCGCAGCATCGTCGGTCTGCTCGGCATGGTGGTGCTGGTCGGTTTGGGCGAGCACATGGCCGAGCGGTTCCTGCCCATTTACCTGATGGCGCTGGGCGGCGGCGCGATCTCCGTCGGCCTGCTCAACGGTCTCGATAACCTTCTCTCGGCCCTGTATTCCTTCCCCGGCGGTTATCTGGCCGACCGCCTGGGGACCAAGAAATCCCTTCTCATATTCAATCTCTTGGCGATGACGGGGTATGTCATCGTCATTCTCATTCCAACCTGGCCGGCGGTGATCGTCGGTGCCTTCTTCTTCCTCTCATGGAGTGCGATTTCGCTGCCCGCCACGATGGGCCTGGTCGCGCAGGTGCTGCCGCCGGCCAAGCGCACCATGGGTGTGTCGATGCACTCGCTCGTGCGTCGAATTCCGATGTCGCTGGGCCCGATTTTGGGCGGCATCGGCATCGGCATCTGGGGAGAGACCAATGGTGTGCGGGCGGCCTTCGGGGCGGCGTTGGCGCTGGCGCTGATCGCGGTGATGATGCAACAGCGCATGATCGAAGATCAACCTCACGCGGGCGGGGTGCCAGCTAAGCTCAAGCCGGAGAGCAGCCCCTTCCGCCTATGGGGACGCATGTCGCCGGCGCTGAAACGGCTCTTGGTGGCCGACATTCTCGTCCGTTTCTGCGAGCAGATACCGTATGCCTTCGTCGTGGTCTGGAGTATGAAGGTGATCGCGGCGCCGGTGAGCGCGTTGCAGTTTGGTCTTCTGACTGCGATCGAGATGGCCACGGCCATCGCTTGCTACATCCCGGTTGCCCATCTGGCCGACCGGGGCACCAAGAAGCCGTTCGTGGTGATGACCTTTGGTTTCTTCACCATCTTTCCCCTGATACTCCTATTCAGCCGCTCATTCGGGTGGCTGGTCGTGGCGTTCATCGTGCGCGGCCTCAAGGAATTCGGCGAACCGACCCGCAAGGCCCTGATCCTCGATCTGGCCCCCGCCGACCGCAAGGCAGGGATGTTCGGATTGTATTATCTCGCGCGCGACGTCGTCGTGTCGGTCGCGGCCTTCGGCGGCGCGTTCTTGTGGCAGCAGAGTCCGGCGGTCAACTTCCTCACGGCGTTTGGCTGCGGGATTGCCGGGACGGTCTGGTTTGCGATCCGCGGAACAGACCTGGTCGCTTCCTCGACCGGCGTTCAGCCCTCAATAAACTGATTGCGGTTCGCCGGCTTACTTGTAAATGTTGTACCGTGGCGTCGGCAGATGTGGCCGCAAGGAGCACCGTATGAACGAGCAAACCCGTCCAAACGAAATATCAGCCCGCTGGGCCAATTATTCCGGCCCCCTGCGCGCCATTCTCGATGAGTATCAGCGCGCCCTGCGTGAACTGGAGACGGTGGTCCTGCAGATTTCACCGGCGCAGTTTGGGCAGGGCGGCCCCTTGGCCGATAAGGACTATCCCGACTACCGATCGATCTTGATCCACGTCGTCGCCTGCATCCACGTCTACGTGGATTA
>JACQFV010000155.1 GCA_016199865.1 Candidatus Zixiibacteriota bacterium | reverse complement strand
CTCGACTCGAGAACGCGGCGCGACGAGGCTCTCCGGCCCTCGCGCTCGCGCCCGCGTCGTGCAGAACCTGCCGTCAGCCCGAAAAGGCCTTGCGCCGAGGGCTCAAGATGCCGTAAGCAGAGAACGCCGACGCGCCCTCAGGGGGCGGGGGAATGGGGGTGAAAAACCCCTGGGGGAATGCCCCTGAAAAATGACAGATCTAAGGACGCTCTATCTGTAAACCGTGCCTCATGTCGGGTGTGTCCGCCGCAACTCATCGGCCACAAATGCTGCCCTTGCGGCGCTGTCGACAGGACGGCCCTCCGCTTGGCACCACCGGAGGAGCGCGTCGACGTCGACATCGACCCTTTTGACGGGAACGTCTGCCAGGGCCATTTCCAGCAAAGCCTTCTGGGCACCCGCAAGCCACTCCGCGTAGGAGTCATCGAGCTTGTCGCGATCCGACGCGACTTCTCGAAGACGAGACCATTGCTCTCGCCGGTACCACGCGAACCCTGTGACAAGATTACTTCCGCTCACGAGCACTCCATGATCCGTCGAACGCCGTGTCTCAGCCGCGGCCGGCACCTCGCGCCTGCGGTTCAACGCCGCGCTGCGCGCCGGCCGTCGGCCGGAGACGCTGGTTAGCGAGAGCATGGGATGTCACGCAGCTCGAAGGGGCGCGAGGTCAGCGCGCGTCACGGTCGGTAGCCGTAAACGGCGCAAGACGCGGTTCAGGGCCGCAGCGGACAACCTGGCTGGCGCGGTGATCTCGATGCCGATGGGCTTGCCGCTCCGGTTGAAGTCGATCACCAAGCCGGGCGCTACCCTCTCCGTCCGATAGCTCTTGTCCCTCGGCTCCCGCGGAAGGTAGAGATACGCTGCCAGGGGACGACCATGCCGAAACGTGACCTCCAAGTAGGAGCTCTTCATTTCCCTCACTCCCAGACCGGGTACGGGTAACGACGACCAGCAACTGCCGCTCCTGGTCTGGCTCTACGATAACCTCCCATGCCTTCCCGCGGTGTCGTGTTTCGATGACCCAGCGGCCCTCGACGACGTCTTCACGATGACCGGACGCCCGTTGCAGCATTCGCCGAAGGTCGATCTCCGTGAAGCGCCGATCGTCCATCCGCTTGAGCAAGTGGGGGCTGAGCTCCAGTTCCCAGTTCCACCATTCCGGCCAAGCGCTCTGATTCAGCCCTGATCTCCCCACTGCCGTAGATCACACCGTCACGTGGTGAATGAAGCAGTCCGGCGCCCGCTCGCCCCATTGGGACTGGAAGCCCTCCTCGGCCGAGAGCAGAACAAGTTCAGTCCGGAACCGAATCCGGCGGCGGTCGCCAGCTACCGCCGTCGCCCATTCGACCCTACCAAACTCGCACGCGACGTACTGATGAAAGTCACGCCCGTAGTAGACCACATCGGTTTGGACGACCGAGAACACCGGGTTCCCCGCCGACGTTGGTTCCGTCTGTCAGCGAGATTTAGACCCCCCGGCGAGCGCAGTGAACGCATCAACCGTCGCCGCGTCTCGAGCCAGAATGAACACCTTGTCGCCCTCACCCACCCCAGCTTCCGGCCGAGCGCGTTCGAGCTGCTCGCTCAAGTTGAAGCCCCCCCGAAAGCACAGTTGCTTCCACTCGGCCAAAGACACGCCCTGCCAGTTGCAGAAAGGCCGTAGTTGAAGGTCTGGCGCCGGCGGCTGAAAGAAGTACCACTCGTCCCATCCGCAGGACGATGGCGGCCACCGCGATGCCGTCATGTCGGTAATCACGGGCGAGACCACATGGTCCGCGGCCTTGGACCAGCCCCCTCCCAACACCGGGGCAGCGACGTCGAGCACACCAGAATCCCACGGGGTGTTCACAGCCACCAGACCACGAAGTCGTAGGGCGAGCGCTCTGACGGCGTCAGGGACGCTCAGGTCTGGCTGAACCTGCCCCGGTACCGAAAGCAATGGGTGAGAATCAGCAGTCGAGCAAGCTCAGCCTCCGCCACGAGCGCAGCACATGATATTTGTTCGCTGCCGACAGCTCGATCGTGAGATCACTGAGGGCACGAGCCTGACACGACAGGAACCGCCCGCATTTCTTCTCCTCAGCGAGGAGAACGGCGGCGGAACAGCGCCCGTGTGCGATCTGGCCGGAGGTCAGACGCATCTTGCACGTGCCACAGCCGCCACCCCGGCAGCCGAACATGACGCTCGCCCCTGATCTGAGGATAGCGGCCAGCACGCTCTCCTCGGGGCCACATGCGATGGTGCTGCCAACCGGCTTTAGTGTGATCGTGTACAAGCCCGCCTCACCGTCGCGCTGCAAGCTCCCAGGTCAGCCACCACACCCGACGGCCTACGTGTAGACGCTCAAGAACGTCTCGTTCAGTTCCTGTGAATAGTAGAAGACGGCTGGCCCGATCTGGTCCTGGGTCCACCGGATGGCTCGGGAGTCCGGATCCATCTGATACGCCGTGTACCCCCCGAACGTCTCGAGGCGGTTGCCGGAGGGATCGAAGAAATAAATCGTCGTTCCGCGCGTGATCCCGTGGCGTCCTGGTCCGTAGTCGATCCGAGCTTTGTGCATGGCCAAGATGTCCGCCGCCCTGAACAGTGCGTCCGCGGAGTCCACGACGAATGCCGCGTGGTGAAAGCCCCCGGGCTTGCCCGGCACAATAGCAAGGTCATGCGGCGCGGGCCGCTGCCATAGCCAGGCCGCGATGATCGTGCCATCGGGGGCAACGAGCATCTCGCTCAAGCGAAACTCGAGCACTGTCTGAAAAAACTCGATTGCCTTCCCTGGCTCGGGAGCAGTCACCAGGGTGTGGTCGAGCCTGGGCGGCGCAATGCCCCGCAGCCCCTCGGGCCATGGGCCGGGATTCACGGTCGGCAGAACGTTGCCCGTGTAGTCCATCTCGTTGTACAGCTCCACCGTGTGGCCAGACGGCGCCGTGAACCGGAGGGCCCGCCCGCGGCGGTAGTCCTCCGGGATGATGTCGTACTTAATTCCGAAGTCCTTCAACCGCTTCTCGTAGTAGTCGAGATCTTCCGGGTCCACCGTGCGAAATGCCATCCGGACCATCCCCGCGCGATCGGACTCTGTGAGCGCGAAGGAGTACGCGTGCCGCTCATCCCAGCCTTTCAGGTAGGCTGTCTTGCCCTCCCGCGCCGTGAGCTGCAGCCCCAGCACATTCAGGTAGTAGTCGAGATCGCGATCCAGATCGAGACTGCGGATCTCTACCAGTCCCAGGCGCGAAATTCTGTAGGGCATGATGATCCTCCTTCGCTTGGGATTCGAGTGCCGATGTGCACTGATGTCACCGCCGGTCGATCCCGTCGGTCAGCTCGTTCCCCTCCCCACGGGGCCCTAATATGTGTGCCACTGAGTGGGCCGTCAATGGCCTTGCCGGTTCCTCGGACCATCCGTCGGGCCTGATTTCCGTGAAGCCGGTCTGCGGATTGCCACAGTGTGGGCGGTCCGATCCCGGCGCCCTGGTCGGTCCGAAGCGTATCGGCAGTGTGGGCCATGATCATGGGCGACCCTGTTCGCCAGCTAGAGTCGCCGAACGCCGCGGTGAGCGGCGCGCGAAGCGCGTCCGCTCTGCTGCGAAGTTAGGGTCCGCGCCGTACGCGCCATCGATGTAACTCGTCACTCGATGATCTGCTCCGCCCGGATCAGCAGTGATTGCGGAATCGTCAGCCCAAGTGCCTTCGCCGTCTTTAGATTGATCACCAGCTCGAACTTCGTTGGCTGCTCGACGGGG
>JACQFV010000148.1 GCA_016199865.1 Candidatus Zixiibacteriota bacterium | reverse complement strand
TCGCTGCGATCGTGCTGGCGGCGGGAATGGTCTTCGCCGCCTGCGAGGATGGCGGGTTCATCAGCTCGGCAAACCTCGGCTTATCGTGGGATCCGGTCTTCGTCGATCAGCCCGCCCATGCGCTCCTCGTGGTGCAGACGACGCCCTCGGCGTGGAGAATCTACGTCGGGACGGATATCGGCATCATCCGCTACGTCCTCCCGGCTGGCGGGCTCCCGCAGTCGCCGGACACGCTCGCCATCGGGTCCTTCCAAGATAATCTGAGCCAGCGTGTCGTCCGCATGGGTCTGCAACCGGCGCCATGCAGCACCTTCTTCCTTCCCGCCGACACTGCACTCTGGGCGCTCTGCCGCGCCCGGTCCGGCGTCAGCGGCACGGATGGATTTGCCGTGACCGGTGACTCGGGCGCCACCTGGGCCGTCTCCACGCGCCGCCTGCCCATCAACGACGTGGCGTTCAACGGCTGCCAATTCTTCCTGGCGACCGACAGCGGCCTGGCGGTGGGGAATCTGCGCAACATCAGCGATATGGCGTTTGTATCCACCTACGACAATCTCGTCACCGGTGGACGCGTGAAACGCGAGGTGCGATCGGTGGCCACCCAGATGGGCCGGGATTTCAACGGCGCCGATTCCATGATTGCCCTGTGGGCCGGTTCGGATTCCGGGTTGGCGCTGACGTTTGATGCCGGGGCTCGCTGGGGTGTCGTCTTCGCCAATTCCGACCCGCACGAATTTGACTTGATCCAACGCTTCATCTCTCGTGGAATCGACACGGCCACCAGCAACTTCTTGCAGTTGTCCGGAAATTTTGTCACCACCCTGGCTTTGCAGCAGACTGGCGGCGCGCGGGTCATCTGGGCCGCGACCCAGGCGACCGGGCAGGGGCGGGCCACGACGATCACAACGCCTTTCAAGGAGAAAAACGGTGTCAGCGTGTCGCGCGACGGCGGGCAAAGCTGGTCGGTGCCGCTGGTTGGCCACGAGGTGTGGAATTTCGCGTTCGACGGCCCCACGGTCTGGGCGGCGTCATCGCAGGGACTTCTGCACTCCCCCGACGGCATCCATTGGGACACCCTGACTAATTTCGTCGACCCGCTCACCAAGGCAACGATCGACTTGTCGGTTGAGATTTTCGCAGTCGAGGTGGTAGGGAATGAGGTGTGGATCGGGACGGAAAACGGATTTGCCATTCTCAACAAGGACGGCAAGGTTCAATCGATCAAGCGAACCTTTCAACCGGTTGATCCGGCCACGCCCGGAACTGAGGGCGGCGCGTACGCCAACCCGGTGCCTTATTCGCCGTCTTTGACCGCGGGTGGACTCCGTTTACACTACAAACCGCCGGTGTCGGGCCCGGTCACGATCACGATCTATGACTTCGCCAACCACGTCGTGAAAGTGCTGCTCGATCGGGTTTCTCGCGATGCCGGCCGACAGTACGACGAGACCGATTTGTGGGATGGCCGCAACGGCGGGGGGGATATAGTCGCCGTGGGGACGTATTTCTTTGTGATCGAGTATGCCAATGGCGCCGTTCACTGGGGGAAAATCCCCGTCATCCGCTGATAGCAGCGTTGGCCGATTGTGACGAGTGAGATGGTCGTGACGACTGCACATACCAGACGCTGTGGCCCGTTCATCGGCGCCATGTTCGTGCTCATCGCGGTGTTCGCCTCGCCCCATGTGGCGCGCGCGGCCGACGACGGCGGCCAGCCCGGGGCCATGCTGGACTGGGGAATCGGGGCCCGTCCCGTCGCGATGGGGGGCGCGTTCACGGCCGTGGCCGAAGGTCCGACGGGATACTGGTGGAATCCAGCCGGGATCGCGCAGGTACGCGATGACGGCTTCGAAGCCGCTGTGCGCCGGATGAGTTTCGACCGGCAGGCGGGGTACGTCAGTTTGGTCCATCCCTTCGGCAAGGAAGAGGCGGCGATGGGGGTGTCGTGGGTCTACGCCGGAGTCGGCGACGTTTTCTCGTACGACGTCGACGGCAATCGGGGGGACAAGATATCGGATTTCACCAACGCCGTCGGGTTTTCCTTTGCCCGGCGGTTCACCGAGCGGGGGTCGCCCGCGGCATTTGGCATCGGGCTGAATCTCCGGTACATTCAGCATAATATCGCCAATATCAATGCCTATACGGTCGGGATCGACCTCGGCACTCAATGCGTCTACCGGTTTCGCCGGTCGACGGGGCCGAAGGATGCTCCGTCCGAGGTGCGATTGGGCGCCTCGGTGCAGCGATTGAACGAGAAGTTTTCGTGGACGACGACCAAGTACTGGATCCCACAGGGTGAAGCCACCGGCTCGTCGTTCGACGAAAAAGTTCCGGTGGTGGTCCGAACCGGAGCCGCGGCGTTGTTTCTGAAGCAGCGGGCGCTCGTGGCGTTCGATCTGGATTTTCGGCAGGGAATCGGCGGCGAGTGGCACGCGGGCGCAGAATACCGCCTACATCCGCTCCTGGCGTTGCGCGCAGGCCTGGATGACGGTGACGTCACCTTTGGCGCGGGACTGGCGCCGCAGGTGCGGCCCGGGATGAACGTCTTGATCGATTACGCGTACGCCAGGCAGCCGGATGCGATCGATCCGGAGCATATCTTCTCCATCGGGCTGCGGTT
>JACQFV010000147.1 GCA_016199865.1 Candidatus Zixiibacteriota bacterium | reverse complement strand
TCGGCCCGGTGTCTACTATGACCGGATGTACTTCGACTTCCATATGATTCCCACCTCCGATGATATCTGCGGGCTGTTGCACGAAGTCACAGGCCTCGCCCCCGGCACGACGGACACGCTCGACGTCGCCTGGGTGGCCGATAACGACGGCGATCCGCTCCCGGATTTCACCTACCCGGAGCGCAGCGCCCGCGGCATTCTGGGAGCGCGCATTCTGCGCGCCCCCAAAGGGGGACGGTTCAATTTCAATTGGTGGGCCTTCTTTGGCGGCCCTTCCATCTTTTACCAGTGGAGCCCACGTCGCGCTAAAGATGCCAACGGATACGTCGGCGCGCCCGGGCAACCCTTGGGCGACCGCAGCCGTTATCACCTGATGACCAACGGCGAACTCGATTACGATCAGGCGTACACCGCGGTGCCACAACAGGACACCGGCTGGAGCCTCCCGCCGGCGCTGTTCAGCCAGGCACGCGATTGTGCTGATGGCGCCGACGTGACGATGCTGTTATCGTCTGGGCCGCTTCCTGATCTTGCCCCCGGCGATTCCATGCCTTTCACTTACGCTCTGATCGCCGGCAGCGGTTTTCATACGAATCCGCACAACTTCGCGGATCGGTTTACGCCCAACGATCCGGGACGCTTCCTGGCGGGGGTCGATTTTTCCAACCTGATCACCAACGCCCGCTGGGCCGAACGGGTGTTTGACAAGCCGGGGTTCGACACTGACGGAGACGGAAACCGCGGCGAGTATCAACTCGTCGATTGCCGGACCACCGACGACGGGACATTTTGTGATACGCTGTGGACCAAAGGCGACGGCGTGCCCGACTGGAGCGGTCCGGAATCCCCCTACGGGCCCACCTTCGAGGTGACGACCCGACCCTCGCACGTAATTCTACGCTGGAATGGCCGGCTGTCGGAAACCACGAAGGACGCCGTGTCGCGTCGCCGCGACTTCGAGGGGTACCGCGTCTATTCCTCGCATTCCGACGTCCCCACGGACTTCGCGTTGATCGCCAGTTGGGACAAGATCGATTACAGCCGATGGGCATACCGTTCCACCTCGAACGACTGGCGCCAGATATCCTACCCGCTGACAGCCGACGAGTGGAAAGTCGTGATGGACGATCCGTCGTTCGACCCGCTGCAATATTCCCGGCCGTCGTTCTCGTCGGCTTTTCACGACACTGTCCGGGACACCGTTCTCGATCCGCAGGGAGTGATCCTGCGAATCGTTCGTCGCGCGCGCGATTCCTATTGGGCGCCGGAAGGTCCCAATCGCGAGAACAACTACTACGGCACCGACCGTTGGGAAACCAACCGGATTCAGCGGATCGACCAACGCGATACCACCGTCGGCGATGAATCGTTCACGTATGGAGTGTACGAGTTCACGCTCGACAATCTCAATGGTTCGCAGCCCCTCTACTTCGCCGTGACCGCCTTTGACTATGGCGACTATCGGCAGACCACGCCGTCATTGGAGTCGACGATCCTCGGGAACAGCCAATTCGCCTTCCCGATCTACTCATCCGACGTCGTGATCGATTCGGGGCTGCGGGTCTCAGTCTACCCCAACCCCTACAAGAGCCACTTCCTCGACGCCTTCGGCCATAAACAGACCTACCACAGCCAGGGGTACGAGGCCCCCGGCCGGGACATGACCGCCTATGACCGCCGCATCTGGTTCATCAATCTGCCCGACACGGCCACGATCCGCATCTATACTCTGGACGGCGACCTGGTCCGCGAGATCGACCATCCGGACAAATTCCTCACGACCTACAGTTCCGCCGTCGGCTGGGACCTGATCTCCCGCAACACGCAGGAGGTCGAATCGGGGATCTACATCTACCGGGTCGACTCACGGCTCGGCGCGCAAGTCGGGAAGATCGTGATTATCAAGTAAGGTGGCGGCGCCCCTGGCCCTGCGCCATCAAAATGCGAGATTGCTTCGTCGCCCTGCTCTGTCGAGCCGGGTTCCTCCGCAAAGCCGCCGACGCTCTGGAAATCAGTTACCGCTCACTCTTGTACAAGATCAAAGAGTACGGGTTGTCGAAGACGCAGTTGTAGGGACACGCCCGCTGCCCCACAAGAAAGAGCCGGGCCCGTCCTGGGCCCGGCTCT
>JACQFV010000144.1 GCA_016199865.1 Candidatus Zixiibacteriota bacterium | reverse complement strand
CCCAAAACCCGTTGTCTTTTGGCCGATAAAGGGTGATAATTAGGGTTCGGCCCATCCCGGAATCTGAAGTGGGCCGACGCGAGGGCTCTTCGTAAAAACGGCCTTCGGCCGCGGCCGCGTCGGGGCGTAGCGCAGTTTGGTAGCGCACTTGGTTCGGGACCAAGGGGTCGTCCGTTCAAATCGGATCGCCCCGACCATTCGACTTCGCTCATGGCAAGCCATTCTGACTGACGCTCATGGCAAGCCATATCTCCTAGGACGGACCGGATTGATTCGGTCCGTTTTGGTTTGAGGGCATCTGAACCAAAGACTCTCCGCGATGCAAGTCAGAATTGTGCACGCCACCCGCGCTCGGGTGGCGGGGGCGTCACGCGAGGGCGCGTGACGCGCAACATTCTCCATTGTCAGGAGCGCTGGGCTGCTGACCTACAACGGCAGCGCCATCAGCCAGAATTGTGCACGCCACCCGCGCTCGGGTGGCGGGAGCGTCACGCGAGGGCGCATGACGCGCACATTCTCCATTGTCAGGAGCACAGGGCTCCTGACCTACAACGGCAGCGCCATCAGCCAGAATTGTGCACGCCACCCGCCCTCGGGTGGCGGGAGCGTCACGCGAGGGCGCGTGACGCGCACATCTTCATTCGGGGGTCACCCGCCTTCATCCCGTAAGAAGGTCGAAGGACATTTTCATTGCTTTGTGACTGGGGGACGGATTGCTTGGCTATGTGCCTGGCCGTGCGCCGATGATCGCCGTCTGTGGCGGCGGTGGCGACTTGGATGCGCCGACCGCGTCGCTGGCCGAGCAGGTTGGCGCTGAATTGGCCAAGGCCGGGGCGGTGGTGGTTTGCGGCGGGCTGGGAGGGGTGATGGAGGCGGTGTGTCGGGGCGCCCGTTCGGCAGGGGGGCGAACCGTTGGGATTCTGCCGGGGACATCGCCCAGTGCGGCCAATCCGTATATTGATGTGCCGATTGCCACGGGCTTGTCGCATGGGCGTAATGTGGTCATCGTTAACACCGCTGACGGGGTGATTGCGTTACCCGGATCGTATGGCACGCTTTCGGAGGTGGCGCTGGCGCTGAAAATGGATAAACCGGTGGTCTCAGTCGGCGGTCCGTACAAGGATGCCAACGTGCATGAAGCCCACGATGCGGCCGATGCCGTCCGTCGGGTGATGAAGTTGATTGCCGTGTGAATCGAGAGAAGAGGCCATGAGCCGGTTGAACATTTTGGTCACAGGGGTCGTGCAGGGGGTCGGATACCGTTATTCGGTCGCCCGGCGCGCGAAAGAGTGCCAAATTACCGGCTGGGTGAAGAATCGATCGGACGGCTCAGTGGAGATCGAGGCGGTCGGGGCGAGGGGTATGCTCGAAGAATTTCTCCGCTATGTCCGTGTCGGCCCGCCGGCGTCGCATATCGCCGGGCTGCAGACCCAATGGTTTGATGATGAGCCGGTCTACAAGGATTTTAATATTCGGTTTTGAATTGGATCAGGAGACCAAGCGTGACGTACGAATCGTTGAAAGCCAGCATCCGCGACATTCCGGACTATCCCAAGCCGGGCATCGTCTTCAAGGACATCACCACGCTCTTGAAGGACAAGTCGGCCTTCCGCATGGCCCAGCAGGCCCTGACGGAGCGTTACCGGAGCGTCCCCGTTGACTTGGTGGCGGCCGTCGAGGCCCGTGGCTTCATTTTTGGCGGGGCGCTGGCGCTGACGTTGGGATGCGGGTTTATCCCCCTACGCAAACCGGGAAAACTCCCGGCCGAATCGCTCTCGGAGCCGTATGCGCTCGAATACGGCACCGACGAAATTCACATGCACCGCGACGCCGTCCTGCGAGACCAACGCGTGCTCTTGATCGACGACCTTCTGGCAACTGGGGGGACACTGTCGGCCGCGGCTCGTCTGGTCGAGAAGGCGGGAGGTGTTGTGGCCGGCATCGGCGTGGTGATCGAATTGGCGTTTCTGGAGGGGCGGCACCGTCTGCGCGATTATGACGTCTTCGCGGTCGTGACCTATGACTCCGAGTAAGTCCCCGGCCGTCGCGTTGGGTCCTGACCTCTCGTTTTTCAGCCCCCGTAGCTCAGTTATGGATAGAGCAGCGGTTTCCTAAACCGCGTGTCGGCGGTTCGATCCCGCCCGGGGGTATGAAATCAGATATCCTCCAAATCGCGGGGCCTGCCCTTGGGTCCCAGGGCTTACGCCCTGGGCTACGTTGTTTCGCGCCTCCGGCGATAATCTCCCTCTCCCTCCGGGAGAGGGTTGGGGTGAGGGATTTTTTTGTCTACACGCACCCGTCGGGCGACCTTCGGGAATAAACTGCCGCCGCAACGGTATTTGCTCCAGCAGCCCGGATATCCGGGGCGTGCCAAGACGTGAAGGCCGGACAGGGCTGATTCTGCGTTGACAAGCTGGTCTGAGCGCGCTAAACTGACGGTCTTGCCCCGGCGGTCGATCTCAGGCCAACTGGCGGGACACGAGCAGGGGCGGGATTCAAGGAGGGTGCGGACGATGAAGTGGCGACAGTCGGTGGCTTTCTTGATCGTGGCGACAGCGTCGACCCTCGTCGGCACGGGTAATCTCTGCGCCCAGGGGGTGCTGGGCAATTCCTTCCAAAACTGGAATTTTCTCGGCGGCGGCGCCCGGGCGCGGGGCATGGGGGGCGCCTACATCGGCGTGTCGGATGACGCGTACGCGGGGAGTTGGAACCCGGCCGGCCTGGTATACAACGAAGGCGTGCTGATGGCGCTGAATTATTCGTTCTCGCATTACAAACTCGGTTTGGATAACGCGCCCCTTGGGCAGGCGTTTCATCCCGATTCGCGCGATGCGGGTTTTTCCAACCTCGGCGCCGGATCGTTTGTCGCTCCGCTGAAGATCATGGAGCAGGAGTTTGTCCTCAGCGCCTTCTATAATCGGATTCAGGACGTCTACTCGGCCGGGACATTTACAGCCGATATCGACCCGAAGTTGGGCGCTCCCTTCACGGCCAGTTATGAAATGAAAGGCAACGTGGCGATCGTCGGGGGCTCGTTTGGCACGGCCATTACTCACCGCCTCACGCTGGGTGGAACCCTGGGCTTGATTACCGGGAGTGGCGCGGAGAGCCACATAATCGATCTCGATTCGACGCGTGACACCGCCTCCTTCAGCGAACTGACCAAGTGGACCGACCGTTCCAACCTCCATTATCACGGCCTCACTGCGACCTTTGGCGCCATGTACAAGGCCGGGCGTTGGTCGGCCGGAGCCATTCTCTCGCCCGGTTTCGAACTGACCCAAAACCTGGACTTCCGCGCCGTGCGAAGCAGCATACACGACCAGATTCCTTACTTCTCACCGTACCTGCTCGGACCGCTGAAGGGCACCGACCGCAAAATTGAAATCCCCTACACGGTCGGCGTGGGTGGGTCTTACCACTTGACCGAAAATGTCCTGGTGGCGGCGGATTATCAGTTCCGCGCCTTCCATGACGGGACCCCGCTGGCCAAGGACAGCACGTCGTCGTACCGGATTCAGAACGAGCCACGGGAACCGAAGTCGCCCATCGAATCGCAGCCGGTCGATTGGTACAGTCTGCACCAGGTCCGGCTCGGAGCGGAGTATCGTCATGCCACCTCTTGGGGCACGGTTCCCCTCCGGCTCGGCGTGCGGAATGAACCGATGCTTTTCGGGAAGGACGGCCGTGTCAACGCCGTCTTTGAGCAGCGGATCGCCAACGGGGTTGAGGCCGATTTCCCCTTCTTCATTCCCATGAACGCGTCCGCCTACGGGGGCTCGCAGGTGAACGGCTGGACCCTGAGTCTGGGCTCGGGGATTCAGTGGTCACAAGTGCGGCTGGACCTGGCGTTCGAATGGACCGGCTACCGGTACAATGAAACCGGCTCTCTGTCGCTCTTGGAACGGTGCGCGGACTGCCGCAGCGATGACCCGAGTGTGCAGATCACTCCCTTGTGGGGCAAACGCAAGCTGTACAAGTGGGGTGACTACTCCCGGGATTACAATTTCGACCATCTCCGCATCCTGATGAATTTTACCGGAAATTTCTGAGCAGTTTCTTCTGGGCGCCATTCGGATTTGCCTCCCCGCGCGCGGCGCCAAGATGGCGATGGATGATCGGTACGGCACGAACGACTGATCGCTCCACCCCGGAAATCCAACTGTTGGATCTGATCGCCCGACGTGCCGGAATCGGCCCCGTCGTACGACAGAGTCTCTTGTCGTCACGCTCCGGGTATCAGGTTGTTGGTGTGCGGACAAAGTCCGGCGCCTATGTGATGCGACTGGCACGCGCATCCCGCCGTCCCGACGGCACCCTGATCGGTTCATATTCGCGCTGGGCGCGACTGCTCCGCCAGATCGAGCGACTCGAGATCGCGCCAATCTGTCTGTCCAACGGCACGGTGGGTCTGCAGACGGCCCGCTGGGCTTACCTGGCGTGCTCTTGGATTCCCGGGAAATCCTTCGAGCATGATCGCGACCTGGCGCCGCTGACAACCACCCTCTCGACGCTTCACCTCGGCACGATTGGCGCACAATTGCCTTTGACCCACGCGACAGATCTGAAGCGATTCATCGGCCGTCAATTACGTCGCGACTTGCTTCACATCAGGAAGAAATCACCGACGGCCAATCTTCTGAGGGTGCGCTCCCAAATCGCTCTCGCGGCGCTGCGGTCAATTCCGCCCCGGGCCGGCGGCCCCGTCTGCCTCGTCCATAATGATCTGGTCGGTCGCAACATCGTGACGGGCGGCCGAAGGGTCTGGTTCATCGACTGGGAATGGGCGATGATCTCGCGGCCGGCTATCGACCTGTGTTGCTTCCTGTCACCCTTTGTGACGTCGTGGGAGCATGAGCAATTCCTGTCCTGCCAACA
The DNA here is from genome assembly GCA_016199865.1 of Candidatus Zixiibacteriota bacterium. Lineage (GTDB taxonomy): Bacteria > Zixibacteria > MSB-5A5 > WJJR01 > WJJR01 > JACQFV01. Next base: position 3,620 of record JACQFV010000144.1, on the reverse strand, counting down.
GGTCCGACGGTTCTTAAGCCGTTACCTGTCAACTTGGAGCCGGGGGGAGGCGCGCAGAATCGTCTCGGGAATGAGCCGGATTTGGCAGCCGTACAACGCACTCCTGGCCAACTGGACCTTCCGGGAATCGCCCATAAGAGAGGGGAGAAGCCGCTCCGAACGGTTCTTCCGGCGGGCGTTTCGCGCCGCCGATGCGATATCCCCGGTGTTGAGCGGCATCGAGCGAAATGTCTGATGGCTGGGCTGCCGGGAGGGCCTATCAAGGGCTTTCGAGAGTCGTCGATGCATATTCAAGAGCCCTTGCGAGAATTGGCCGGAATGGCGATATTCAAGGTTCGACGATTCCCGCCTGGGACCGGCGGTGATCTGCTCAAGGAGAGGTTGACCGAGAATGCCCACAACCCACGCGCCCAAGCGCATGACCAAGCATGACCTGAAGACGGATGCCTTCACGACGTCGATCTTTGCCGCGCGCGAGTGGGTCGAGACGAATCTGCGCCTGGCCCTGATCGTGGCCGCTGCCGTGGTGGTGGTGGGCGGGGGGACATGGGGATTTGTCACCTGGCGCAATGCGCAGGCAGCCGACGCGGAGACCCTTTTCGGACAGGGCGGGGTGGAGATGCGGTCGGGCAATATGGTCATGGCCATCGCCCAGATGCAAAAGGTCCTGGATGAGCACCCCCACGCCGACGTTGCCGGGATGGCCTGTTTCCAGCTCGCTCAAATGCATTTCCGTCAGCGCAGTTTCGACGATGCGCGGGTCACCTACCGGCGTTACATCGACGACTATGGCAAGGATCCCATGCTCGTGGCCGCGGCCTGGGCGGGAATGGGCGCCGTCGATGAGCAGGCCGGCTCCTTCGCTGAAGCAAGCCAGAAATATGACAACGCCGTCGCGGCCGATCCCAAGGGCTTCCACACGCCGGAATATCTGCGCGTCATCGTGCGCTGCGCCATCGCCGCCAATGACACGACCAAGGCGCTGGCCGCCCTCGCCACACTGGAGAAGGATTTCCCCAAAGACGTCCAGAATCACAACATCGCCCGTTCATCCCTGATCGAGCATGGATTCCTCGATCCGGGCAAATCGTAATCTCGTTGCTTCAACTTCCCCCACCCTCACCCCTCCGAAAGGGAGGGGGAATTTGTCGCCTCTATTCCCAGGGCTTTCGCCCTGGGCTATTATCTGTCGCGCCTCCGGCGCTTGTCTCCCTCTCCCATCGGTCGCAGATCCCGAACGAAGTGGGAGAGAGGGCCGGGGTGAGGGGATATCCGAGGATGGTGTCGTATTGCCCCCTGAAACAACCGTTGCCTCGCCCCGCCCCTACGTGTATCATGCCCCTGACATTCGAGCGTCCGATGGATGGCCAAGATTCCCATGTGATTCATCCCGACCCCGGCGCCGCGCCGCCCGATCCGTCGATCATCCAGCCGGGTGGCGCCGGCGAACCGGATTCTTACACCGAGTTCGAAGCCCGCTACGAGAAACAGGAGGAGATCGACGAGGGACGTGGCCCAGCCATCCTTGCCTATGTCCCCTTCGGCTGCTTTGTCGCGCTGGTGCGCTTCCGGCACAATCCCTTCGCCGTCAAGCACGGCAAGCAGGGGCTGATGCTGACATTTCTCGAACTCTTGGCGGGCTTGTTCCTGATCCCGCGTCTCTCGGAATACTTCTGGGTGACCGTCGTCTTTGCCTGCCTCGCCTCGATCATCACCGGTATCTACCATGCCGTGCAGGGCCGCGAATGGAGCATCCCGATTGTTGGCGAGTGGTTTGAGAAGCGGATAGAGATTTAGAAATTGCTACCCCCGCACGAAGTCGGGGATGTACGCGTCTTTATCTGTTAGTCACGAAGCCGAGATGAAGGGGGCGCTTATGCCGAGTGGCTGGGTGCATTGCACATTTGATCTGATCGTTTTCGGTCAACCCTACTGGCACGTGCACAAGCGCAAAGATGAAGCGTGGAAGACACTTGGTGTTCGCCATCGAAGTGTGGACCACGACTGGTACAACGCTTTTGGGGGTGCTTGGACATTTGAAGACCCCTTTCCTGAGTGGCTGCGGTCATCCATGCAGGCGTGCGCCGAAAAACATGGAGGGAGCCGAGCAGAGTGCATTCAAGCCTCGCACTCGCACGACTATCTGGACCGTGTATGGGACGACCTTTCTCGGGAGGAGAGATCATACTGGGAAGGATTCTTCGCTTGGGTGTTGCTGAATCCATCCGTTCTAAGAGAGCATTATGGCGTTGATGTGGTCTTTGGCTTCATAGAGCGTAAGATCGACAATCGAACGATCTGGGAGCCAGCTCCGCGTCTGATAGTCCAGTATCGGGGTTTGCGGAGGTATGTGCAGAAGGTCGTCGAATCCAACGCCCATCTTCGCGATGCTCTATTGGAAGATTCATTCTACGAGCGTCGCGAATGATCCCACGAATCGGCCCCACAGGGGTCACGGCCCTCCTGATCTCCATTTTGTTCTCAGCCTGCGTCACGACCGGCCCCGGCGGTGAGAAGTCGTTCATCCTCATATCCGATGCCGATGAAGCCAATCTCGGCAAACAGGTCGATTCCGAAGTCCGCAAGGAAAACAAAGTCCTCCCCGATACGGCGTGGCAGGCGTACGTGAACGAAGTCGGGGGGAGGATCGTCAAAGTCTGCGACCGTCCCAATCTGGATTATCAGTTCCACGTCATCGCATCCGATCAGGTCAACGCCTTCGCCCTCCCCGGCGGCCACGTCTATTTCTACGCCGGGCTCCTGCGCCTGATGGACAACGAATCCGAAATGGCGGCGGTGATGGCGCATGAAATCTCCCATGTGGTCGCGCGGCATTCGGTCAAGAGTCTGCAGGCCACGTACGGCGGCGTCATCGGACTGCAGTTGTTGCTGGGAAACAAGAGCGAAGGCGCAGCCGGACAATTGGCCGGTGCGGTCTTGGGCACGGCCATGTCCGGGTATAGCCGAAGCCATGAACTTGAGGCGGATAAGTTCGGCGTCTACTACATGCAGCAGGCGGGATACAATCCCAACGCCGCCCTGACCATGTTCGACAAACTCGGCAAACTCACCGGCGACAAAAAGCGCGGCTTTTTCGAGAACCTCTCCGCTTCGCACCCCGACACGCCGGTGCGGATTGAGAAAGTCCAGGCGCAAGTCGCCGCCATGCCGCGTTCGGTGGATACTCTGCCGCTCTACGAGGACCGTTACCAGAAGATGAAGAAGCGCCTCCCGCTTGTGGTGAGCGGAGTCGAACCACCGCCCGCGCCGGATTCGACGAAGCAAGGGAAGTAGCGCTGAGAGGCACGGATCGAGATTGCTTCGTTGTCCCCGCCTGAGGCGGGGTCTCCTCGCAATGACGGCGGAATTGCTGTCCTGCGATTCGTCATTGCGAGTCCCGGCCGCCATCGGCGGACGGGACGCGGCAATCTCAATGCTCGACAATTGACACATTCCCGACCCTTTCCGCTTGACAACCCTCTGGTACGCCGGATATTACAGAGTCCAGATTCCGGAAGATCCCCGCCTTCCGGGAGGAGGTAGACATGCATCGTGTATCCAGAGTGCGTGGGGCGGTCTGCGCCCTGACGACGGCGGTTTTGCTTGTTTCAGTTGCGTCT
>JACQFV010000143.1 GCA_016199865.1 Candidatus Zixiibacteriota bacterium | reverse complement strand
GAGTGACTCGGCGGTCCGTCGATCCAAGCCACCCTTGGAGCGCAGATCCGCCAACGAACTGGCGGCGATGACATCCACGCTCCCCAGCCGGGTGAGAAGCAACTGGCGACGTGCTGGCCCGATTCCCTTCACCCGGTCCAGCTCCGAGCGAATGACCCGCTTCTTGCGGCGTTCTTTCTGAAAGGTCAAAGCAAAGCGGTGCGCCTCGTCACGGATTCTCTGCAAAAGGCGCAGAGACGGTGAAGACTTGGGAATTGAGAGCGTTGGGCCAACGCCGTCCGTAGCGGCGGGCAGTACCACCTGCTCCAATCGTTTGGCCAGCCCGATCACGGGCAGATTGGTGATGTTGAGCGCTTCGAGAGCGCGCAGGGCCGCGCCCAATTGCCCGGCGCCACCGTCGATCAAAACCAGGTCGGGGAACTCGACTCCTTCTTCGACCAGATGGCCAAAATACCGGCTGGCCAGTTCGCCGATCATGGCGAAATCATTGCGCCCTATGACGGTCTTGATCTTGAACTGGCGGTAATTGCGCTTGAGCGGCTGGCCATCTTTGAAATACACGAGCGACCCCACCGGATCGGTCTCGCCCAGATTCGAGACATCGAAGGCGCAGATGGCGCGGGGCGGCGCCCCGAGGCGCAGATCCCGTTGCAACTGGTAGACCGAATCGGGGATGCGCACGGCGGCGGCCGCTTTCTGCGTGAGCATTTCATTGAGCGACAAGCGCACATTGGTCTGGGCCATCTCCAGCAACTCAAAACGCGTCCCGCGTTGCGGGAACAGGAGATGGACTGCCCGCGGCCGGTCACGGGACAACCAGGAAGCGATCAAATCCTCGTCGGTGCAGCGGAAGGGCAGATAGATTTCATCCGGGACCGAGGGCGAGTGCAGATAGTACTGTTTGAGAAATGCCGTGAGCACGTCGGCGTCGTCCTCGACAGGATCGGCCTGCAATTGGAAACTCTGACGGCCGATCAGGATGCCGTCGCGCACCTGCAGGGCCACCGCGGCCACGATTCGCTCGGAACGCGCCAGCGCGATGACGTCGCGGTCGATCTGTTCAGAGGTCGTCACCTTCTGTTTATGGCGGACCGATTCAACGGCGCGCAGTTTGTCGCGCCACGCGGCCGCTTCCTCGTAGCGCATGGCGGCCGCCGCCTCATCCATACGCGCCGTCAAGCCCTCGATCAACCGTCCCTCCCGTCCTTCGAGAAAGAGGCAGGCGGAATCGATCAGCTCCCGGTACCCCTCGCGGGAAATCTTGTCTTCACAGGGGCCGGGGCAGCGCTTGATGTAATAGTCGAGACAGACGCGGTATTGGCGGCGGGTCGGCGACGGAATGACGAGGTTGCAGGCGCGGATTTGAAAGACACGGCCCAAAGTCTTGATCGTCTGGCGCATCGCCCTGACCTGGGTGTAGGGGCCGAAATACCGCGCCCCGTCTTTGCGCATGCGGCGCACGACCAGCATGCGCGGGAAGGGTTCATTCGTGGTGACTTTGATGTAGGGATAGCGTTTATCGTCCTTGAGCGAGACGTTGTACCGTGGTTTGTGTTCCTTGATGAGGTTGGCCTCGAGGATCAGGGCCTCGACCTCCGAATCGGTCGAGAAAATCTCCACGTCGGCGACTTTCTCCACGAGCCGCGCCGTGCGGGGATGATCGGGCTCTCCCTCGCGGAAATACGAACGGACCCGGCTGCGCAGATTCTTGGCCTTGCCGACGTAGATGATTTCGCCCTGCGGGTCCTTGAAGAGATAGACACCGCAGCGGTCGGGAAGGGCTTCGAGCTTGTCACTCAATTCAGCCATGAATCACCACGGAGATCCTCTGTCCCGCTGATACGGCAATACAGGACGATGTGCGAGGCGAGGGTTCGACACCGCGCTACCACAAGAACACGGGGCGTGACACGTCACGCCCCGGCTTTCTGACAATGCGAACACGACTACTGTTCCGAACGCAATTCCGAAACGACCCGCCGGGCGCCTTTGTAGGCATCGCGAAAATCGGCGTCATCAAGAGATGACATGACGACGCCCTCGGTCTCGGAGGCATGGACGAAGCGATTGCCGCCCATGTAGACTCCGACATGGGATGGTGTGCGCGAGCCATACGCAAAAAACACCAGATCGCCGACGGCCAGTTCCTCCCGGGACACTTCGCGGGGCAAATGCCAGAGTGCCCGTGTGGAAGGGGGCAGACTGGTGCCGGAATAGTCACGGAAGAGGACACTGACCAGATTCGAACAGTCCATCCCGGCGCTGTCGGAGCCGCCGCGCGCATAGGGGACACCGAGGTATCCCTCCACAACACGTTTGAACAGCCGCTCGTCAATCGTAGTGGGTTCGGCGGCTGGTTGGCGGTTGTCATCGGCGACAGATGGTTCGCGCCTTGACCTTTCCACCTTGGCTGACGCACCCGTGCTGTCCCCGTTCGGAGTCGTGCGGGGCGGCGATGAGGCATTGTAAATCGGATAGGGTG
>JACQFV010000029.1 GCA_016199865.1 Candidatus Zixiibacteriota bacterium | reverse complement strand
CGACGCCATCGCCGCCTGGCCATCGGCTGATCTGACCGTGATCGCCGCGGTGGGATTTGTCGGTGTGCGCCCGACTCTGGCGGCAATTAGTGCCGGAAAACAGATCGCCCTGGCCAACAAGGAAGCTCTCGTGGCCGCGGGAAGTGTGATCATGCCCTTGGCGGAGAAGCACAGTGTTGCCATCGCGCCGATCGATTCGGAACACTCGGCGATCTGGCAGTGCTTACGCGCCGGCGGGCTGCACGAGGTCAGACGTCTCATCCTAACCGCCTCCGGCGGGCCGTTTCGTCAACGCCCCTTGGGGACCTTCAATGCCATCACCCCAGCCGAGGCGGAATTCCGCGATGGCTCGGTCATTGCCCAACTCGGTGTCCCGGACATGACGTTGCCGATCGCCCACGCCCTCTTTTATCCCGAACGCGTCGCGGCCCACGCCCACAGTGTCCGGTTCGATCCCACGGCAGCCGGCGCGCTGGAATTCTCGACGCCCGAGCCCGAGCGTTACCCCGCCCTGGCGCTGGCGCGCCGAGCGTATGCCATGGGGCCGACCGGCGGCGCCGTCCTCAATGCCGCCGACGAGGTCGCGGTGGCGGCGTTTCTGGACGGGCGCATCAGATTCCCACAGATCGTCCAGTTGGTCGAATCGGTACTGAATGAGCATAATGTTGTGTCCCGTCCCACCATCGACGATATTGAGTCGGTTGACCGCTGGGCGCGGAAACGGGCCGGTGAGCTGGTGGCCGGGGCATCCACCCGGAGCGTCACGACGGGTTGGAACCGGAAGTCGGACTTGCAGGAGTTGGATTGACGACCGTACTCTCGACGATTTTTGTTCTGGGCGTTCTCGTCTTCGTCCACGAACTGGGCCATTTCCTGGTGGCCAAGCGTGTCGGCATCCGTGTCGAACGGTTCTCGCTGGGATTCCCGCCCAAGATGATCGGCACGACCATCGGCGAGACCGAGTATTGCATCTCCTGGCTTCCCTTGGGCGGATACGTCAAGATGGCCGGAGAGAATCCCGACGAGGGGGAGCCGACCGGCGATCCGCGCGAATTCATGTCCAAGAGCATTGGCGCCCGGGCGATGGTCATCCTCGCCGGGCCGGTGATGAACTTCATTTTGGCCATCGTCGTCTTTTCCGCCGTGTTTTTCTGCTATGGCCGACCGGTGGTCGACCCGGATCACGTTGTCGTCGGCCCGGTGATCAAACAAACTCCGGCGGAGGCGGTCGGCATCAAACCCGGCGATTTCATCCTGGCCATCGACCATAAAGAAGTGCACCAGTTCGACGAGATGGCGCATCTCGTCCACGCCCGTCCCGGCGACACCGTCGAGGTGCTGTGGAGCCGCGATGGCGAACTCTTTTCGGCACGAGTCCGGACCTTGGTTGACACGATCCAGACTCCGGCCGGCACCGACACGGTGGTCGGCATGCTCGGCGTGCGGATGGGGTTCGGTTACGAGCGGCTGGGGCTTCTGGCCTCCATCTCGGCCGGTGCCGCTCAGACCATTTCGGTCTGCCGGGCGATGGTGGATTTTCTCGGTGGTTTATTCTCCGGCGCGGTGTCGATCAAGATGGTCTCCGGACCCGTGGGAATCGCCCGCTTCGCCGGTGAAGCGGCCCGCGAGGGGATGAACATGCTCCTCAACTTCATGGCGGTCTTGTCGGTCAATCTGGCGATCCTCAATGTCCTGCCGGTGCCGGTCTTGGACGGCGGGCATCTGGTTTTTCTGTTCTTCGAGAAGCTGCGCGGCCGGCCGCTCACCGTGCGCCAGCGTTCGATTGCCCAGCAGGTCGGCTTGGGGCTCCTGCTCCTGCTCATCGTGACCGTCACCTACCATGATGTTCTCCGACTCTTCGGCGGATAAGTAGACTATAATCTGTCTTGAATCTTTGCCATGCCGGTCTTCGTACAATGTCGTGATCGTCTCAAGACGACCCGAGAGGCGATGCTGAGCGCGTGGGGATCAGTACCGCGGTTCGACGTGAGTAGGCCGCGACGTGTGAATAACGTGATTGCGTGAGAGGAGAGTTCGGATGTCCAGCCCAATGAGTCAAGGCACCCGGTACGGCGAACGTTCGTCACCCGGTGTCGCGCGCGCGACGTGGGAATATGCCAAGTCCCTGGCCATCGCCTTTTTGCTGGCGATTGTCATCAAGACGTCAATCGTCGAGGCCTACAAGATCCCATCCGGCTCGATGGAGGACACGCTGTTGGTCGGCGATTTTCTACTGGCGAACAAATTCCTCTATGGCTCGCGGCTGCCGCTCATCAATTATCGCCTCCCGGCGATCCGCGACCCGGAGCCGGGGGACGTCGTCATTTTTAAATTCCCCAAAGACCCATCCGTGAACTACATCAAGCGCTGCATCGCGATCGGCGGCCAGACCGTGGAGGTCAAGAACAAGCGGGTCTACGTCGATGGTCAGTTCGTCCCGCTGCCCGCCAATGGGAAACTGACGGCCGGCGACCGGGTGGAACCGGCCGAACGCAGCACACGCGACAACTTCGGCCCCTTCAAGGTCCCCGACAACACCTTCTTCATGATGGGGGACAACCGCGACAACTCCTACGACTCGCGGTTCTGGGGCACGGTGCCGCGCGACTTGATTCAGGGGAAGGCGATGGTCATTCACTGG
>JACQFV010000010.1 GCA_016199865.1 Candidatus Zixiibacteriota bacterium | reverse complement strand
ACTTCCAGATGACGGCTGACGTGCTGGAGAATGCCGCCGAAATTCTTGACGCCGTCGGCCACGCCGCGGATGCGGACCGGCACGGTCACGCGCAGCGCCTTCGTCGGCAGGATGTGCAGGAAGTCGACGTGCAGGACGTCGCCCGAAATCGGGTCATGCTGGACTTCCTTGACCAGGGCCAGTTCACTTCCGCCATCGCCCCCCTGGACATTCAGGTCGACCAGGATGTGCTCGGAGGTCGACTTCTTCAGGATGGAGGCAAACTCATGCGCGTTCAACGAGAGCGCGGCGGGGGTGGTGTGCTCACCGTAGAGGATGGCAGGGACGGCCCCGGTGGCGCGCAGCTGTCGCGCCCCACCCTTGCCTGATGCGGTGCGTGTGCGGACGGCGAGTGCCAGTTTTTTCATCGATCAACTCCTGGGTTGGATTGACAATGTTCAGGCCCCGGTCGGGGCGTTTTTTCGAGCGGTCGGGGGATTTTTGTGTGATTTGCGTATCGGTTCACGCCCACGCTCATCTTCCGATCGATCCGGTTCGCCGGGGAACAAGGCCGAGACCGACTGCTCGTGGGCGATGCGGGCGATGGCCTCGGCAAACAGACGCGCCGTGGAAATCACCTCGATGTTGGCGGGCAGACGCCGCTCGCTGATGTCGATGGTGTCGGCGACCAGCAAGCGCTCGATCGGTGAGGCGGCGATGCGTTCCAGAGACTTCCCGGACAGAACTGGATGCGTGCAGCAGGCAAAAATCTTGAGTGCGCCGCCGTTGCGAACCGCCTGCGCCGCCTCCGTCAATGTCCCGCCGGTGTCGACCATGTCGTCGCGCAGGATGACGGTCTTTTCCGCAATCGAGCCGATGATGTGCAACACTTCGGCCTGGTTGGGTTGGGGACGGCGCTTGTCGATGATCGCCAGCCCGCAGGACAAAGTCTTGGCAAAGGCGCGCGCCATCTTGATCGAGCCCACGTCCGGCGAGACGACGACCGGATCGGTGATTCCCAAGGCCAGGAAATAGTCGTTGAAGACAATGGCCGAATACAGGTGGTCGGAGGGAATATCGAAGAACCCCTGAATCTGCGAAGCATGCAGGTCCATGGTCAGCACCCGGTCGGCGCCGGCCACCGTGATCATGTTGGCGATCAGACGCGCCGTGATCGAAACCCGCGGCTGATCCTTGCGGTCGGCGCGGGCATAGCCGAAGTAGGGAATCACCGCCGTGATGCGCTTGGCCGAGGCGCGCCGGGCTGCCTCGATCAGCATCAACAGCTCCATCAGGTTTTCGGCAGGGGTGTTGGTGGACTGGACGATGAACAGATCGGAGCCGCGGACATTCTCATCGATCTGCACGAACACCTCGCCGTCGGAAAAGCGGGTGACCGTGCAGGCGGCGAGCGGCCGGTCCAGATGCTCGGCGATCCTCTGCGCCAGCGGGCGGTTGGCGTTGCCCGTGATGATCTTGAGTTCGGCGTTGTTGTTCACGGTGGCGGGAAACACAATTCCCATCGATTAGTCAGCGGGTTTCTTGGCTGGGGCGCCAGGATTCGAACCTGGGAATGCGGGCTCCAAAGGCCCGTGTCTTACCGCTTGACGACGCCCCAGACGAATCCTCCCCGCCCCATACGGCGGCGCCGCGATCTCCGTTAGACCTCATGCCCCGGCTCTGACCGCCCGGACCGGTACGGTATCCTCAGTGGTCTTCGCCATGGTCGTCGGGTGGCGAGGGACGGCCCGCGGCGGCCGCCTTCAATTCCTGTTCATAGGCCGCGATCACGGCGGTCTCGATTTTCTGCCTCATCTGGTTGTTGATCGGGTGCGCGATGTCCTGGTGCGTGCCGTCGGCCCGTTTACGCGAGGGCATCGAGACAAAATACCCATTGGTGCCGTTGATGATCTTCAGACCGCGGATGACAAACTCTTGGTCAAAGGTGACATTGGCGAAGGCCTTCAGTTTGTCCTCGTCCCTCAACGTGATGCGCACCTCGGTGATTTCCACCCCTCACCCCCTGCCTGACTGCCCCGAGCACACTCTTACCCGATCACGAGAGCCCGGGGAGTTGCGAGCGGACGCACGACGAACACGGCGGCATCGCCCGACCGCAGTGCGTTCACCTGTTCGGGTCCCGGCGCTTGGCGAAAGATACCACAGATCGTCGGCCCGCTTCCCGACACGAACACTCCCAGAGCACCCATAGCCCAAAGTCTCGCGCGCCAGTTTGACAGGTCGGGGACTCGTCGAATCACGACCGGTTCCAAATCGTTGTGAATTCGACTGAGGGCGGCAAAGAGGCCTTCCCCATCCAGACTCCCCGCAGTATCGGGAAAAACGTCAGGTGAAGTCAAGTCGAAAGCCGCGTAAACGTCTCGGCTGGGCACCGCCAGATGCGGGCAAATCAATACCGCCCACCAATTTAGGTTTACCGAGACGGGAGACAGACTCTCCCCCCGCCCCCGCCCGAACGCACACGGGGACCCCAGAAAAAATGGCACGTCCGACCCCAATTGGGCAGCCCACTCCGGCAGGCGCTCCGACGGAACATGCGGCCGGTAGAGCCGTTCCAACGCCGCCAAGGTCGCCGCCGCGTCCGCTGATCCACCCCCCAAACCCGCCGCGATCGGTATCCGCTTTTTCAGGTGCACGGATAAATCGACCCGGATGGCGCACTCGCGCTCCACCATACGGGCGGCGCGGACGATGAGATTTGTCTCGCCGGTCGAAAAATCTCCGGCATGAAAATCCGGAGCCGCCGGTTCCCACGTGAGGCGAAGCCCGCCGGAGGTCTCGCGACGAAAGCGCAATTCATCAAACAGATCCACCGCCACGAAGATCGTTTCGATCTCATGGAAACCATCCTCGCGCCACCCGAGTACTTTCAACCCCAGATTGATCTTCGCCGGCGCGGAGACCGTGCGTTCCGAGAACGACCCCGAGGGTTCAGACACCGAAGGTTCTCCACCACTGGCAGGCGAGGCGCAACTGGAAGTAGCCGCCGCGGCGGTCGACGCCCATAGCGTGCCCGACATTCTGGGTTTTCTGGTATCCACCCTGAACATCAATGATGATGTGGCCGCCCTTCTGGCCGTGCAGCCCCAGCCCCAGTGTCCATTGACGCTCCACGATCCCGGATGGAAAGGGGACTCCCTTGGGCACGCTGCTCGTCTGCGGTCTGTCGATCCGATCCCAACCACGGCGGACGGATTCGGCGAGGCCGCTCAGGTCGATCTGGGGGGAGACATGGCAACGCGGCCGGAAGGTCAGGCGGTCGGCGTCGGTGCCCAGATCGGAGCCGATGCCGATGACGTCCCCGTGGAGGTTACGATCATGAACGTAGCGATTCCACGACCTCCCCTGGCCATAGACAAACGTGTTGATCCTCTCATACTCGCCGTTTAGGAACAACCGTCCGTCCAGAGCCCGGGGTGACCATGAGACGCCGCCCAAGACGCCAATCTGCTGCGGCTCGCTGGTGAAATCGATCTGGAAATCGTCGATCATCCATTCACCGTAGATTTCCAGATGCCGCAGAGGTCGCCATGAGAATTCGAGGTTCCACAGCGGGTTGTCGTTGACGTCGTTATTATTCAACTGTTCCCAATAGTATGGCAGAATCGGGTTAAGATAATTAAGGGCCCACGGGCGGTTCACGCCGCCGTAGACGACCACCTCAGAAATGGCCAATTCCAGATTACGCCGCGGGCGCCAGTCGATGAGATGCCCGGCCAGGTATCGGTTGGCGATCCCGACTGGTTCCTCCGGATCGGTCGGGTCGGTGCCCAAGGGGTCGAGCATCGTGGTCATGAATCCGAATGACCAATTATGGGCCCGGTAGGTCAGACGTAAACCATCGAAGGGGGGCGAATGGTCGGAGATCAGAAGCGCGTCGACCGACGATGGTCCCCAGCGCCAGAACTCCCGTCCAAACGCGGCGTGGAATCTTCCCAACTGTCCGGTGAGGACCGCCTGATCCACCCATGCCGTGAACTTTTCCCTCCAATACTCCCCATGAAACTGCGAATCCTGCCGCCCGTCGGAGTCGACACGCAAACGCATCCGCGCCGTGACACGGTTGGCGGCGGTGAATGACCCGCTGGCATCGAAGCCGATCCGGTTCTTGGCATACCCCTCGTGAAATTGATCGATGTGCGCCGTGGGCCCGCCACCCAGGCGGACCGTCTGGTCGCGCGGCGTTACGCGGTGGGATTCCGTATCCGCCAATTCCTCAGCGAATTCCGACTGCAATCTCGAGAGCAGAATATGCTCCCCGGCTGAGAGTGAATTGGAATGGCCGGCCATGAATCGGACGGCGTCGGTCACTTCACCGCGCGTGTACGGACGCGTGTGCAGAAGCAAGGTCTCGAAGTGCCCCTGCGTGGAGAGTTCAAAGACGGCATCGTAGACCCATGAGCCCAGCGGGATGTCTTCCGTCCGGTTCCCCCCGGCAGCGGCACTTGTCGCACACGGCAAAACAATCAGAATTGCGAAGGCCGCCGCCCCGAGACGTCTCTTCATGTTGCCATGATTAGAGCGCCGCGTGGCGCGGGTCAACCGCAAAGAGCGCAACCGCGTGACTCGCGAGGAATGGGGGCCGACATGGGACCCTGCAGGCGATGAGTATGGGGTACATCCCACACCCACGACGTCGATCTTCCAATGGCGGGAGGACAGATATCTTCGTGCCTCCTCCTGCCGATACACCTGTATAGGTTATGGTCGAACGCAATTTCATCGATCTGGGGGTCGACACGCCGCCGGCCGGCGATGCGCTCCCGCATGTCGAGGATCGCCGGCTGCGCGCGGTGCGCGAGCTATGCAACACCTGGTCGCGGGCCGTTAAGACGATCGGTCTTTATCCTTCCTCAAACCCCCTCCCAGAGGAATTCCGGCACAAATACTACGAGGCGCTGAACAACTTCCTCGACGCCGAAGGACGTCTGGTCCTGACCACCTTCGATGGGAGTTTCGTCTGCGACGGCCAGACGGTGTATGCGGCGCCTGAAGGGGAGGAGAACCTCGCCGACATTTTCTTCCGCGACGGCATCCGCGAGATCGCCTTCGAAACGGGTGTCACCCGCGAGGAAACAGACCAGTTCCTGGCCATTATTGTCGAAGCGTTCACCGCCAGCGCCGCCGAGCGGGTCGACATCGCCAACCGGCTCTGGGAGGGCAACTTTCCGCACATTCACCACCTCACGGTGGATCGGGTGGTCGCGGGGGTCTACATCGAGGCCGCCGACGACAAACAGCTGGCCGGGCGGCATCGCGGCTTCGTCGGACCCGACCGGGGCACGGGTAGCCCGGCGGCAGTGGCCACCGTCGGCACAGCGGATGCCGAAATCGCCAGCCCTTACTCCGGGATACAACGCGAGCGGCATGTGCATGTTGTGAAAGTCTTTGGAAATGTCACCGGGCTGACCCCGGAAGAGAAGGACGAAGTCGCCACACTGTGTCGTCCGGAACCCGATGAGCAGGCCGAAGCCCTCGGGTTGGATATTCTGATGGAGATTCTGCGCTCCACCGAGAATGCCCGCATGATCGACGACACAGTCGGCGTGCTGCAGCGCCAATTCGGGCATTGTGTCGGCGCCGGGCGCTGGGATCTGGCCAAGACACTCTTACAGCATTGGCATATGGCCATCGCCGAAACCCCGCCCCTGGCGTCGCAGAAAATGACGGCGGCGCTGCCGAGTCTGTCGGACCGCCGCCACTTTGAACGGCTGGCGGAGTATCTCAACGCCACACCGCAGGCCGACCTCGAGTCGATGCGGTCGACGCTGACTCTCTTCGGCCCCACCGCGGTCACGCCGATTACGGCCATGCTCGGCTCCCTGGAGCACCGTCCGGCGCGGATGATGGTCTGCGACTACTTGGTGACCCACGGGCGGGACACCGTCGACCTGATCGGCGGCTTCATCTACGACAAGCGCTGGTTCGTCGCCCGCAATGTGGCGATGATCCTGGGGGAAATCGGTCACGAACGGGGTTTGAGTTTCCTGCGCAAGTCGGCCGGGCACTCCGATCCGCGGGTCCGCCTGGAAACCCTGCGCGCCCTCAAACGCATCGGCGCGCCCGAGGCCGAGCGGATCATGCAGGGCTTTCTGAAGGACCCCGACGGCGATCTGCGCAAACGCGCTCTGAAGGCACTGGGCCAGACGGGCAGCGCCGCCGCGCTCGAGGAACTGAAGTCGCAGATCGACTCGGCTTCCTTGCCGGATCGTGATCCGCGCGAACTGCGTGAACTGCTGTTCGCGTACGGGCGCCTGGGCGGAAGCGAGGCGGCCGAGACCCTGATCCGGTATGCGCACAAGGCGCCCCTTCTGAAATCACGCCGCTGGGCGCCGGTGCGCGCGGCGGCGGCCTGGGCCCTGGGCGCATCGGCCGAGCCGCGCGCGCGCGCTGAACTGGAAATCCTGGCCCGTGACGGCGCCACCGATGTCTCCCAGGCGGCACGCGGGGCGCTGGCGATGCGCAACAAGGGAAGTACCCCGCAATCGGGTGCGAACGATCCGGACGAGGACGACGAGCCATGAGCGAATCGCCCGCAGTTCAGACGAAGAGCCAAGGACAGGAAGCGCGCACGCTGGGACTGCCTGTCCTGAAGGCCTTGTTCGCCACCTGGCGGGCGGCGGTGGTCTACAATGAGAACAACAATGCCTACCGCACCCGGCGGCAGGAACTCACCGACGTTCTGAAGACCCTCTTTGAGTCGGGCGCCGATTGCCATGTCGTCTACCAAAACGATTACATCTTCTTCAACGGGGAACGCTTCAATTACGACCGCGAGTTCTCCTTTGGTCGCTCGTTCGCCGTACGGCTGAGCGAACTGGGTATCGGTGGCATCACCATCCAGTCCGATGCCACCCCCGAACAGATCGATCAGGCCATTTTCGCCCTGGCCCACGCCGACCGTCGCGTGGAGCATCCGTACGCGACTTTAGCCGTGGCCTGGTCCACGTTGCAAGTCACCGGTGTCACCATCGCGCCTTTGCCGGAGCACCAGGCGGATCGGCTGATTCAGGGCGACGGCGCCGAAGAGGATCCCAAGACCAAGAAACACCGCCGTGCCCAGGCATTGGTGGCGCGCACCGAGACGGTCGTGCAGGAGTGCTGGGAGCGGGTGCGGGACCGGAATTCCCTTGAGGGCGGCGCGGTGCGGCGGGTCGTCCATCAGTTGATCGACGAAGTGGCCAACGATGAGGATATTCTCCTCGAATTTGCCGCGCTGAAGGATTTCGACGAATACACTTATTACCACTCGGTCAACGTCGCCGTCTACTCCATCGCGATCGGCATGCGTCTGGGACTGGACCGGGTCCGGCTGGCCAATCTCGGTCTGGCCGCGTTGTTCCACGACATCGGCAAGGTTCGCCTGCCGCGCGATCTCATCACCAAACCCCAGGAATTCAGCGAGGATGATTGGGAGCAGATTCGCCGTCATCCGACGCTCGGCGCCCTCACGTTGGCCAGCCTGCGCCCTATCGACGCCCAGGTCGGCACGGCCATCGCGGGGGCCTTTGAACATCACCTGCGCACCGACCTGACCGGCTACCCGACCCTCTCGCGCCGCCGCACGTTGCACCTGTTTTCGCGCATCATCGCCGTCTGCGACGCCTTCGACGCCATGACCTCGGGGCGGGTCTACCAGAAAAACCCGCTCAGCCCCGATGAGGCAGTGCGGCGTTTACTCTACAACGGGCGCCAGTGGTATGATCCTTTGATCCTCAAGGCGTTCGTCCACGTCGTCGGCGTCTTTCCGATCGGCACGATGGCCCGACTCTCCGACCAGAGCATCGCTATTGTCATTCGCAATGATCCGGAGGATCTCTATTCCCCCGAAGTCAAGGTCGTGCGCGACTCGAAAGGCCATCCAGTTGAACAAACCATGCGGCTGTCGGCCGCCGGCTCGGCCTCGGACGGGCAAATCCACATCACGGGTATTCTCGATCCAAAGTCCGTGGGCATCAGCGTGTCCGATCACGTCGCCACGATCTGCCAGCAGACCGCGGCGCGCGATCGCGCCGTGCGCGATGCTCTCGCCGCCGAGTCCTGATCGGCCCCACCGTCCGTTCGTCGATTTCTGAGAATTCTTCGGTGGTCCACGGGCCGGGATGGCCCGTGGCGCCACAGCGGAGTGCACGTTATGGCGCGCAGGGATTGCAGCGAATGTCGCTGCCGCGAAAGGCGGTGGTGACCGCTCCGACGACGTCGAAGATGTCGACCACACCGTCGCAGTTGTAGTCGACGCGGTCCTTTGGGCAGAAGGGATCCCGCGGTTGCATGACCCCGCCGCGAAAGGCGACACTGATCACCAGGACCACGTCGAAGACGTCGATCTTGCCGTCGGCGTTGGGATCGCCATAGAACGGGCAATCACAGACGGGAACGGCACCGTTCCAGAATCCGGCCCCCAGATGCACGGTCGGGGACTGGGCGTGGTTTGACGCCACCTGACCCAATGTGCCCGAGACTCTGCGATTGGAGGATTGGGCGGCCACGGACCCGCCGCTGCCGATGACCTGGCGATTGACACGCTTGACCGTGTCGACGGCGACCTTTCGGGTCGCGGCTTGAGACTGTTTGGTTGAGAGAACGAGGCATAGACAAATGGCCGCCGCGGAGACAAAAGCAATGGTCAACCTCACAGACCCCCACGGTCGGGTCCCAATCATCCTCGCGGCATTCATTCTGCGCAACATGATGGCGTTCCACATCTCTTGAGTTTGATCGGCACCTGCGACGGTAAACCAAACGATCAGCCACCTGTAAGTTAGTGGCTATTTCGCAAAAGGCAAGTCCGCTCCGTAAGCAGGAGGCCGGAGCGGCGGACCACCCGGGTTGGCGCGCGGTCCAAACAGGGTGCTACAACAGCGTGGTCAGAAACTCGTTGTGCAGCGGATTGAATGGTCTGGGGGTACCGACCACCTGGTCCAATGGCGATTCACACAATCGGTCGTTGCGCCAGCCGACCATGATGCCAAAGCGGCCTGCGATCAGCGCCTGGACCGAACAGACCCCCAGCGCCGTGGCCAGGAACCGGTCCGCGGCGGAGGGGCTTCCCCCGCGTTGGGTGTGACCGAGGATGCAGACCCATGATTTAAGCCCCGCCCGCTTCTCCAGTTCCTTCTGCAAATTGAGTCCGCCGCCTGAGTCATCCCCCTCGGCCACCACGATGAGATTGGTGCGCTTGCCGGCGGCGAACCCGGACTGGATCTCGCGGATCAGGCGGTCGTAATCGGTGGCGATCTCCGGGACCAGAACCGCCTCGGCGCCGCCGGAGACTCCGGCCATCAGGGCAATGTCGCCACAATGGCGCCCCATCACCTCAACAATGAACACTCGTTCCATTGCCGAGGCGGTGTCGCGAATCTTGTCGATCGCGTCCAAGGCCGTGTTGACGGCCGTGTCGTACCCGATGGTCGATTCGGTGCCGTTGACATCCCGATCGATCGTGCCGGGGACTCCGACAATCGGGAATTGGGTTTCGGAATAAAAAGCATGCGCCCCCGCGAGCGTGCCGTTTCCCCCAATTGCAATCAGCCCTTCCAGACCCCGGCTTTTCAGGTGCCGCAGCGCTGTCTGGCGGCCATCGGGCTGCATGAAGGCGTCGCACCGCGACGAAACCAGAATGCTCCCACCGGTCTGGATGATGTTGGACACGGATCGATGATCCATGCGCACCATGTCATCATCGATGATCCCCTGATACCCGCGGCGGATGCCGAAAATCTCCAGCCCCGTCTTGATGGCGGTGCGGACGACCGCGCGGATGGCGGCATTCATACCCGGCGCATCACCACCCGATGTCAGAACGCCGATGCGGTTCATGGTGTGTGATTCCGGGGGGATGTGCGGGGCATGGGCTTACGCAATCGGTCCCGCCTTGGCCACTTCCTTCGAGACCGAGTCGGCAAACTGGACGAAGTTGTCGCGAAATCGTCCGGCGAGGGCGCGGGCGGATTCGTCGTAACCGGCCGGGTCGGTCCAGGTCGCACGCGGGTTGAGAATTTCCGTCGGGACACCCGGGCACGACCGTGGGACGGCAACCTGGAAAACCGGATGCGGCCCCGTCGGGACCTTGGCCAGCTGCCCGCTCAATGCCGCCTTGATCATCGCCCGCGTGTGGGCGATGGCGATCCGTCGTCCGACACCGTACGCCCCGCCGCCCCAACCAGTATTGACCAGCCAGACCTCCACCTGGTGGCGCCGAATCCGCTCAGCGAGCAGATTCGCATAGACCGTCGGATGTAGCGCCATGAATGGCGCGCCAAAGCAGGTGGAAAAGGTCGCTTGGGGCTCTTTGCCAAGCCCCTTCTCGGTTCCCCCCAGTTTGGCCGTGTAGCCGGAAATGAAATAATACATCGCTTGGGCGGGCGTGAGACGCGAAATCGGCGGCAGGACGCCAAAGGCATCGGCGCTGAGAAAAACAATGTGCAACGGATGTCCGGCGCAGCCATTAGGGACGACATTGGCCAGATGGGAGATCGGATAGGCGGCGCGCGTGTTCTCCGTCAGCGAGTCATCATCGAGATCGAGCTGACGGTTTATGGCATCGGTGGCGACATTCTCCAGGATCGTGCCGAACCGTCGCGTGCAGGCAAAGATGTCCGGCTCGGCTGAGGCCGACAGGCGGATCACCTTGGCATAGCAGCCGCCTTCGAAATTGAACACTCCGTCATCCGACCAGCCATGCTCATCATCCCCGACCAGCGCCCGCTCGGGGTCGGCGGACAAGGTCGTCTTTCCCGTTCCCGACAGCCCGAAGAACAACGCCACGTCACCGCCGGAGCCGACGTTGGCCGAGCAGTGCATGGACAGAACGCCCCGCTGCGGCAATAGAAAATTCAACGTCGTGAAAACCGATTTCTTGATCTCCCCCGCGTAACTGGTGCCGCCGATGATCACCAGCCGTCGCGCGAAGTTGAGAATGATGAAAGTCTCCGAATTGGTCGCGTCGATTTCCGGCAGAGCGTGAAAATGCGGCGCATGCACCAGCGTGTAGTCGGGCCGAAACCCCGCCAGATCGGCGGACTCCGGGCCGAGAAACAAGGTCCGGGCAAACAGACTGTGCCACGCCGTTTCCGTGATCACGCGAACACGGAGCCGGTAGGCCGGGTCGGCGCAGGCGAACAGGTCCTGGACATACACGTCCTGCCCCTGCAGATAGGCGCCGATGCGCCGGTAGAGGGCATCAAAGCGTTGCGCGTCGAAGGGGCGGTTGACCTTTCCCCACCAGACCTTGTCGTGGGTGACTTCATCGTCGACGATGAACTTGTCGTTGGCCGAACGGCCGGTGTGGTGGCCGGTCCGCACGACCAACGGTCCCATGTGCGACAGGATCCCCTCCCGGCGACGGATCACCTGCTCGTACAGAGCCGGCGTCACGAGGTCGGCATAAACCCGCCCCAAATTGTGCAACCCGATCTCTTCCAGCGCCGCCGACGGGCGGCTGGGATGGATTGTCTCCGGGGTCTGGGGGTGGGTTCTGGTGGCCATGTATGTTTCACCCCGTTCAGCGTTCAAGACCACAGGTAATCTATCGGGAGAGCCGTGGTCCTGTCCATCGGAGAATCGGCCGGTGTCTCGCAAGGCCTCTTAACAGAATGACTGTTTCCGTGGGGGTTAGCCCTTGGGGCGTGTTGAAAAAGCTCCGGTTCTTGTTGCGCGCCACGGTGGTGGCGTCACACGTCCTCGCGTGACGCTTTGAATGGCAATGGGCTGCCACACGAGGACGTGTGGCAGCACTCCCTCACGTTGGGCATCCGGAGAGTTTTTCAACAGACCCCAAGGGCTGACCTCTCTGTCTATACCGTTTACCGTCAGCCCAAGGGCTGACCGGCACGACCAGAAGTCCATTTTCTTAGATGCTCTGAAGCGTGAACCTTCCCCAGGCGCAACCCCTGGTCAGAATCAGCCGATCCTGTATATTGCCGACCGAAGGGATAAACGGGGGAACATGATGCGATCCTACGACATGCTGGTCATCGGCTCCGGCCCGGCGGGGCACCATGCCGCCATTCAGGCCGCCAAACTGGGCAAGCGGGTCGCGATCATCGAGCGCAAAGAATCGGTCGGCGGCGTGGCGCTCAATGCCGGCACGATTCCCAGCAAGACGCTGCGCGAGGCCGTCTTGTATCTCACCGGCTTCCGCCAGCGCGGTCTGTACGGCGCCAGTTACCGGGTCAAGGAAGACATCACCCTCTCCGACCTACGCTTCCGCGTCGATCACGTGATCGCGCACGAACTCGATGTCTTCCGCTCGCACTTTCAGCGTAACGGCGTCGACGTCGTCTACGGAGCCGCTTCGTTTCTGGATCCGTTCACCCTGCGGGTATCCGGCCCGGCGAATGGCGGCAACGGCGAGGATTTTCAGGGGCGGTTCATTGCCATCGCCACCGGGACCCGTCCCGCCCGTCCCGCGCACGTTCCCTTCAATGGGCTGTCGGTATACGATACCGATCAACTCTGGGAATTGCGCGCCGAACGGCTCCCCAAGACACTGACGGTCGTGGGCGGCGGTGTGATCGGAATCGAATACGCCTGCGCCATGGCCGCCTTGGGCACGCAGGTGACGCTGGTGGAGAAGCGGCCGCGGGTGCTGGACTTTGTCGACGCCGAGATCGTCGATGCCCTCTGTTACCACATGCGCACGATGCGCACAACCTTCCGGCTGGGCGAGGAAGTCTCCGGCATCGTCAAAGATGAACAGGGGCGAATCGTGGCGCGGCTGGGCAGCAACAAGACGATCGTGTCGGAGGCCCTGCTCTATGCCGCCGGACGCGAGGGCAACACCGAACAGTTGGACTTGGGCGCCGCGGGGCTGACCGCCGACGCGCGCGGACGGATCGCCGTCGACGAACACTATCGCACCGCCGTCCCCCACATTTTCGCCGCCGGGGACGTCATCGGCTTTCCCAGTCTCGCCTCCACCTCGATGGAGCAGGGGCGGCTGGCGGCCTGCGCCGCCTTTGGCGTGCCATGCCTTTCAATGCCGCACCTGTTTCCCTATGGGATCTACACCGTGCCGGAGATCGCCTATGTCGGGCGCAACGAGGAGCAACTGACCGTAGCGAAAATCCCCTATGAGGTCGGTGTTGCCCCCTACCGCGAGATCGCGCGCGGGCAGATCATCGGCGACGACACCGGATTCTTGAAGATGCTCATCCATCAGGAGACGCGCCAGTTGTTGGGCGTGCACATCATCGGCGAGGGGGCCACCGAACTGATCCACATCGGCCAGATGGTGCTGGCGCACAACGGCACCATCGACGTCTTCGTCAATTCCGTCTTCAATTACCCCACCCTGGCCGAATGCTACAAAGTCGCGGCGCTGGCCGGAATGAACAAACTTGCGACTGCCCCCGTTTGCGAACTCTCAGTCCCGGTAGCGTAGACACCTCACCGCCACGAAATTCAGCTCACGGTCACAGAAACAATGATCAGCCTTCGGCTGCCGGCTCCGCGACCATCTCGCGGCGGAATTTCTCTTCGAACACAGTATAAAGCGTCGGAATGAAGAAGAGGGTGAGCGCCGTGGAAACGGTCAGCCCGCCGATCACGGCGATCGCCAATGGCGCCTGTGTCGATTCGCCGCCCAAGCCCAGCGCCATCGGAATCAGCCCCAGCACCGTGGCCAGGGAGGTCATCGTGATCGGCTTGAGACGGGTCACGCCGCCGCGGACCACCGCCTCATGCAAGGGCACTCCCCGCTGACGCAGATGGTTGGTGTAATCGACCAGAAGGATTCCATTGCTGACGACGATT
>JACQFV010000139.1 GCA_016199865.1 Candidatus Zixiibacteriota bacterium | reverse complement strand
GGACCGTGTGCGGGCACAAGCACCTGGGGACCCTGCGGGAAGCGCTGCAACGGGAACTCAAACTGGAGAGTGCCGCCCTGTCGAAAGCGGCGTAAACAACCATGGGCCGTTCAAACTTCAACTAACTTTGGGATTGACCCAATCCCTGATTTCGCCGATACGAAGCGGCGAAGCTCATCTTGACTCGCTGAATGATCGAGGAAATGTCGGATTCTCCCGCATCCAACAAGAAGTGGAAATGATCCGGCAAGATGACCCAAGCGATTAGCTCGAACGGGCAGCGATCCTTAGTTGCGTTGACTGAACTCCAGAGTAGATCGGCGTGCTCGACAAGAAATCGCCGGCGTTGGTAGGTCACGCTCGTAATGAAGTAAAGCGTACCGAAGTCCTTGTAGCGTTTGAGTTTTGACATCGACCACCAAGAAGAGCGTCAGGAGCGCAGGGCTCCTGACCTACAACTGCTCCCTCTCCCATCGGGAGAGGGCCGGGGTGAGGGGTGATTGCGATTCACCGCATGCCCCCCACCTACTTCGCGTACTCAATCGCCCGCGTCTCACGGATCACCGTGACTTTGATCTGGCCCGGGTACTGCAATTCGTTCTGGATCTTCTTGGCGATGTCGCTGGCCAGGAGACCGGCACCGACGTCATCAACCGATTCGTTCTCGACGATCACGCGCACCTCGCGTCCGGCTTGAATCGCGTACGCTTTGGCCACACCAGGAAACGCGTCGGCCAGTTCTTCGAGTTTTTCGAGTCGCTTGACATACCCTTCAAGAGGTTCACGGCGGGCGCCGGGACGGGCGCCGGAGATCGCGTCGGCCGCTTGCACGAGGATGGGATATGGTGTTTCCGGCGGCACATCGCCGTGGTGGGCGGCGATGGCATTGAGCACGATCGCGTCTTCGTTGTAGCGCTTGAGGAAATTGACGCCGATTTCGGTGTGCGTCCCT
Source organism: Candidatus Zixiibacteriota bacterium (assembly GCA_016199865.1). GTDB lineage: Bacteria > Zixibacteria > MSB-5A5 > WJJR01 > WJJR01 > JACQFV01. The sequence continues at coordinate 28,278 of JACQFV010000139.1, read as the reverse complement.
TCGGTTTCGCGGTCAATGGCCTTGCCGATGTCATGCAAGAGTCCGCAGCGTTTGGCCAGAACCGGATCCAGCCCCAATTCGGCGGCGATCAGCCCGCACAAGGTCGAGACCTCGACGATGTGCGCCAGGACGTTTTGGCCATACGACGTCCGATAATGCAGTTTTCCGAGCAACCAGACGACGTCGCGGTGCAGATTGTGAATGCCGACGTCGAAGCAGGCCTGCTCCCCTGCCTCGCGGATTTTGGTCTCGATTTCTTTTTCGGTTTTCGCGACGACCTCTTCGATACGTGAAGGATGAATCCGCCCATCGGAGATGAGCTTTTCAAGCGCCAGCCGGGCGATCTCGCGCCGGACCGGATCGAATGAAGACAGAATCACCGCCTCGGGTGTGTCGTCGACGATGACGTCGACCCCGGTGGCGGTCTCAAAGGCGCGGATGTTGCGTCCCTCGCGCCCGATGATGCGTCCTTTCATATCGTCTGAGGGGATGTTGACCACCGAGACGGTGGTCTCCACCGTGTGATCGGCGGCGCAGCGGTAGATGGCATTGGTGATGATCGCGCGCGCTTCCTTCTCGGCGTTGCGCTCGGCCTCCTCGATAATCTGAGCGGCAACGGCGGCGGCGTCGCGCCTGGCCTGCGCCTGCAGGTTGTCCATCAAGAGTTGCTTGGCCTCTTCGGTGGTCATTCCGGCAATCCGTTCCAACTGCCGGTTCTGATCCGCGATCAGACGATCCAGTTCCCCCTCACGGCCGCGCAGCGCCTTTTCCTTGGTGGAGAGCGCCTTTTCGCGATTCTGGACGTCACGTTCCTTCGTCTGCAGGACGTCGGCCTTGCGGTTGATCGCATCTTCGCGGTCGGTCTGCCTCTTTTCGACTTTCTGGAATTCGGTGCGCTTGATCTGCAGTTCGCGTTCAAAATTGACCTTTTGTTTGTACCACTCGTCCTTCGCCTCCAGCAGGGCTTCCTTCTTCTTGATTTCCGCCTCTTTTTCGGCGTCCCGGACGATCTGCGCGGCGACTTCCTCGGCACGGGCGATTTTGCCCGAGCCCAGACGTCGCGCGACCAACAAGCCGAGCAGGCCGAATAGAACAGCCGTGCCGGCGACCAAAGCCACCGTCACCCACAAGGGGTTTTGCATTCCGCCTCCCTCAGCCGGGACCGGGCGTCATGATCCCGCTCTGGGCGGGTCGACGCGATCGGGTCCGGCCGCGATCAATGGGCGGATAGGGAAGTGGAGGATACTCTCTCGGTAGGGACCGGGGATTCCGTGGCCAGTCGGGCATCCAGCCAATCCACAATGCCCTGCGTCCGGCCTTGAAAGAGCGCGAGTTTCCGTTCGGCATCCCGCCGTTCGGAAAACAACTCATCGGTAATATTCAACGCCGCCAGAATGGCCACTTTGGCAATGGGCATGTTCGGCGACCGGTCGGCAATTTTGCGCATCGACCGGTCGACATGATCGGCCACTCGAGTCATATACTCCAAGTCAGCATCCCCCTCCGTGCGAAGGGGATACTCCTCGCCGAAAATGCTGACACGAACCGTCTTGGCAGGCGTTTCCACGATCTATCCGGGCCCTGTCCCGCGAATCTGAACTTCTTCCCGCACCGCGATTTATGTTAAAGTACTTCTCCTCCGCTTTAAGAATTCCCCCGGCTTGGGGGAAAGTCAAGGATGAATTTACTGGAGGTTAAGCGCCGCTAGGCGGTGCGTTCGAAATCTTTGACGATTTCGATCAGACGCTGGACACGCTGCTTGAGTTCGCTCAGCCGCTCCCCGGTCAAAGTCGGCGGCGGATCGATCCGGCTGGCCGGGGGCTTCAACTTTTCCTTTAACTTGCCCTCGAGGGCGGCCTTGTCTTTGACGAGGCGAAGGTTCTCGGCCTCGAGCGAGCCAATCCGTTGCAAGGCCCGCTCTATCGATTGTTCCAATCGATCAAGATCAGTCGTTTCCATCATTCCAAGTCAACGGAGTGGCCGTTTTCGGCCGCGCGGCCCGATGGTGGCCCGCAGGAATCGCAGAGGATACCTTAATCTTGTACTTTAATGATGTCAAGCACTTTCCCGAAGGTGGCGTGACAGCTCACTCGCGCAGACGGGCACCGAATTGCGACGAAAGCGCCGACACGATGGCCGCGTGGGCACGATCGGCTTCGTCGTCGGTGAGCGTGCGATCTTCATGGCGGTAGGCCAACGCGAAGGCGACGCTCTTGGAGCCCGACGGAATCGGCGCACCGGAGTACAGATCAAAGATCGTGCACGTGTCCACCAGCGCCCCGCCTGTCGCGCGGATGGCCCTCTGCAGGTCCCCGATGGGCACCTGATCGGCGATCACAACGGCCAGATCGCGATACAAGGCGGGGAATCGGGGCAATGGTACATAGAGCTTCGCGCTGCCGCTGTGCGCGCAGAGCAGCTCGAAATCCAAGACAACGGCCCAGACCTTTTCTTTGACGCCGAACCGTCGACAGATGTCCGGGTCGATACGGCCCAGTTGTCCCAATGGAGTTTCCCGGATCGTGACCTTGAAACCCTCCGATGGGCAGAACGGTGCCCCATCGTGGGGCGTGATCTCCAAGGGGATTGCCAGTGCCGCCGCGAGAGCCGTCACCGCCCCCCTCAGGTCGAAATAATCATAGGGACGAGCGGGTTGATCCCAGCCGGAGCCCGGCGCCTGCCCACAGAGGGCCAAGATTAGTTGCCGTTGCTCATGGAAACTCGATGGTTGGTCTCCCTTGCGGTACACGGCGCCGCTTTCGTAGACGGCGATGGAATCGACGCGGCGATTCAGGTTGTGGGAGACAACGGTCAGAAGCGACCCATACAGATCGCCGCGCAGGGCGGACAAATCGGTCGACAAGGGATTGCGGACCATGATGGGTTCGCCGGATTCAGTCGCGCGCTGCGACGGATCGACCAGGGAATTGCAGACGATCTGCGTGAAGCCCATACCCTCGATCAACTCCCTCATCCGGAGTTCACGGAGCGCGGTTGCCAGACGGTGTGTCGGCATGACGCCGGCGGCGCGGCGATTGATGGGGATCTTTTCGTACCCGTGCAGACGGGCGATCTCCTCGGCCAAATCGGGCTCGCGACTGACATCGGGACGAAAGGTCGGCACGGTCACGATGGCCAGTTTGCCGGGGACGACGCCGAATTCGACGCTCGACAACAGGTCGACCATGGTTGGGGTGGAGAGACTCGTGCCCAGGAAACGGTTCACCCGCTCGGCATCAAGTTCGATGCGCAACGGCGCCACGGGCGCAGGATAATTGTCAACAGCCCCAGCCAGAAGCTCACCGCCGGTCAATTGGACAAAGAGACCGGCGGCGCGATCCAAAGCATAGAGTGCACCGTTGGGGTCCACGCCACGCTCGAAGCGCATGGCCGATTCGGACGCCATCTCCAGACGTTTGCGGCTTTGACGGATGCGGGAGGGCTGGAAATACGCGCTCTCGATGAGAAAATCCTGCGTTTCCGGCGACACCTCCGACTCTTGCCCGCCCATGATGCCGCCGATCGCCACCGGTTTACCGCCATCGGTAATCATGATGGTACCGGCCGGGAGGCGACGTTCCTTATCGTCGAGAGTGACGAACGACTCCTCGGGAGCGGACGGTCGGACCAACACCTGCCCCGACTGAAATTTTCCCCAATCGAAGGCATGCAGCGGCTGGCCGGTTTCCAGCATGACGAAATTGGTAATGTCGACGGCATTGTTGATCGGGCGCTGACCGGCCGAACGGAGACGCCGCTTGAGCCAGAAGGCTGACGGACGGACCCTCCCCCGCCGCAGAATACGTCCGGCGTAGCGCGGACATCCTTCGGCATCGTCGATCTGGACTTTCAGGTGTTTGTCCGTGGGATCGGCGCTTTCGACCAGATGAACATCCGGACGGCGGATCCGACTGCCCACCAAGGCGCCAACTTCGCGGGCGATGCCAAAGACTGAAAGGCAGTCGGCGCGATTGGGAGTCAGTTCAAAGGACAGTGTGACATCATCCAATTCGAGCGATTCCCAGAGGTCGCGTCCCAGTGTCAACTTTTCCGAATCCAGTTCCATGAGACCGGAATGGTCTTCGGACAGACCCAGATCGCGTTCGGAGCAGCAGAATCCCTCGGATTGAATCCCACCAAAGGCGCGGACGCCGACGGTCGAGTCGGGGGATGATGGCAGACGGGCTCCGGGCAGGGCCAAAGGAACGACGAGACCGATCTGCGCGTTCGGCGCGCCGGTTACGACGGTCCGTTGCGAGGCGCCATCGGAAACGGTCAGAATGCGTAGGTCGGGACGATTCGGCATCGTTTCGCAGCCGATGATCCGCGCGACGATCACTCCCTCGAAACGCTCGAAGACGGGCGCGATCCCATCCACGGCCGTGCCGATGGCGGTCAGCCGGTCGGCCAGTTCCTCCGGACCCCACGGGACCGTGACATAGTCGAGCAGCCAGCGGTATCCGACTTTCATATCATCCGCCTACCGGAGCGAGATCGGAGACCCCCAGTGCGGCCGCACGGAATGGGCAGACAGGAATGTCTGCCCCACCGAACGAGCAATTGATCGTTCGCAAGTCCCCGGATCAGAACTGCCTCAGAAACCGCAAGTCGTTTTCATAAAACAGCCGGATGTCGTCGATGCCGTGCTTGAGCATCGCGATCCGTTCGATGCCCATGCCGAAGGCGTATCCGGAAAAGACGTTGACGTCGTAATCGACCGCGGCGAACACGGCCGGGTGCACCATCCCCGCCCCGAGAATCTCCAGCCACCCCTCATGCTTGCAGAGCGAACACCCCCTGCCCCGGCAGAGAAGACAGGAGATATCCACTTCGGTCGAGGGCTCGGTGAACGGAAAAAAACTGGGCCGGAAGCGAAGCGTTACCAGTGGCCCAAAGTATTCGGAGGCGAAGGCGACCAGAACCCCCTTCAAGTCGGCAAAGGAAACATCACTATCGACATACAGCCCCTCTACCTGGTGAAAAACGCAGTAAGAGCGGGCGTTGATCGCTTCATTGCGATAGACGCGTCCCGGCGCCAGAATCCGCACCGGTGGGCGTTGACTCTCCATGACCCGGATCTGCACCGGCGAGGTGTGCGTGCGCAGGAGGTGCTCGTCGTTCAAGAAAAAGGTGTCCTGCATGTCGCGCGCCGGATGGTCGGGCGGAAAATTGAGCGCGGCAAAGTTGTAATAATCGGTTTCGATCTCCGGCCCTTCGGCTACTTCAAATCCCATCCCATAAAAGATGGCAATGACCTCGTCCATCGTCTGGGACAGAATGTGGCCGTGACCTCGGGGATGGGGACGACCGGGGAGGGTGTAATCGTAGGGCGTTGCGGCGACGCTCGCGCGGGACGATTCCGCCGCCTCGAACAACGCCGTCAGCCGATCGCGCGTCTCGTTGGCCAGACCCCCGATCGTGCGGCGCTCGGCGTCGGGGAGATCCTTCAAACCGCGGAGGATGGCGTTGAGGGGGCTTTTTTTCCCCAGGTAACGTGACTTGAGACCGAGCCGTTCGGCCGGATTGGCCCCGGACCATTCGCGCTGCGCCAGCGCTTCCAAGTCGCGCAGTTCTGAGGCGATGTCTTCAGCGTTGGGCATGGGACGCAGTGGAGGTCATCCGTTGGACAACAGTCTGCCAATAAAACAAAACCCCGTCAAGCGGGGTCAAGATTTACTGCGCCGGGCATTGGGCCCGAACGATTGTTGTCAGTTCATTGGGCCTGTGTCGCCGTGCGCGCCACCTGTTCAAACCCGACCGGATCGGTGGCCGCCAGATGCGCGAGAATCTTGCGATCCAATTTGATCCCGGCCTTGTTCAGGCCGTCGATGAGCCGCCCATAGGTCATGCCGAGGGCGCGGGCGGCGGCGTTGATGCGCACGATCCAGAGCCGACGCATCGTCCGTTTGATATTGCGGCGATCCCGGTATTGGTACTGCCAGCCCTTCTCGACCGTCTCGCGGGCGGTGCGGTACAATTTGCGCCGGCCGCCGTAATTCCCCTTCGCGGCCTTGAGGTAGCTTTTGCGGCGCCGGTGGGCGGCAACGTTGTTGGTGGCTCGTGACACGGTCTATCCTCTGGGGTCTTGCTGGCGCCTCAGCCGTTGGGGAGCATCCCCTGCACGTTGGCCAGATCGGCATCGGAGACATAGGTCGCCCGGCGCAGACGGCGCTGGCGCTTGGTGGTCTTCGAGGACGAGAGGTGGCCGCGGTAGGCCTTGTCGCGTTTGAACAGCCCGGACTTGGTGCGCTTGAACCGCTTGGCCGCCGAGCGGTTGGTTTTCATCTTCGGCATCTTCGGTCCTGTCCATTCCGGCCAATTAGGGCCAGATAACCAATAAGCAGACGGGCGCGCGGACTGTCAACCCAAAATATGACGCCAAATTAGGCGACTTCGGCTAAACCGTGGCGACGGGGCTCTCCCCTGTCGCACCAGCCGCGCCCTTCAAGATCGCCGCCTCGGCCATCTGGGGCGTGGCGTCCACAGGAACCGCTGCGCTGGGATGGTCGCCCTCTGTCTTTACCCCTTCGCCGCGCGGCGCGGTCGTTTCGGGCTTCCCCTTGGGTGGAGTCCGCTTGGGATTGATGATCAGGGACATGTGGCGCCCTTCCATGCGCACCGTGGGCTCCGGCAGACCAACATCGGCCAGCTGCGCTTTAACCCGCTCCAGAATCTTGTAGCCGAATTCGGTGTGGGTCATTTCGCGGCCGCGAAACTCCACGTAGGCGCGGACCTTGTGCCCATCCTGCAGGAATTCCCGCAGCCGCTCGGTCTTGAAGTTGACGTCGTGCTCGTCGATCTTGGGCCGATAGCGCATTTCCTTCAGCTGCGAGCTGTGCTGGCGCTTCTTGGCCTTGCGGGCATTTTTCGCCTCCTCGTAGAGGTGCTTGCCGTGGTCGAGGATGCGGCAGACGGGGGGGCGGGCTTCCGGGGAAATCTCGACCAGATCGAGTCCATCATCATCGGCGAGCTTCTGGGCATCGCGGGTGGCCATGATGCCCAACTGCGAGCCATCGGCGCCGATGACGCGGACCTGGGGAAAACGAATGCGGCGGTTGATGCGGACGGCAGTTTGACGTGGGACTGGAATAGCGACCTACCTCCCCGGGCTAAACCCGGCATTGATGGGTTGTGAATGTCCGGCTCCGGCACCAGTGTCGGAACCCGACGGATGATCCTGACTGCGAATGGTCTGGGCGAACTGCGTGACGGATTGGCTGCCCTGATCCTGGCCGCCGTGGCCGCGCACCGACATGGTGTGCGCCTCGGCTTCGCGCTCACCGACGATCAACATGAACGGCACCTTCTGGATCTCGGCGTCGCGGATTTTCAGGCCGATCTTCTCCGGACGCAGATCGGCACGGGCGCGGACGCCCAGTGCGGTCAATTCCACGGCGACGGACGCGGCATAATCGGCGACTTTGTCCGAGACGGAGAGCACGAGCGCCTGCTCCGGCGCCAGCCAGATCGGGAAAACACCAGCGTAATGCTCGATCAGAACACCAAAGAACCGTTCCAACGAGCCGAGCAGGGCGCGATGGATCACGACGGGACGGTGCGCGTGGCCGTCGGCGCCGATGTAATTCAGATCGAACCGTTCGGGCAGATTGAAATCAAACTGGATCGTGCCGCACTGCCACGGTCGGCCGATGGCGTCGCGCACCAACAGATCGATCTTGGGGCCATAGAACGCGCCGCCTCCGGCATCGACGGTGTACTTCTGTTTCCGGGAGTCCAGGGCGTTGCGGAGCGACTCCTCCGCCAGGGCCCAGTCGGCCGGATCGCCGATCGCTTTCTCGGGACGCGTCGAGAGGAAGACCTGAATATCGTCGAAGCCGAAGGCGGAATAAATGGAGAGGCAGAAATCAAGGGTCCGTCGGATTTCCGCTTCGACCTGATCGCGCCGGCAAAAGAGATGGGCGTCATCCTGTGTGAAGCCGCGCACACGCAAGAGGCCGTGCAATACGCCCCCCCGCTCGAAACGGTAGACTGTTCCCAATTCGGCCCAGCGCAAGGGCAGATCACGGTAGGAGCGCAATTCCGACTGATAGATCAGGATGTGGAACGGACAGTTCATCGGCTTCAACTGATGCGGATTGTTTTCCACCTCGAAGGGAGGAAACATGTTGTCGGAGTAGAAGCCGGTGTGCCCGGACGTCTCCCACAAGCGCAGCCGGGCGATGTGCGGCGAATAGACCAGTTCGTACCCGGATTCCTGATGACGGCGGTACCAGAATTCCTCAATGCGGCGGCGGATGAACGCCCCCTTGGGATGCCAGAGCACCAGACCGGCGCCGGACTGCTCATTGATTGAGTAGAGCTTGAGCTGCTTGCCCAGCCGGCGGTGATCGCGTTTGTCGGCTTCTTCGCGACGATTCAGAAATTCGTCAAGTTGCTTTTTGTCAGGGTAGGAGACCCCGTAGATGCGCTGCAGTTGTGGGTTCCCCTCGGCGTCGCGCCAGTAGGCGCCGGCGATCGAGAGGAGCTTGAACGATTTGATCTTTCCGGTGGACGGGATGTGCGGCCCGCGGCACAAATCGAGGAATCGCGAATGGGTGTACAGACTGACCTGATCGTGCGCGGCGTTGACGCGCTCCAGAATTTCCAGTTTGTATTTTTCACCGCGCTCCGTGAAGATGCGATCGGCCTCCTGGGGATCGCACTCGCGCCGCGAGAATTTTGCGTCCTCCGCGACGATCTGGGTCATCCGTTCTTCGAAGCGCGCCAGATCCTCCGGCTGGAAGGGTCGGGGCGGATCGAAGTCATAGTAGAAACCCTCATCGATCGGCGGCCCGATGGCGAGCTTGGTGCCGGGCAGAATCTCGGTCACCGCTTGGGCCATCACATGCGCCGACGAGTGCCAGAAGACCTGTTTGCCCTCAGGGGAATCGAAGGTGAGAATGCGAATGGGGGCGTCGCCCTGGATCGGCGCGGACAGATCGCGCACCTTGCCGTCAACCCAGATCGCGAGAGCGTCGTGAGCTAAACGCCGTCCGATGGACAAGGCGACGTCAGCGCCGGTCACGCCCGCGGCGTACTCACGCGTCGAGCCATCCGGCAGGGTCAGCCGGACGGACTGGCCGGCAACGGCGGTTGTCATGAAAATTCCGACCGCAAGACCCCCTTGGGCCTTGGCCGGCACGGGGCACTCAGCATAGTGAACGAATGTAAAGGACGGGTATAAAAAGACACCATGGTGGGCGATACTGGGATCGAACCAGTGACCTCTTGCATGTCAAGCAAGCACTCTAACCAGCTGAGCTAATCGCCCGTTGCACATCCCAATCAAGATATCGGCATGGGCGAAGGGGCGCAAGGGCTTTGGCTTCGGTCGGAATATCAACTTATAACGTTCAACGTTCATCGACGGCGTACCATTTGCAGATGAGTCAGCCAAGACGGGCTCACGATGGGGGTCAAATCCGCCACTGCTCGAGTAGACGGTCGACGATGCCGGAGATGACGTCGCGACGGTTGTACGTCCCGTTGTTGAGATTCCGGCGGACGGCGTCGACGCGGTCCGGCCGTACGGCGCCATCGACCGACGTATCGATGTCCCCCTCGGCCACCAGGCGGGCGGCGGTGGCGCGCAAAGCGTCCTGGTTGTGAATGTCCATGCCGCTCAACCCCACACGGTCGGCCGACGCCTCGTGCCGGGTTGTATGGGGCTTCCGCGCCGCATCCGATTTGGGCCGAACCGGCTCGCGCGGCCCATCGGCTGGTTGCAGCGGTCCCAAATGTCCATCCGTCACCACTGGCTCCGGCCCCCTCTATTCACTGTATCGGCACCACAAGGCGCATCATTTGACACAATTCAAGATACCCGATCAGGGGCGTTCGTCCAAGTAGATTGTCACCCGCCCGGCCTGAGACATCCCGGCCAGGAGCCGGCAGCCCTGGGCCATGGTGTCCAGTTGCGCCCGGTAGGCCGCGAGCCGTTCGCTGTCGCTGACGATCTCCCGGCAGCGTTCGACCATGGTACGCACCCGCCCCATGGTCAATGCCGCCTCCGGCGCGATCGTTCCACCCACGAACTGAAGCGGTGACTGTGGGCGCCACCCGGCAATCTTCCGTTCACTGGCTTCGATCTGTTGTTGCAGCAGTGCGATTTCGGCCAGATCATCGCGGATTTCGTGGTTGACTCCACTCTTGAGACGGTCCCGCTGGCGATCGAGAAGGACATAGAGCGACCGGTAGAAACGCAATTCGCCTTCGAGAGTATCCACCCGTTCGGCAGGGCGGCCGGCGGACGACTTGATGGGTGCGTCTTTCACGAATGACTGGCTCCCGGTTACGGTGAATCCCGTCTACGGGTGGCAGCAGAACGTTCCGGCGGCCCCGGGTGTCGTATGTGCGGACACTTCGTCCATCGGAGCCGATTCGACGGCCGGGGCGACGGCGATTCCTTCCCAGCCCTCTTTGAGCGTGGTCAGAATATTGATACAATTGCGAGCGATCTGCGCATCGCGCCGGGCGTTGGCCACGGTGATCTGCTCGATGACGAAAGCGTAGAGGGCCGATAGTTTGTCGGCCAGATCGCCGGCGTCGCGGTTGAGTGTGCCGCACAAATGCACGACGATCCGGCGGGCGCAGTCGAATTTGCGCCAGCTTTGGTCGTACCGTTCGGCGTCCACCAAGTCGATGGCCTCGCCGAGGTAACGAATGGCGCCCTGATGCAGCATCACGACAAGCTCGGCCTGGGTCATCCCCAGAAGTTGTGTCTGACGGTACTGCTCCAGTGAGTGCCTGTTCATGCGGATTGGCTCCTCGTGGTCAAGATCGACTGGGTGTTGGCGGAGATCTAATTCAACGGCTCTACAGGCATAGGTCGGCAGATCGATCGGGGCGCTTTACAGGTCACAAAGGCGTTTTGACGATCTCAAATCAACAATGCTGACTCGCGGGCAAAGGGACTATTGTACAGCCCCTTACGAGGTATTCTTGAAGGTACACTTTATGGTGACGTCATCGGCGCAGACGTTGGCCAGGCGCCGCAAGAGCGGCAGGGCCTCTTGCGTCGGCCCTGTATTCAGAAATTCGCCGACCACGGCCTTATGCAACGGCACGGACTCCGGCTGCTGGGAACACTGCACGCGCAGTTCGGCGATCCGCTGGCGTGGCAACGCGGTCGGCCGGGCCGCTTGGGAGATCGGCGCGTGCATGAAAACGTCCCGAGACTGTCAGGGCACCCACTCCAGACGCCATTGCAGGAGAATCAAACCGCAACCGGGTGTGCGGACTCAAGCTGAGGCCGCCCGGCGCGTTTCGGCATCTCATCCACGATATAGTGGCAGGTCGTGTACGAACTGTGAACCAGAACCACTTGCTTCCCGAGGTTATTAAGGCGATTCACGAGAAGCGGGCCCTGCAGATTGGCCGACATGCGGGCCAGATCGGCCGGCACGGTGACGATCACCCAAGTGGTGACAAGGCCCAGATCGTGGACCGCCAGCTCGGCTATCTCACGGGGATCGATTTCGACTTTGTAATGCGGGAATAACAGCCCTGGGTTGACGATCACAAAAGCCAGATCGGGATCATCGAGGGATTGCAGTTGGGCAAAGGGCGCCAGAGCTTTTTCGGCAATGACGGTGAAGCTCGTGTGGGCTTCAAAACCCAACAGGCCGCGTGGGAAACGAATGATCGCCTCTTCCGGCGGCGCGAGAGTGCCGAAGCGCGTGTTTTCCAATGTTGTGGTGACGGATGTCATGGCGTTGGTTGCCCTCGGAAATGTCGGAATCAGCGTATGAAATCGACCAACGACGGCAACGGCACGCGCGAGACAGCGTTCGGGGCCGATTGGCAGACATTCTGCCGGTTGGCCAGTTGGGTGGTCACTTTGACGATATCGGCGTCTTTCGGGCCTGTTGAAAAAGCCCCATTTCTCGCTCCGCTCCACGGCAGTGGCGTCACACGTCCTCGTGTGACGCCTTGAATGACGATGGGCTGCCACACGAGGACGTGTGGCAGCACTTCCTCACGTTGGGTATCCAGAGGGTTTTTCAACACGCCCTTTCGTCAGGGGACCGAGTAAACGACCCACCGAAGCGCTGACGGACGCGGCCAGTCGGGTGTTGATGGCTGAAAGGGCGGCGGACTGGCGGGCGGTGGCGTCATAGTTGTCGTTGGCCAGGGAGGTCACCTTCTCCCGGGCGCTGACCAGAAGTGTATTCGCCGAAGCTGGCCCCTGTTCGACGGTCGACAGTCCGGATTTGCCCCGGTCGACGTTGCTCTGGTATTGGTCGAGATTAACGAGCGTTTGGCGATAGGCCAGAGCCCGGGTGACCCCGGTCAGATCGTCGGAGGGTTGCTGCAGACGACGCCCGGAGGACATCTGTGTCTGCAGCCGCAGAAGCCGATCCATGGCCGACGACAAATTCGCCGTCGAGCGATCGGTGATCATTTGTTGGGTCACGCGCATCGGTGGGTGCCCTACTTCCTCTGATCGCCGGAGTAGCAGAAGTCGGCGTCAACACCCTCGGGCGCCTGAGTGATAACTTCGCGTTCGCGTGAGGGCGCCGGCGTCGGGCGTGGACCCGAGCCATCGTTGCGCGCCGACGTATTGCGCAGCGGTCCCGATGGGAGCGGCGGGGGCGTTGGACGACGGTGAAAGAGACTCACTGGATTTCTCCTTGGGCACGCCTCGGAGTTCGCAAACCCAGAGGGCCTTTCCGCGGCGGCGGGCCTGTTTTGTACTGCACACCTCCCGGTTGATCCGAATCCGGGACATTTCCCCTCACCTTGCCCTTGATCAATCGCGCCAGCCCGGCCAGGTCGCTTTTGATCGTGCGCGCCCGCCGGTTTTCCTCTTTGATTTTCAGGTAGACTTCTTCGCGGTGCACGACGACTTTCAGCGGCGCTTCCACGCCCAGGCGCACTTGGCGTCCGTAGACGCCGAGTACGGTGACTTTGATGTCGTCGCCAATGGTGATGCTCTCACCTTGTTTGCGCGTGAGAATGAGCACTCACCCTCCCTGGTACGTGCCAGCGCCAACGCTGCCGGATTCTCTGTCTCTATCGGCAGGGTCAGGGGTTCCTGAATTGGGAGCGTCCCATAGTGCGTTTGCGGACGCGGTGACCGTGCAACGTTATCGGCGGTGGGTCACGGATCGGAGCGCAATTCATGGCGCCCGTCTGCGGGCGTGATGAATCACGCCCCTACCGGCGTGATCGCCAAGAGGGGCGTATTCAATGCGCCCCAACGACGTATGCCTAATGCGATGGTTTATCCGACCCTATCTGACGGCCAAAGGTCCGGTTGCTCCGGAAGTGACCGCGGGCACGGCGGCGTATCCGCCGTCGCCATTGGCCGCGGCCAGCAGACGCATCGTCTCGCCGATGTTGAACAGCGACCGTTCGATCAGCATCGTGTTCTGTTCTTTGGTCTTGGAGACTTGCTGGATCGCGGCCGCGAGTGTATCGCGCAATTGCTCGAGACGGCGGCCGTAATCGTCGGACAACGTCGCGATCAGACGGGAGAGATCGGGCTTGCGGCCGCCATCGGCGGGCAGTTGCGCGAGACGCTCCAGGATCTCCTGCCTTTGCTTCTCCAGTTGCCGGGAATGGCGCATGGCGCATTCCTGCTCACGCACGTTGGCCGGCAACTTGATCGTGTTCCCCTCGACCAGATGCCGCTGCTGTCGTCGCAAGAGCGACAGGAGACGTTCGCAGTGCTCGGCCTCCTGTGCCACCACGGCCACGAGTTGTTCGGCCAACGCGGAGTCCATGGGTGTAAGTGATTCCATAGTATCATCGCCCAACATGAGGTTTATCGGATCGAAAGCGGATGCATTGAGCCAATCGGGGCCGATGGCCGCGGCGCGTCGTCTTTTATCGGCAGCCGACTGCCAGAATAGCCGTCAGAATACGAATTCTTGTATCTGGGGACAGGCGTCGTGTCATCATCAGGACTCCGTGATGCAGTTTGGCATCAGAACAGCCAGTTCGTATGAGCCGTCAACTGCTCACAGGCGACTTGGCTACAGGACAGATTAACCACGAGCGGATCATCCTCGGCGCAGGGAAAAACCTTCCCAGCGTGCCGGAGATTTCATCAGGCGCTTGCCGTCGTCAGGGTGATACGGCAAAATCAGGCAGACAGGAATGTTTGCCCCACCAGATATTGGCAAGACCCTCTAACAAAATGGGGCTCTGGCACTCACAAACACAGTGCACGCCGCCCGCCCTCGGGCGGCGAGACGCCAGGCGAGGGCGCCTGGCGTGCACAGTTTGTTTCTTTGAGTCATTCTGTTAGAGGCTCTAAGACCCTCTAACAAAATGATGCCCCCGGCACCCGCGAACAAGGTGCACGCCGCCCGCCCTCGGGCGGCGAAACGCCAGGCGAGGGCGCCTGGCGTGCACAGTTTTTTCCTTGGAGTCATATTGTTAGAGGGCCTAAGTCGTTATCACTGGGTGGCGCAGACATTCTTGTCTGCGTTCTTTGCTTGCAAGAGAGCGGCTTTCAACATGCCCGTCAGGTCCGGGTTGACCGTGCCCGTCTGAGCCGGTATTCTTGCGGCGGGACACGATGAGCCGAGGCAGCCAACCAGAGAATCCCGCCGTTCCCCCGACGTCCGAACACTTGGTTCGGCTTGAGGAGATCACGGCGCCGCGCCTGGCCGAGTTGGCGGCGCAGAATGCGGTGGTCGTGCTGCCGATCAGCCCACTGGAGGAGCATGGTCCCCACTTGCCGATGGGGACCGACATTATCAACGCCCAGTATTTCGCGCAGATGGCCGGCGATCTGATCCGGGAGTTGGAGCCGAAGGCACCGGTGGTGCTGGCGCCGACGATTCCCCTGGGCACACACGCCTATCGCTTCATGGGGACGATCAATATCCGCCAACGTGTCATCCGCGATCTGGTCATCGACTACGGGCGGTCGCTGGCCGAGGCGGGATTCCGGCGGCTCCTGATTGTCTCCGCGCATGGCGGGCCGGGGCACATCGTGGCGCTGGATGAAGCGGCCACGATTCTTACCCGCCGCCACGCGATCCGCACGGTGAATCTGACGTCGCAAATCATCTACCAATTCCTCGCCGGACATCTGAAGGAGCAAGTCATCGCCCTCGCCGGAGAGGATGGGGGCGCCGAATGGGATGAGAGCGCCAAACGCGCCTTTGCGATGGATTATCACGCCGGCTGGTGGGAGACGGCCATGATGTTGTGGCTGCGACCCGAGCTGGTTGATCCATCGTACACCACGTTGCCCGAGGCGCTGATCCCCCGTTGGCGTCTGCGCTCCCGCTCTCCCCTACTGCCTCCGGCCGGGCAGGGTTATCTGGGTGCGCCTGGGCGCGCCGATGCCCAGTTTGCCGCGGCCACGATCGTGGTTTTGCAGGAGCAGGCGTGGACGATCATCGGCGATTTTCTGGCCGGGCGAGGACCGATGAGCCGTCACCGGGCGCCATTGTATTGGGTGCCGACGTTTCGAACCAACTTTCGGATTTGGATTGGTGTCGGACTCTTGGTGCTAGTTGTGGGTTTGTGGTATTTCGTGTTACGACACGTGCGATAAGAAAGAAGGCGCGGAGACCGCGCCCCGACCCGAGAGCGTCTACCAGAAGGACCTCGTCCACCAGCAACCAGAATTGTGCGCGCCGCCCGCCCTCGGGTGGCGCCGCGTCACGCGAGGGCGCATGACGCGCACGTCCTATCTTTGTTAATTTCCGATGTCGTTCCGTCAGGTGTTTTATTGACGGTTGCAAGAGGAGTGGGGCTCACTGTCCTCGGAATTGGGTGGCACACGCCCCTGCCGAGTTGGGGCTCTGTCCATGAGTTGGACAAGAACCAGAAGAGTTCTGCGTTAAGGATTACGAATTCTTCGCCTCGGTACCGTCGTCGGCCCAGGAGGGATCGGCTTTGTTCCACGACGTGATTGGGCCGGCGCCGGGAGCCACCTGGCGCACCCAGCGGAAGACGTGCCGCGCCAGATCGAGCGTTTCATTCAATGACTGACCGAGCCGCTCCAGCGTCTTCTCGTCGGGGACACCGATTTCGTGCCATCGCCCCCACATGGCGGGCGAGGCCGGCTTGGCCTTGGCGATCCCCTGCTCGATCGCCGCCACGGCATCGGTGACTTCATGTGAGGCGCGGGTCACGCGGGCGACCAGATCGAGCAAGTCCTCGTTCAGCCGCGTGCCCCCGACGTGCATCTGTTTGAGTTTCGCGGTCGCGACCGCCAGATTCACCGCCAGAAAGCGGGCCCGCTCGCCGAGGGCGCGCACGGCTTCGACAACGTCGCCTATGGCGCCATCAGGATCATCGGGCAGATGTGTGTTGTCCATATCGTGCGCTCAGCGCAAGATGTGCATGGTCAGCGATGTTCAGCGCCGTCGCCGATTGCTGATGTTGACCCATCCGGATCCGATGTCCTCCGCGCCGATCGCGGATGCGGATACGAACCGGCGCATCCTAGGACAGCCGCCGCGAAGACAAGCACTCCCCAACGGGTGACCGTGCCCGAAACACGTTGCATCGCTATTCTTTCTCCGCTTCGACCTGACGCGCAAACACATAGCGCGAGATCAATCGCGAGAGCCCGTCGGCGAAATCCTTCGGGTGCTCGGTCAGACGGGTCAGCGCCGTCTCCAACACCGGATCGCCCAATTGTTCGGGCGACAGGAATTCAATGCCGATCAACCGCTCGCCGTCGTCCTGCTCTTCGACGCGTTTGACCCGTCCCAGGACATTCGTCAGGGCGTCGAATCCCTTGATGTCAAACTTCATCAGCACCAGTTCGCCGGAAGTGGCCTGGTCGGTCGAGGAGATGAGGGCGCCGCCGCCGGACAGATTCAAGAGCACGCCCGCCTTCTTGTCGGGGTGCAGCCGAACGCGCTTGCCGTCTTCGACCACGATCGCGGCGAACCCGACCGGAGAGAAGATCTCCAGCCGCACGTAGCGTCGTTTCTGGCCTTTGGCCCCGTCGCCGACGGCTTTGGTCATCACTTTGCTGCCTTTCTTCGTCGTCATAAAACCCCCTATCGATTGTTTCACGTTGTCCATTCTCGGTTATCGTTCGACGCCGGCCGCCGTCCGCATCGTCCGCATCTGTTCGGTGGCCAGATCGACGATGTGCCGCGCCAGCGCGGTCTTGGTGGTGTCGTTGAGCATCTGATGCATCCACTCGCGTCCGGTGCGGACGGCAACATTGAAATACTGCGCCGCCTGGTCAAATTCACCAACGCGGCGGGCCAATTCGCCGACCAGGTAGGCCACCTGGATTTGCGCGTTCCCCGGTTCGATGCCCCGACCCTCTTCGTAGGCCTGGCGGTGGAAATCCCGCGACCAGCGCAGGGCCTCGATTTCGTTGATCGGAACGCCCGGCCAATCCATCCGCAGGCCGGACAGGAACGATTCATAAGAAGAGTGTTCGCCGTAGGAATCGGCGTGGGGTTCGGTTGTCCCCCCGACCATCGGGTCCGACACCTGCGAGATGTCGCGCGTCAAATCTGCGATTGACCGCTCGAGTTCGCCGGTGCGCGTCTCGAGATCAGCGACCAGCGCGTGGCTGCGCTCGCGTCCGTCGGAGTCATCCGGCGAGGTGGTGGCGCAATCAGGTTGTGACTGCACCAGTTCGACGATCTGCGCGATCGTCGCGCGCACCGGGCCGATTTGACCGCTCAATTCGCGCAGCAAACTGCCCAAGCGTCGGCGCGACATGACGTGGGGCGAAGAGCGTCCGCTCTCGGCGCCGCCCAGTTCCCGAAAGAGCCAGGCGATACGCAAGTACCAGCGGCCGATGTCGAAAGCCGACGGTTGCTCCAGCATCTGCTCGTCCAAGATGCCCAAGAGCAATTTGTTGATCGCCGTTCGGCTCGGATACGACTGCGGCCAGACGGCCGCGCCCAGGCGTCGCACCACGCCGTCCGGGCCGGCCAGGGCAGCCAGATGTTTGTGCCGCACTGGGGCCTGACGGTAGGTGCGAAAGGCCGTGTCTTCCTTCCAATCGCGGAACCGGCGGTTGAATTCGCGGGTGTAGAAGCAGGAGGAGCAGGTCGCCATGTAGTAGAGCAGCGGATTGACGTCCCGGTAGCGCGGGTTGAACCACTGCCTCTTCGTCGGACAAAAATCGGAGTCTCGTCCCTCCTCGGTGTAGGCGCCGACCTTGATCGTCTCGAACTCATTGACGGTCTTGCAGACCGGGCATTCGACCCGCGTGTGGTAGAAGGGCGTCTCGCCGGGCTTCATCGGGTCTGCCTTTCGGCGTGGCGCGGATCGTTTTCCGGCGCCGCCCGCTGGGTCTGGGCCACTGTCTCCGCGGCGGGAGTCTTCGCCGGCACATCCTGCAATTCGACGGGTCGGACCATCGGCGCTCTCAACGTCAGTAACCGAATCGCTCCCGGACCATGTTGCGGAGCTTGCCGACCGATTTCGTGTGGATTTGCGACACGCGCGATTCGGAGATGTGCATGATTTCGCCGATCTCGCGCAACGTCAGTTCTTCGTAATAGTAGAAGGCAATGACGAGTTTTTCCTGTTCGGTCAGATTGGCGACGGCGTTGATCAGGTAGGCGCGCAATTCCTGGCGTTCGATGTTGCCCAGAATCGTTTCGCGTTGCGGCGATTCGAGCGTTTCCACCCGCGGCACCTGACGGTTGTCTTCTTCGCGGTAGACCAGCTCGTCCAGGGACAACAACGTCGTCCCGGAGAGGTCATCAAGCGCCGCGGTGAGTTCCGCGAGAGAGATCTTCATGTCCCCGGCCAGTTCCGTCGGGTTCGGGACACGACCGAGGCGGTTCTCCAGCCGGACGGTGGAACGATCGATCTCGCGGGCCTTGGCGCGGGTCGACCGCGGCACCCAATCCAGCGAGCGTAACTCATCGAGAATGGCGCCGCGGATGCGCGGCACCGCAAAAGTCTCGAACTTCACGCCGCGATCCGGGTCGAAGTTCTTGAAGGCCTCGATCAGACCGATGACGCCCGTCGAAACCAGATCGGACAACTCCACCGACTTGGGAAATCCCAACGCCATGCGCCCGGCGACGTTGCGCACCAAGGGGAGATACCGGTTGAGCAATTGCTGGCGAATCTCCGGATCACCGGAATGACGCCAGGCCTCCCATTGACGATGGACGGGCAGGACGACGGCGGCGGCCGGCTCTGCGACCGCCGCGACTTTGCGCGGGCGGCGTACGATCTTGCGGACTGGACTGGCGGTCGTGCTGGTCGGCATGGATGGACTCCGTGTTATCGTGTTATCGGCCGCGAATCGCCAACCGAAGACCGTCGAATTTCTGACTGGTCAGACGTGCCGCGATGTTGAACTGTAACTGGTTCTCCGCCGCCTTGGGCATTTCCTGGTCGAGTTGAACACTGGCGCCAGCAGCGGTTGTCGCGCCTGAGGCCACGACTTGGTCAGTGTGTACGGGCGGCTGACTTTGCAGATGTTCCGGACGCGTGGTCTTGACGCCGGCGGGAACGTTTTGCGCAACGGCGGCCTTCCGCTCGGATTCGAGGTCGATGTCCTGACGTTGGTAGCCGGGCGTTTCCGCGTTGGCGACATGCGTGGCCAACAGTTTCTGCCGCCGCGCGCTCAGATTGAGCACGCGCTCCAATCGTGGTATACCGGTGTGGGAAAACAGAATCTGTTGCAGCGCCTTGGGCATACCGGTCCCCCCACTTTGGCGCTTGGCAACTTCAGTGCCGGGTGTGCTGGATCAGGCGCGTTGGTTGGGAGGCAAGGAGTTGCAGGATATCTGAAATCTCGCGATGCGGAGCACCGCAATTGCGCACGGAGTTTTTTTCCCACCGAACGTGCACGACATTCCGCGCGCCGAATTCGGTGGGACGACCGTGGCTCAATTCGACGTGCTGACTTGCGCCGGGGATGGACTTGACGGCCTCGCGCCCGCGGGCTGACCGGCCGGCTCCATCTGGCTCATCTTGTCGGGCAAAACAACGAACAGAGCTCCTTCCCACACGTGGATGACCAACCCTCGTTCGGACAGATCATTGCTCATGGCGCTGAAGATGCCATGGAAACGCTGCGACGCACGTACAATGGCACGCCTCCTGGCGAGAGACGATAACATCATGCCGGCGATTACGCTCAACATCGGCAACACGCGCCTTGCGGCCGAGCGCGGCGATATCACGCGGGAACGGGTTGCTGCCATCGTGAATGCCGCCAACGTCGGTTTGCGCGGCGGCGGCGGTGTCGACGGCGCCATTCACCATGCCGGAGGGCCATCAATCACGGCGGAGTGCCGCAAAATCGGCCGCTGCCCGACCGGCAAGGCGGTGATCACGGGCGGAGGAAAACTGCGCGCCCAATGGGTGATCCACGCCGTCGGGCCGATCTATTCCGGACTACCCTCCGATGCCGCGGAGCTTGGCTCGGCTTACCGGGAGAGTCTTCTGCGCGCCAGTGAAGTGGGTGCACGCTCCATTGCCTTCCCTTCGATCTCGACCGGCGCCTACGGGTATCCAATCAAGCAAGCGGCGCCGATTGCGCTGGACACTGTCACCGAATTCGCCCAGGCAAATCCGGCGGCATTCGAACTGATTCGGTTTGTGCTGTTTTCGGACGCGGATTATTCGGTTTACTTCGCGGAATTCACGCGGCGGGGAGCGCGGCGGGAATAGGGGCGTATTGCAATGCGTCTCTACGGATGCAACCCGTTTGTGTTAACGTGCAAGTGGACGCATGCGACTCAGACCCAGGGCTTACGCCCTGGGCTAAAAGAAACCATACGACAATAGCCCAGCATTGTAGGTCAGGAGCCCTGCGCTCCTGACATCAAACGGTAGGACGTAAACCCGCGGGAGCTCAGGGCTCCCGCGCTACCCAATTAAATTCTACACCTTGTGTTTCCACCGTGTGCCCGTCGGCGTGTCCTCGACGACAATCCCCATTTGATCGAAGAGAGCGCGGATTTCATCGGCCCGCTGCCAGTCCTTGCGGGCACGCGCTTCTTCGCGTTCGGCGATGAGCTCTTCGACACGCTGGGCATCCGCACCGGCGGAGACATCAGGGCGCAGCACATCGAGGATCCGGTCGAAATCCTCGATCATCTCGCGCGCGGGCTGGGCATCGGCTTGGCGCAGTTCGCCCAGTTCGAGACGCTTGTACGTGTCGCGGATGAAATTGAAGAGGACGCCCAAGGCCCCGGAGATATTCAGATCGTCATCCAATTGCGCCGTGAATTCCGACCGGACGTCTTTGATGGCATCGAGGAAATCCGACTGCGCTTCGCCAGGAAGAGTCACCTCGCCCAACCGGTGATGGAAATCGCGAATTCGTTCGATCGCGCTCTTGGCCCCCTCCAGCCCGCTCATCGTGAAGTTCAGTTGCGAACGGTAGTGCGTGGATAAGAGCAGATAGCGAACGGCCACGGCTGGATAGCCCCGGTCCAACAGATCGCGCAACGTGTAGAAATTGTCGAGCGACTTGGCCATCCTGCGCCCATCGACGATCAGATGCTCGCAATGCAGCCAGTACTTCACGAACGGCTCGCCGGTGGCAGATTCCGACTGGGCGATTTCGTTCTCGTGGTGGGGGAAGATATTATCGACGCCGCCGGTGTGGATGTCGAAGGTGTTGCCCAGATACTTCATCGACATCGCCGAGCATTCCAGATGCCAGCCGGGGCGGCCTTTCCCCAGTGACGTCTCCCAGAAAACCTCGCCGTCGTCGGCATCCCAGGCCTTCCACAGGGCAAAGTCGGAGACGGCGTCCTTCTCGTATTCATCGGCGGCGACCCGCGCTCCGGCTTTGAGTTCGGACAAATTCATGTGCGAGAGTTCGCCGTAGCGCGGAAAACTGGCGATGCGAAAGTAAATCGAGCCGTCCTCGGCCCGGTAGGCGTGGCCGCTCGACAGCAACGTCTCAACCAGCGCTACCATCTCCGCGATGTGCGCGGTGGCTTCGGGGTAGACCTCGGCCCGTTCGATCCGCAACGAATCGAAATCCTCGAAAAAGGCCTTCTTGTAGGGCGCGGTGCATTCGCTCAACCCGATCCCCTGCTCGCGGCAACGGCGGATGATTTTGTCGTCGATGTCGGTCAGGTTCATAATCTGCGTCAGCCGGTACCCGCGCCACTTGAGGTAGCGCCGCAACAGATCCTCGAACATGTAGGCGCGGTGATTGCCGACGTGGGCAAAGTTGTAGACAGTGGGGCCACAGGTGTAGAGCCGTACCTCGCCGGGGCGCAAGGGCGCGAAGGCCACCATCGCGCGGCGACGGGTATCGAAAAATCGGACCGGCATTACATCCCTGCCCGATGCCTCACAAACAACCCGAGTGCGCGCCACGCACCCCCGCGTGGCGCCCCGACCGCCACCCGAGGGCGGGTGGCGTGCACATGATTCAGTGCCCTGATCTGGAACTGAGGCATCTGAGAATTCGGTGGGTTCTATCGTTGAGGGCGTCGGCGAGGCGTGGTCTTGGCGCCTACATTCGCCTTTGATTTTTGTCCGGTCAGACTGCCGACCGTCGATAGATCGAGCCGTTTCAGCACGGCCAGAAGCAGTTTCAGAGTGGCATCGTAGTCGCCACGGTGCAGAATCGAGTTGTGCGAATGGATGTACCGCGCCGCCGGGCCCAGCGAGACCGACGGCACCCCGGAACGCGACATGTGCACGCGCCCGGCATCGGTGGCGCCGCGATCCATGGAGGACAAGTGGTACTTGATCTTGCTTTTCTCCGCCGTGTCGATGACCAGTTGCAAGAGCGCGTTATTGGGAATCATGCCCGCGTCGAAGACGTCGATGGCGACGCCGCCGCCCAGTTTTTCGCCGGGGGCATCGATACCGGGCGTGTCGCGCGCGATGCCGACGTCGAGGATCAACGCCACATCGGGATCGACCGCCCAAGCCGAGGTGCCCGCCCCGCGCAGGCCGACTTCCTCCTGCACGCTGCCGATGCCGATCAGGGGACCGGGCAGGGTCTTGGGCCTGACGGCTTGCAAGAGATCGCAGACTAAGGCGCAGGCAACGCGATTGTCGAACGCCTTGGCCAGATAGAGTTTGGGATTGCTCATGATCTGGAAATCCGAGTCGGGCGTCACATAATGGCCGTTGCGCAATCCCAGTGTCTTCTTCACGTTGAAACCGTCGGCAACGCCGACGTCGATGTACATATCCTTGGGCTCAACCACCTTCTTGCGGGCGTCCTCCGGCAACAGATGGGGCGGAACGGAGCCGACGACCCCCAAAACCGGTCCTTTGGAGCCGTGGACGATCACGCGTTGGGCCAGCATGACATGCCCCCACCAACCGCCCAACGGGAATACCTTGAGATACCCATCTTTGGTGATCTCACGCACCACCCAGGCGACTTCATCCATGTGCGCGCCGACCAGCACGCGCGGGCGCTCGCCCCGGCCGGGAACGGTGGCGATCAGCGAGCCCAGTTTGTCGGTGGTGCGTTGGGCATACCCCGGCAGGTGTGCGTCCATGACGGCGCGCACGGCGGATTCATCCCCCGGCGCTCCGTGGGCCTCGGTGAGTTCCTTCAACATCAGTTCGGTTTTGTCCAATTCATCCTCCCCCGTCATCGGATGTTGCGCCGACCGGATGCCGGCGTCACAAGATCGCCAATTTAGCAAGAGTTGGAGCCCGACTCAATCACCGTTTTCGGTGGGTCTGATCGCGGCGCTCAGCGTCGGCACCCCAATAGATCGGGGAGCTGTCCCACCTGCTCGATCTCAATGGATCGCGTCAACCCGCTCTCGTAGGCGCGTCCCGGGCGACGGACCAAGACCGCGGCCATCCCCGCCCCCTGCGGCCCGTGGACATCTTCCACCTGGCGGTCACCGACATAGAGGCATCGACCCGGAGGCACATCGAGGCGTTTGGCGACTTGGCGGAACGGTTCCGGATGCGGCTTGCGGTAAGTGCCCGTCGAGGTGAACGAGGCGACATCCAGGAGTGGCCATAGGCCGAAACGGATCAGTTCCTCGCGATGATCCTGCGCGCGAAAGCAGGTGTTCGAGAGAAGTCCCAGTCGATATCCGGCATCGCGCAGGGCCTTGAGCGTCGTCACCCCATCAGGATAGACCGTGAGCTGCCGACGGATCGGCGCGTAATAGGCATTGCTGATCCGCGCCAGTTCCCCATCAGCAGTTCGGATATCGCAGGAGCGCAGCAACTGCCGCAGCAAATCGCCAATGCGATATTCCCGGCACTCCTCGCGAATGCGTTTACGCCGCACTTCCAGCAAGAGCCGAAACCGATTGAGGAACTCCTCGAACGATGGCACCTTCGGCCGCCGTCGGCGCTCCAGATATGAGTGTACTGATCCAACACAAGAGGGATAGAGAGCCGCCCAGGGGACATTTTCATATTCCAGGAGCGTGCTGCCCATGTCGAAGATGATCGCCGCGAAACGGCCGCCGTCGGGGGGAGCGAGAGGCCGTCGGTCCGGCGATTCGAGAACCCCACCGGCAATCGATGTCATTGCTGCGTGCATCATTCGTAGGGTGGGTGTTTACACCCACCCTCTCTGGACGATGGCACACGAAGAGGTGGGTGCAGAGCACCCACCCTACAGAGCGCCCATTGCCAATCGGCAGATTCGCTGCAACAATTCCGGGAATTCGATTCCCGCGGCCTTGGCGGCCTTGGGGACCAGGGACGTCGCCGTCATCCCCGGCGCCGTGTTGACTTCGAGGCAATACGGATGCCCATCATTCGACAGACGAAAATCCACACGGGCGTACCCGCGACATCCGAGCGCCCGGAAGGCCTCCAGCCCTTGTTCCTGCAGGGCACGGATCTGGGCGGGGCTTAATTGGGCGGGACAAACATACTCGGACTGGCCGGAGGTGTATTTGTGTTCGTAGTCATACAGACCATCTGCCGGGATGATCTCCACGACCGGGAGTGCCTCCTCGCCGAGAACGGCGACCGTGAGTTCGCGTCCGGCGATGTATTCTTCAACAAGAACACGTTCATCCCACCGGAATGCCTCCGTCAGGGCTTTGTCCCATTGCGACTTGGTTTCGACACGGTTCATCCCGACGCTGGAACCCTGGCTGTTGGGCTTCACGATCAATGGCTTGCCGAGCGCGTCAGTAATCTCGTCGAACGAATACTCATCCGATTCGGAAAGAATCCGCCACGGCGGCGTGGGAATTCCCTCGGCGACAAAGATGCGCTTGGCGGCATGCTTGTCCATTGCGAGGGCGCAGGCCTGCATGCCCGATCCGGTGTAGGGAATGCGCGCCATGTCCAACAGCGCCTGCAGGCGGCCGTTTTCACCATCGCCGCCGTGCAAGGCAATGAAGACCACGTCGACAGCCCGCAGATCATCCAGCGACAGATCGCTGGGCGTCAATGCCGCCGCACCGGGCGCCGCGTGCGCGCCTGCGGGCGGGGCTGCGCCGATCGGCTGCGCTGATGCCGCGTCGTTCCAACCCACCGCACGCTTGAGCCCACCGGGATCGAGCGTGAGCACCTCGCCTCCCGCCTGGGCCAGGGCGCGGCTGACCGCCGCGCCGGAGGCCAAAGACACATCACGTTCGGCCGACCGGCCTCCCGCGAGGACGAGCACTTTCACAGCAACGTCCGTTTTACTCTCGCGACGGCCGGTTGATCGATCCACTGTCTCTGCACCTTTCATCCACCCCCCTTAGCCCGAAGAACAACCATTGTCTTTGCCAAATCACGCTTTCCGCGTCGAGCGTCGCCGCAGCCAATATCGCACGGCGAGGACAACCAGCCCGGCCACAAGAATGATCCAGATCGCCGTGTTGTATGTACGCCAGTAGAATCCCACGGCCGTCCAGTTTTGATGCAACAGGAGCGCCAGATATGCCAGAAGCGCATTCCAGATCAGTATCGACAACATCCCCAGAAACATGGTCGGGGCCAGAGGATAAGCGCCGACACCGGCGGCCAACGGCACCGCCGAGCGCACGCCCGCCAAAAATCGACCGAAGACGATCACGATCACTCCCCAGCGCCGAAACCATGATTCCACCTTGGGCAGGCCGGAAGGCGAGAAGAGTCCCGATGTCCGCTTCTGAATCACCGCGCGTCCTTTAGCCATCCCGAGCCAATACAAGAGGGCAAATCCGGCAAATGCCCCGAGAGACGATGCCAGAATCGCCCCCCAGACCGGACGTCCCCCCGCCTGAAGCGACACGAGCCCCAGAAAGAAGATCGAGTCGCCGGGAAAGGGAGGAAACCACATTTCCACCAACGCCGCGACGAAGAAAATGCCCGCCGCCCACCAGAGGGATTGCATGGCGAGAAAGGAAACCCATCCCGGCAGCCCCCCGGATTCCATCAGCGCGTACCCTCGATATCCTGCTTGAGGATGACCGCCACGGCCTGCGCCGCGATCCCTTCCTTGCGGCCGACAAAACCCATCTGCTCCATCGTTGTGGCCTTGACCGACACCGACGATTCCGGGAGATCCAAATCCGCGGCGATGTGAGCGCGCATAACCGAAACATGGGGAGCGATTCGGGGCGCTTCGGCCATGATCACGGAATCAATCTGACTGGGACGGTATCCCGCCGCTGCGAGAATGTCAACCGTGCGGCGCAGGAGAAACCGGGAATCGACACCCGTATACTTCGGGTCGTCGGGAGGAAAATGCCGCCCGATGTCTCCCAGGGCGGCGGCGCCCAGAAGCGCATCGCAAATCGCATGCAGGAGTACATCACCGTCGGAGTGCGCGATCAGCCCACCGCCATCGGCCAGTCGCACGCCGCCCAACACCAACGGCCGGTCACCCCCCAGACGGTGGGCATCGAAGCCAATGCCCATGCGAAAGGAGGTCGAGGATCCCTCGGCCTCCACCTTCAATTGCGCCATGTCCCAATCCTCGGGATTCGTGATTTTGACGTTTGCCTTCGTGGACTCGACGATCGCGATTCGTCCGCCGATTCGTTCCACCAACTCGGCGTCGTCGGTCCCGCCCACTCCATCTTCTTGCGCTCGTTGATGCGCTTCTTTGAGGATCGGGACATGGAAGACTTGCGGCGTCTGCGCCATCCATAAATCGCGCCGATCCACCGTCGACAGCGATTCTCCCTGGGGCCGCTTCAACGTGTCGGCAACCGGCGCGGCGAGAATCGCGCCATCGGCTCCCCGTGCGGCCTCAATCAGACGATCCCAGAGCCGTCGCGGCCACAACGGACGGACGGCATCGTGAATCGCCACGATCTCGATGTCGTCGGGCAGCTTTCGAAGAGCATTTCTCACCGATTCCGTCCGCGTCGGGCCGCCAGCGATGATTTGGGCCGGTGCCGCGTCTGCGATGGCCAACCGGCGTGCCTCATCCATGTGAATCGAATCCGCGACCAGCGCGATCCAAGTTACCTGATGTTTCTGGCCGGATGATGTCAACGCCGATTCGCAGAACGAACGCAAGGAGCGTTCCACCGGTGTCGTGCCGTCGCGGAATCGACGCCATTGCTTGGGCGCGCCGGGACCGAGACGGGTACCCGAGCCGGCCGCGGCGATGATGACTCCAATGGTGGGGGCTGTCGGCATCTTCTCCAACACGTTCAGGCAATCAGCATGGCGTCGCCATAACTGTAAAACCTGTACCCCTCACGCACGGCAAGTTGATACGTCGATTGGATCATCTCAAGGCCATTGCCGCCCTTCGCTCCGGCGAAAGCGGCGACGAGCGCCAGAAGCGAGGAACGCGGCAGATGAAAATTGGTGATCAGGGCATCAACGGCGCGGAACTGGTGTCCTGGCCGGATGAATAGTTCGGTGCGACCAGCGATGGTCGTGAAGCGCCTGTGGGGCGGACGACGTGATGACCCGGCGTCCTCCGATGACATGTCCCAGAGCCCCGTCTGGGCAACCGTTTCCAATGAGCGCGCGACCGTGGTCCCGACGGCAATGATACGGCCGCGGCCGGAGTGACGCCGTTTCCGAATGCGGGATTGCGTGGCGCCGGTGATGCGATACCGTTCGCTCTCCAATCGATGGTCTTCGACTTCGTCGGTCACGATCGGGCGGAATGTTCCCGCGCCCACGTGGAGTGTGAGCGCGGCGACGCCGATCCGTCGTGATCGCAACTGCCGTAGCAGGACCTGGTCGAAATGTAACCCCGCGGTCGGCGCGGCGACCGCGCCGGGCTCTTGGGCAAACACGGTTTGATAATCGCGACGGTCCTGAGGTCGCGCGGGGCGCTTGATGTAGGGTGGCAGCGGCATCGAGCCGGTTCGAGCCAGCCACTGATCAAATCGCCCGGCGCCGATGAACTGCACCGTTCGGGTGCCATTTTCCGCCGCTGTTTCGATCCGTGCCTCATAGCCATGACCGTCTCCGGTCGCAAATTCGACGGTGGCCCCCGGGCGCAATCGAGCG
>JACQFV010000141.1 GCA_016199865.1 Candidatus Zixiibacteriota bacterium | reverse complement strand
GGGACGGCACTGGGTCAGGGTCCGGCTCAACTGTAATCTCCAAGCTGTCACCGGCCTCAAAGACAATGGGAAACGCGGGCCCGCCGGCGGGGGGATTGCGCAGAAAATCCTCGCCGGGGAAATTGACCGTGTCGGCGGGACCGGAATACGGGTCGCTCAGGTCTTTGAGATCGGCTTGGGCAAAGCGACCCGTGGACAATCGGTATCTCTGGCTATTGCGCCGGATGATCACCCAGGCCTCATAGAGCCATCCGGTCGGCAGGACATCCAGCCCCCGCAATCCCGGCTGGGTCCGTTCGGCATTGAAAAACCATACGCCCGAGAGCTCGTTGATCGAGTCGGCATCGGTCGGAGTCGCGAACGTAAACAGCGAAGTCGTGCCGCTGATGAAGTCGAACCCGACCGGGAAATTCAGAAACCAATGCTGTAAACTGTCCACATGAATGTTGCCCTGCAGGTAGACCGATGCCGAGGGCACGGTGTCGTTGTCGGCCGAACTCTCAACCGTAACCATCATCGAGTCATAGTCAATAAAATCGATGGGTAGCCCGGACAACGTGTTGTTGGGAATCACGGCGCCTTGCGGTGTCAGCATCTTCCCATCGGAAGCGCGGATGTTGAAGCGACCCAGAGAGTGCCAGGCGCCGGTTGAGGCCTCCAGGCGGGCCACGGCCGGACGGGGGTGGACCCACAGCTCGTAAATCATCTCGTTGTCGAGCGCCGCGGCGGTAAAAAAGTCGAAGGAAACCTTATTGTACGGAGTCGGGGGAGTTGGGCCGGTCCCACCCCCGCCGCCGCAGGCCGACAGGAGCGCGCTCAACAGACCCACGCAGGCGATCACCTTAACGTTTTTCGTTCTCATGGCCATCCTCCCTACCTGCCCGCCCACCGCGCGACAGCACCAATCTCGCAGCCACCACTCCGTGGCCCCAATTGAGTAATATAATGCTTCCAGGTCCGCCGAACGTCTGATTCCGACCGGCTCGGAATCAGGGCAGGATTGGCATTATTCCTCGGACGGGTCCCGCATCAGCAGGCGGCCAATCTCTTCGACCGTCGGACCGAGCATCCTGTCAGCGAGTTTGGTGCCGTGGAGTTTCCCGATGGACTGCGCCAGTTCCCCAAGCGGGCCGCGCCGCGGCAGCCGATCCTGTATCGTCAGCGCCCGCCATGCTCCCAATGCTTCAATCGAGAGCACGACAAGCCATCGTTCGACGATGCGGCGCAGCTTGTCGGCTGCCCACATCGACATGGACACATGATCCTCCTGTCCCATGGACGTGGGGATGGAGTCGACGGAGGCCGGGTGGGCGAGAGTCTTCATCTCGGAGACCAGCGACGCTGCTGTCACCTGCCACATCATCATCCCCGAATGCAGCCCCTCGCCATGGGGTGGAACGAGGAAGGGCGTGGCCCGATTGAACTGGGGGTCCATCAAGAGAGCAGTGCGACGTTCGCTGATCGAGGCCAGATCGGTGACCACCGCGGCCAGATGGTCGGCGGTGTGTCCGATGGGCGCCCCGTGGAAGTTCCCCCCGGCCAGAATTTCTCGCGATTCGGCGAACACCAACGGGTTGTCGGTGGCCGCGTTCATCTCGCACTCGCAGACGCCTACGGCAACCGCCAGGGAATCACGGCCGACACCGTGGACCTGGGCGGCGCAGCGCACCGAGTAGGGGTCTTGGACGCGCGACGAAGGGGTGAGTCGTGCCCCGGAAGACCTCAGATATCGCGCGATCCGTCGGGCTGATTCCGCCTGGCCGGGATGGTGGCGCACTTCGGCCAGACGGGGGTCGAACGACTCCGGTCGCGCGGCCATGGCCAAAGCGGAGAGAGCACCGGTGAGATCGGCAGACTCAAGCAGCCGTCGGCAATCGGCAACGGCCAACGCCAGGAGCGCCGTGGATGCCTGCACCCCATTGATGAGAGCCAGCCCCTCGCGGGCGGCCAGAAGCAAAGGGGAAAGTCTCAATCGGCGCAGTGCCGTCCGAGACGACATCGGCTTGCCGGCAAGCCGGACGGTCCCCTCGCCGATGACGGCCAGCGCCACGTGCGCCATGGGCGCCAGATCGCCGGAGGCCCCAACCGAGCCGTGGCGCGGCACATCAGGGCACAAATCGGCATTCAGGAAAAAAGCCAGGCGGTCCGCCGGACGCCGACTGACGCCGGAATGGCCTTGGGCGAGAAGATTGAGGCGCAGCAAAATCATCCCGCGCACCTCGGCTCGTGTGCACAGAGGGCCGACCCCCGCCGAGTGGGATAAGATCAGATTTCGCTGTAATTGACGGTGCTGATCGGGCCGGATGCGGACCTCGGCCAAACGACCGAATCCGGTGTTGACTCCATAGACGGCCCGGTCGCCCCGGAGCACATCCAGAACGACTTTCTCCGCGGCCGACATGCGGCGGCGGGCGGAAGCGGCAATGGTCACTCGTGGCGGCCGGGAACCGGAAGCCACACGCGCAAAATCCCCTAAGGTCAGAGAGCGGCCGTCAAGGCGCAGAATGCGTGGGGCGGGGAGTGGCATGGACACAATCGGAACGCGTCATCCGCTCCAGGACTGGTGAGATTCCGCCGGTACTGTCGGTAGCCGGCACGATTCGGAACACTCAGGTTCGTTTCGATTCGTGGTCGAGAACGGCGTTCCATTCGTCCTGCATCTGCTGCAGGGATCCCCCGTAGATCCGTTCCAACGAGGGCCGCAATTCCAGCACACTACGCCAGAGCATCTTGAAATGGTCGACGCCGTAGCGTTGCAACAGAAAGGCGACGAACGAAGCGCAGGCGCAATCGTATGCCTCCTGATCCGTCACGTTGGTCATCGTCAAGAGCGCGGCCAGCTTGGGCCACCGGCCGTTGGCGCGCAACGTCGCGCCGTCACCGTGCACGTTGCGATCCCGCTGATCGAAGAGGTAGCGGACGCCGTTGCGGATCAAAGGAAACGAAGGGGCCTCCGGGTCGATCGAGGCGCAGGTCGCCTCGGCGATCACACCGCCCATCGACCCGCCGATGCGGGTACAAATGGTGAACCGATCAACATATCCGGCGCTGTGACCTGTGGCCGCTTCGCAATCCTGGTTGGTTGTGAAGAGATAAACCGTGATGCGATCTTTGACGTTCAATTCCAGGGCTTTGGCGGCTTGCGTGTAAATGCCCTCGCACGCCTCGCCAAACTTATAGAGCGCCTGCTCCTTGCGGGGGGAGTTCGGCGGCGACAGGATCATGAAATGCTCCGTCTCCAACGAATCCCAACCCACGGCGAATTTCTTCCCGTCGATGTGCGGACGGTCGCCTTTACCACACGTCCAGAAGGTCCCGCCGAGGACAACCAAGAGCAGAATTCCCGGAAGATATGGTCTGTTGACGCCTCTCATGGCCGGTTCACAGGCGGCGTATTATACCCCAACGACCCGTCCGGAGCCATCGAAAATTGGGGCCGGTCCTGCCATCCCATGACCGCACTGCCTGTGGTTCGAACGTCGACGGGGCCATGGCCAAAAAGTCGAATCGGACATGCGGTCAGGACGTGGAGGACTTCGATCTCATCCGCCACTCGATCCGCCTGGAAATTGATCTGTTGTATGAATTGTGACGCGGCCCAGCATGACGGAGTGTCCGGTCAACGGTGTCAGCACGGCGCGCCCGTTCCCATCTGGCGTTTCAAGTCGGCAATCGCGGGCACGGGTGTGGGATTCTGCGAACCCAGAATCGCCAGATAATAACTGATATAGTCGCCGATCTGCACGAGCGACAAGAGACGTTGGAGGCGATCCTTGCCGGAGGCAATGAGGGTGACCACGGGGACGCCGCGTTGGCACAGGCGGGCCTCGACCCAGTCCAGCCGGGCCGTCGCGCGGGGGGAATCATCCTGGCTCTTCAAGATGGCCACGGCCAGTGATCCCTCCCGGGCTCCGGTGTCCATGCCGACGATCTCGTTGTGCAGCAACTCCGGCAGGGCATTGGCGAACGCGGGCACTTTGGCGTTCTCGCACAGTTGCCCCTTGAATCGATACGCGACGACGTCGGTTGAACCCGTCGTGCCATAAATGCACATCTGGTGATCGTGCAGGATCGCGGCCGTCTGTTTGGCTGCGTTCTCTGCCAGCGGCCGCTCGCGATTGAACATGGTGGATCGCTGATCGAGAAAATCGGCCGCCGACTGGAGGTGATCCACGGAGTCCGCAGCAATCCCCCAGTGGCCCAAAGCCAGGATCACCGGACCGAAAGAGTATCCCAGCGCCGCACGGGGCGAAAGTCCAGCGGGAAGCCGGATTAAGGGCCAGCCGGCGGCCTGTGCCATCGCCGCCAGCGTCCCACCAGTGGTCAAAGCCAGAATCTGGCAGCCACGCGCCTTGGCTTCCGTGGCGGCGGCCAGAGTTTCCTCCGTATTCCCCGAATAACTGGAGGCGATCACCAGCCAGAATCGATTGATGTAGCCGGGAAGCCGGTCGTTGCGAATGACAACGAAGGGGACCGGCGACTCAAGATCCCAGTATGAGCGCGCCAGATCGCCGCCGATGGCCGAGCCCCCCATCCCGCACAGGCAGACACCGGCGGGCGTGGTCGGCTTGTACGAGCGCCAGTCCACCTCCCCCGCCAGCCGGGGCGCCGCGCGCAACTGCGTGGGCAGAGACCGGATGGCGCCGTACATATCGGCCGGGTCCAGCCGCGGATAGATCGTCGGATCATCCAGCTGAGTAGCGGCCGCCGGCTCAGGACTTGCGGCGGCTGGGTTTCTGGGATCGGGCACGGCTCTGCGTCCTCCGATAGAAATCTTTGACAATTTCTTGCAGATCGTCCGCGGTGGCGCACGCGATGACCCGCCGGGCAACCTGCTTTGAGTCTGTGTACGACAGCGACCGAATCAACGCTTTTATGGATGGAATCGAGTTGGGATGGATCGAGACCGAATCGATTCCCAAGCCGACGAAGGGCGCGATGGTCAAGGGATCACCGGCCATTTCGCCGCACACACCGACGGGAATTTTTGCCCGATGCCCGGCCTTGATCACGGTGGCGATCTGCCGCCAGAGCGAGGGATGCCAGTAATGCTGCAGGCGCTTCAGTCGCGAGTTCCCGCGGTCGACGGCGGTCGTGTATTGCACCAGATCGTTGGTCCCGATCGAAAAGAAGTCCGCCTGCCGGGCCAGCTCGGGCGCCATCTGCACCGCGGCCGGAGTTTCGATCATCAGCCCCAATTTGCTCTTGCGATCATAGCGAATCCGGCGACGTGACAGCGCGGCCTTCGCCTCACGCCACAGCCGCTGGACCGTTGCGAATTCCTCGACACCGGAAATCATAGGCACCATGACCCAGATCGGGCCGTCTGCCGAGGCCGCCAGTAGAGCGTGAAACTGGCCTATCAGATGGCGGGGTGTTTCCAACGCCAGACGTATACCGCGCATGCCCAGGGCCGGGTTTGGGTCGGGGGTGGCGTGGGGCGAGGCCTTGTCAAACCCCAGATCGAAGGTCCGCACGACGAGCGGCCGTCCCTGCAGCGCCTGAGCCACACGGCGGTAAATGGCCCGTTGCTTCGTTTCCGTGGGATACTGGCCGTGTTGCAGATACAAGTACTCGGTTCGGTATAATCCAATTCCGCCGGCACCGGCCGCGAGTGAAAGCTCGGTCTCCGCCGCCAGGTCGATGTTGGCCATGATCTTGACCGTGTGCCGGTCGCGAGTTTGGGCGGGCAGCTCGCGGAACGCCTCCAGCCGTTTAGGCCAAGGGGACCGGGTGTGCGCCTTCTTACGCTCGAAGAACTCGACCGTGTCGGCGTGCGGTTCAATGATGACGACGCCGGAGTATCCATCGACTACTACCTGCGTCCCCGGCCGGACGAGGCGCACGTCGACGCCCACTCCCACCACCGCCGGAATTCCCAGCGATTTCGCCAAGAGCGCCGTATGAGAGGTCTGGCCACCGGTTTCGGCGACGATTCCCAGGACGAGCCCCTGCTGCAGACTCATGATGTCGGCCGGCGTGATCGTGTGCGCCAGAATGACGGCCGGCGCCGTCAGGGTGTGATCGTGCGGCGCCGGCAGACCCAAAAGACAGTGGACCACCCGGCTTTTGACCGCTTCGATGTCGTTGGCCATCTCGCGCAGATAGAGATCTTTGCTGCGCATAATCTCCTGCTGGGCCCAACTGACGACCGCGAAAAAGGCATTTTCGGCGGGGGTGCGCTCCCGCAAAATCATCTCCCGAACCTGGGCGCGAATGGCCGCGTCGTCGAGGATGAGCACCTGCGCATCAAAAATCTTCGACAGGGCCGAACCGACCGAGCCCGGCGCCGCCGCCTTGAGTGCGACCAGATCGCCGTGGACCGCGGCCAGTGCTTCATCCAGACGCCGGCATTCGGCGTCCAGATCTGCATCGGGGCCCAGACTCCGCGGCGGCGGTCCCTCGGCGGCCACCCGGTAGACAAACGCCGCTCCCAAGGCGATGCCCGGCGCGGCAGCGATCCCCCGCCAGCGCCGTTCGTTCAAGGTGTGTTCAGGCAACATAGTCGCGTGTGGCGGGGTTGGAGGGTCGGCCTAACGTTCCCCGAATCTCATTTCGAACACCTTGGCAATGGCCTCAACGGCCTTCTCTTCGTCGGGACCATCGGCGCGGATCGTAACAACCGATCCCATCTCCGCGGCCAGCGTCATCACGCCCAACATGCTCTTGCCGTTCACCTCATGTCCATCCTTGATCAGCCAGACATCGGACGCAAACCGGGAGGCGGTTTGCACAATCATCGCCGACGGACGCGCGTGGACGCCGAGCGGATTGGTCACGGTCACCTGCTTTTCTGTCACGATCGCCGTGGGGGATGGCCGGTGCCGGTGCGAAGAGGTGCGGGCTGGGATTCAGAAGGACCGTACGATCAGATTGCCCGCCTTCTTGTGAATCAGCCCTTTCAGTTCCAGAAGCGTCAGGACGCGGACACATTCTCCCACCGACATGTGCAAAGAAACCGCCAGCCGGTCGACGTGGCAAGGGGATCCTCCGATGGCGTCATAGACGCGACGTTCGATGTCAGTCAAGGGGGGCAGAGGACGCGCCGTCGCCGTGGCGGACGGTCGCGGCGACGCCGGCGCCATCTGGAAGGCACCCAGAATGTCGTCCGCGCTCGTGACAATGCGGGCGCCCTGCTTCAAGAGTTCGTGAGTCCCAACAAATTGCTCCTGCCCGATCTCGCCGGGTATGGCATAGACTTCCTTTCCCTGTTCGAGAGCATGTTGGGCCGTCAAGAGCGCCCCTGAGCGCCGTCGCGCCTGCGCCACGAGCACACCATCGGCCAGTCCGGCGATCAGGCGATTGCGCACGGGGAAATTGGCAGGTTCCGGGGGGGCACCGAAGGGGAATTCCGTGACGATCCCGCCTCGCTCGGCAATACGGCCAACCAGTTTCGCGTTTTCGGCCGGGTAGACGATGTCGGGGCCGGACCCCCAGACGGCAACGGTCGTGCCGTTCGCCTCCAACGCCGCGGTGTGCGCCACGCTGTCAATGCCGCGCGCGAAGCCGGAGATGATCGTGACCCCCGCCGCCGCCAGGTCACCGGCGATCTGCCGTGTCGCGCGCACGCCGTAGTCGGTTGCCTGCCGCGATCCGACGACGGCCACCGCGGGCGCGGGCTGTAATCGACCCAAGAGAAAGAAAAAGGGCGGTGGGTAGTGCAGGGTCGTCAGCGACGATGGGAATCGTCCATCGCCGAAGACGATCAGTGACCAATTCGACTTGGCCAAAGCATCAATCTGGCCTTTGGCCCATCCGAGGGCCTCGGCTCGAAACTGCTGGGTGTCGATCGACTTGCGTACCAGCCCGGCGACCTGCCACTCGGCGTCACCCTGTTCCCAAGCGGCGCGTGGCGTACGGTAGGCGCCAATCAGTTTGAGGAAGGTCGCCCGACCGACACCGGGAAGACGCGACAGAGCCAGCCAGTATTCGGCATCGGGGGGAACACGAACGTCCGCTTGCGCCGAATCGTCGCCCGCAGGCGGTTTCGCGTTTGGATCAATGTCCTGAAGATCGTCCACCATTATGGGTCCATTGACAAAAGATGGGCACCGAAATCGAGATTGCAGAGTATCGCGATTTCGCTGCCTATGCCCTCGTAACGGCGTCAACAGGCGGCGGGGTCGCCAGCATATCGTCCAACTCAGCGAGCACCGGCTCGACTCCCAAGCCCGTCTCGGCCGAGATGATGAAATCGGCGAATGTGTGCCGACGCCGGTGGCGCGACGGCGCGTCGACCAAATCGGCCTTGTTCAGGACGACTCGACGGGGTTTGTCGAGCAACCGCGGGTCATAGGCCGACAATTCGGCCAGAAGATGCCCCAAATCATCACCGGGAGATTCTGAGGTGATGTCCAGAATGAACAAGAGCACCTTTGTGCGCTGGATGTGACGCAGAAAACGAAACCCCAGCCCCTTTCCCTCGTGGGCGCCGTCGATCAAGCCGGGCAGATCGGCCACGGTGTAAGTTCGATAGTGTGATCGCTCCACAACCCCCAACTGGGGCTGCAGAGTCGTGAAGGGGTAATCGGCGATCTTCGGCTCCGCCGCGGACACCGCCTTGAGAAAGGTCGACTTGCCGACATTGGGATAGCCGACCAGGCCCACGTCGGCGATCAGACGGAGTTCAATGCGGATCAGACCGGACTGACCCGGGAGCCCCGGCTGCGCCTTGCGCGGCACCTGCCGTGTTGCCGATTTGAAATGCGCATTCCCACGGCCACCCAATCCGCCTTTGGCCACCACCACCCGTTGACCCGGCTCGATCAATTCGCCGATCAACGATCCCGCCTCAGCATCGAAGATCAATGTCCCTGGCGGGACACGGATCAGGGCATCGGCGCCTTCGGCGCCCGTTTTCAACGCGCCCGACCCATGCTTGCCGCGCCCGGCCTTGATATGCTTGCGATAGCGCAGATCAAGAAGGGTCGCCAGATTGGAATCTACTTCGGCGATGACGTCTCCCCCTTTGCCGCCATCGCCGCCGTCCGGTCCGCCCTTGGGGACATATTTCTCATGCCGAAAACTGACACACCCGGCGCCGCCATGACCGGCGCTGACTTGCAGTTCGACTTCGTCGATGAAGGGCATGGCTGGTTGGGTGTGGATTGCGGGGTGCGAACTTCACGCACGCGATCATATTGATACGACCAAGTGGTGGGTGCGAAGCCCCGTAAACAGGATCTTCGACACCCACCCTACACAACTTAGACCATCACTCTCCCATGACCACGGCCACGTTTTCTTTGAGCCGGTCAAGAGGGATGTTCCGGTACAAACGGCCGCGATGGGCTAAAGCGACATGCTTTGTCTCCTCGGAAATGACCACAACCACCGCATCCGAGTCTTCGGTGACACCGACCGCCGCTTTGTGGCGCATGCCGAAGAGGTCGGCATACTCTTCGTTGAT
>JACQFV010000142.1 GCA_016199865.1 Candidatus Zixiibacteriota bacterium | reverse complement strand
GGATCGACTTCTCAATCGCCCGGCGCAACTCCGGGTCTACCGACACTCGTTCGCCGCTGGTCCACTCGATGGCCCGCATCTCCTGCGCCGCCTGTCTCAGGGCTGTGAAGAGGATGTCAATCCGGACGGCGCGGGATCGGCCCGGCAGATCGGCGATCCGTTCCAGCACTGCGGCCAGAAGATCGGCCATGGGCAGTTCCTCATTCCATAGTTCCAGCAGCAACCTGACGACGCCATCCGCGTCGACCGGCTCCGCGCCGGTCTTGAGGTCGCCCTCCTTCACGGTCGTTACCCAGATCGGATCGTCGGCGGGAAAGATGACGATCCGTGGATCGTGGCCCAGCGCCCTCCACATATTGCGTGAGATTTTCGCCCCATCCGGGTCGGTTTCGGGCCAGCGGTGATACAACTCTTGCGAGACCCTGCGGGTGACGACGCGGCAAAATTGGATGAACAGCTCGGCGTCCGACGCATTCAACACGTCGGCCAGCGCCACGCCGAGGTCCGAATCCGGCCCCTTGCGCAGGAATAGTGATCCGACACAGGATCGGGCCACGAGTTCGATTCTCGTTTCCTCCTTGCGGGTAGCGGCGGCGAGACGCCGTCGTAGCCAGGGCGATTGAATGCTGATTGCCGCACCGAAAGCGACCAGACGACTCTCCTCGATTGAAGAAACGGGAAGGCAGCGGCACCACCGACGCAACAGCGCGGCGACTTCACGCGTCATTTCGGGAGAATCGGGCTTGGGCATGGTGAGCCACGAGACGCCGGCCAACGGCCTTCGTCTCCCGATAATATATCGATTACTGCCGATGCCCGGTCGGCCAAATCGGGGAAGGACCAGGCGGCCAAAGCGTATCGATCACAGCGAGCGGCCACGGGGTCGATGGGTCCTACAAGTCTTCGACCCGCAGCGCGACGTCGAAGTTGTAGTTCGGCCCGAGCGCCAAAGAGATCCCCCAGTAGGCCATCGCGAGGTTCGAATCGAGCGCCGCCGCTTTCTTAAAATGACGGATGGCGTCGTCATGGTTGAAGGCGTAGACCAGGGTCAGCCCCTGATCGAAGAGTTGCTGCGCCAACGGGTTGTCGGTCGTGACCTGGTGATGCAGATTGCCGAGACCGGGTATCAAATCGACCGGGAGCGTGTCTGAGGTCGCCCCTCCCATCTGACCAAATACTTCGCCGGGAAGGATCAATGCGACTGCCATGAGAACTGCATAAACTGCATGGAAAGTTCTTCTGATTCTCATCGGATCCTCCTCCTCAATGGTCGAGTTCTTCCAACCATGGCGCCAACGGAACTCCTTACAGCCCATCGACAAAGAGCCCGGGCCGCGGCGAAAATAGGAAGTCGGACCATGACGGGCAACCGATTTTCAGGCCATCCATACTTGGGGGGCTTTCAGTAAGATCATTTCACGAAGAATTCAAAATCCATAAAAAAAGTCCCAAATACCAAGTGACCGTACTGCCGTATGCCTAATGGGAGTGGGATTATGCGCATGCGCACAGCTACCATGACGAAGATCATCAATAGAACGGCGACGCGGTGTTGTCCGTGTTGTTGCACCTGTCCGGTTTTTGCGGCTGGAGCCAGCGACATTCCCATCTGATGATGTAACGAAGCTTGAATCGACTGGGAACCGCCGGCCCACCACAGCCGGCGGTTCTTTTTTTGCCCCAGCGGAAACTGACGATGCCAGAACACAAACACTGGGCCCCTGACGAGGCGGCCCGCCGCGAAACGGCGGAATTCTCCGGCCGTACCCGCGACATGATCCTGGGGGACATCTCCAACGATCAATTTCGGCAGTTCCGGCTGGAGCGCGGGGTGTATGGACAGCGTCAGGCGGGCGTGCAGATGGTGCGCATCAAGATCCCCTATGGCGGCCTGACGCCGCGGCAGCTGAAGCGCATCGCCGAGATCACCGCTCGCTTCGGGCATGGCATCGCCCATCTGACGACCCGTCAGGATATTCAACTCCACTATGTCAATCTCAAGGACATCCCCGCCATCATGACACTCTTGGCCGAGGCGGATATCACCACGCGGGAGGCGTGCGGCAACACGGTCCGCAATGTCACCGCCTGTCCTTTTGCCGGCTTGTGCCGCGACGAGGCTTTTGACGTTACGCCGCATGCCCACCGGACCGCGGCGCACCTGATGCGCAATCCTTCGACCGCCGGGATGGGCCGCAAATTTAAGATTTCGTTCTCCGGTTGCGATTCACGTTGCGGACTAATCGCCATTCATGACATCGGCCTTCAAGCTGTGTTGCGATCAGTCAATGGCGCCACGGAGCGCGGTTTCAAGGTACTGGTCGGCGGCGGGCTGGGCGCGGCCCCCAAGGCGGCTCAGGTCTATGCTGAGTTTGTCCCCGAAGATGAACTGATCCCGCTGTGCGAGGCCATCACACGGGTCTTCTTCCTTCATGGGGAACGCGACCGCCGGATGAAGGCGCGGATGAAGTTCCTGATCGAAGATATCGGCGTTGAAGCATTTCGCGAACTTGTCCAAACAGAATTATCTGCCCTGCCGCGACGAATTCCGGTCGCCGCCCTGGATTCAATCACACCGGTGGCATCGGGAGGCAACGGCAGCAACCCAACGCCCCCGTCCGTGCCGGATCAGCGGTGGCTCGATACGAATGTCTATTCCCAACGGCAGGCGGGATACCATGCGGTGACGGTACGTCTGATCTTGGGCGATATCTCCGCCACGACACTCGCCGAGTTGGCAGACCTGGCGGCCCACCACGCGACCGACATTCGGGTGACACCCGAGCAAAACTTTCTTCTCCGTTGGATACCCGAAGCACACGTGGCGCCGCTGTACGAGGGCTTGAAAACGCTGGGACTATCGGAATCCGGTGCGGGACGACTGGCGGACATTACCGCCTGTCCCGGAGCCGACACCTGCAATCTCGGAATCACGTCCTCGAAAGGACTGGCGCGGCAGTTCACGAGCGGGTTTGAGGGCACGTTGCGGCGCTTCGCCGACGCCGACATCAAGATCAAGATCAGCGGTTGCCCGAATTCCTGCGGTCAACATCATATCGCCGACATCGGATTCTACGGCTGTTC
>JACQFV010000140.1 GCA_016199865.1 Candidatus Zixiibacteriota bacterium | reverse complement strand
TTCCTTGACGATGTCCAGCGAAGACCTTGTGGCGCCAAGCCCGGAACCCGTCGTGTCGGTGCTCCGACTGGGGTTCGGCGCCAAATTATGGAATGTGCTTTTTGATCCCCGCAAGACGTTCGCCAACGTGGGATCCAATCACGAGTGGGTTATCATCTGGCTAATCCTGTCGGTCGGATCGCTGGCGGCGTACCAGCCGATGAAGCCGATCATCAAACAGAGTCAGATGGCCCAGTTCGAAGAGCAGATGAAGAAGAACGAGGGGATGACCGCCGAACAGAAACAGCAGATCCGCGACCGCATGGAGTCCCAGTTCGACAATCCCATCTGGCAACTCGTGGTGCCGGTGGCGGAATTGATCATGATCGTTCTGGTGGGCGGCATTTTGATGTTCTTGGGCAATATCATCCTGGGGGGCAATACATCGTACCGGCAGATGCTCAATGCCTACGCCTGGACCACGATGCTGGCCATTCCCGGCTGGCTGGTCACGGTGCCCCTGGTCTTGGCGCGCGGCTCGATGGATGTGTCGATCGGCTTGGGCGCATTGACCTCGGCCGAGACCGGCGTGTTTATCAAGACACTGCTGACCAAGTTCGAGTTGTTCGGCCTGTGGCAGGTGTGGTTGTCGTCAGTGGCGGTGTCGGTCCTTGCAAACGTCCGCGCCGGCAAGGCATTCGTTGCGGTGTTCGTGACTTGGTTCATTTGGGTGGTCATGCAAAGCGGACTGGCCACATTGGGAATTCGCTTTGGCATGTGAGGCCCTTAGCAGTGTTGAAGTGTGAGCGGCGTAAGGAGAATTGCATGGGGCGAAAGCGACTGGGTTGGACAATCGGCATCATTCTCATCTTGGCGTTGGGCGGCGTCGCAAGAGCCGGCGCCGAAACTCTGACTCTGGATCAATGCGTTCAGATCGCGTTGGAACACGACGGGTCCAGTGAATTTGGAATGCCGTCGGCGCGGATTGGTTTCCATCAGGCCGAGCAGGGAGTCTGGTCGGCCTGGGGAGAATTGCTGCCGCGGATCGAGCACAGTTACGGATACTCCTACCGGAAATTCGGCGGTAACATCTACAATCCCAACACCGGCCAACGTATCAGCGTGAGATCTGCGACCGTGTCATGGTCGACCCAGTTCGGGCTCAGTCACACGCTGTTCGATGGCGGCGCCAATTGGT
This sequence comes from Candidatus Zixiibacteriota bacterium, assembly GCA_016199865.1. Classification (GTDB taxonomy): domain Bacteria; phylum Zixibacteria; class MSB-5A5; order WJJR01; family WJJR01; genus JACQFV01. The sequence continues at coordinate 3,853 of JACQFV010000140.1, read as the reverse complement.
ATCGCGTGGCCCAATCGTACCACCAGCGCGCCGCCCAGCGGGAGAAACTGCGTTCGGCGGAGAACGCACTGATTTTGGGGGTTAAGACCGCATATTTCACCCTCCTCAAGTCACAGAAACTGGTCGACGTGCAAAGCGCCGCCGTGCGACGTGCCGAGCAGTTCCACAAAACGATCCAGAGCAAGTATGAATTGGGTTCTGCGTCCCTCTCGGAAGTTTTGAAGGCCAAGGTGGAGGTCGGGAGCCAGCAGTATCAGTTGTTGAGCCGGCAGAACGACGCCCAGACGGGTCGCGCCCGTCTGAACACCATCCTCAATCGCGCGGTCGATGAGCCGCTCGAGATTGCCGAGGTGGGCGCCAGCGAACCAGCGGTGCCGTCATACGAAGAGGCAACGGCAGCGGCGCTTAGGGAGTCGCCCAATGTACTGGTTGCGCAAGCGTCGTTGCGCGCGGCCAAGGATGATATCGGCATCGCGCGCGCGACGCTCTTCCCGAGCGTCTCCTGGTCGCTGACCCGCTATTACAACCCCTTTCGCCGGAATGACCTTCTGTCTTTTCCCGATACCGTGGGCTCATGGTTTGCCGGCGCCACCCTGAGCATCCCGATCTTTGAGGGATTTCAACGCAAGACGGCGATATCGAATGCGCGTGTCAACCTGAAGTACACCCGCGAGACGTTGGATCAGGCGGAACGCGCGGCGGCGCTGGCCGTCAAGGAGCAGTACTTGGGGGTGCAACTGGCGCAGGAGGCCTACAAGCTGGCGGCGCAGACCGATTCCTCCGCGCAGGAGGACTTCAATCTGGCGCAGGAAAAGTATAATCTGGGGGCCGCGACGATCCTCGATCTGCTCGGTGCGCAGGCCTCACTGACCACGGCCCAGACCGATCGCGTCAATTCGTTGTTTGATTACTTTGTCGCAATCGCGCGTCTGGAGAATGCAACCGGGAAGGGACGGTAGCGCGGGTGACGGGCTAGGGCGTCCCATTGGGAACGCCCGTCGCACGCCCCCGCACGAAAGTGGTGAGCGTATGGCCAGGAAAAACAGAAAAAAACTCTTCATCATCGGTGGCGTCGTTCTGGTGGCCATCATTCTCGTGGTCGTCAATTTCACACGCTCCACCGAGAAGACCACCAAGATCAAGACCGCCAAGGCGAAGCAGGGAAAACTCGTCTCGTTGGTGACCGCTTCCGGCAAAGTCAAGCCGCACACGCAGGTCAAGATTTCGGCCAACGTATCCGGCGAGATCGTCAACCTGCCGGTCGTCGAGGGGCAGCGGGTGGAAAAGGGCGACCTGTTGGTGCAGATCCAGCCCAAGCAGTACGAGGCGCAAGTGCATCAGGCCGAGGCGGGTTACGACGCGGCCCAGGCGAACATGAAGCTCGAAGAGGCCAACGCCAAGCAGGCCGCGCTGATCCATGAGCGGCAGAAGTCCATGTTCGAGAAGAATCTCACCTCGAAGGAGGCCTACGACGCCGCCCGGACGGGCGATGAGACGGCGCAGGCATCCCTGCAGTCGGCGCAGGCGCGTTTGCAGCAGGCCAAAGCGGGCGTGGATCAATCCAAAGAGAGTCTCGGCTACACCACGATTCGTTCGCCCATCGATGGATACGTGACCGATCTGGTCTCCCAGGCCGGTGAGATTGTCATGGGTTCGCTCAATTATCAGGCGACGGTGATCATGGTGGTCTCGGACCTCTCCGAGATCGAGGTCGAAGTCGAGGTGGACGAGACCGACATCGCCAATGTGAAACTGGGCCAGTCGGTGAAAGTTGCACTCGATGCGACGCCGGATACCTCGTACCACGCGCACGTCACCGAGATCGGCAACACGGCCAAAGTGTCCGGTCTGGGATCGCAGGATCAGGTGACCAATTTCATGGCCACCGTACAGATCACCGACACCGTGCCGAACATCAAACCCGGCATGACGGCCACCTGCGAGATCACCACCGGCCAGCGGGAAGGCGCGGTCAAGATCCCGATCGGGGCCGTCGTGCTCCGCGACGAGGAGATGCTGAAGAAAAAGGGCGACAAGAAGTCCGAGCCGGAATCCTCGTCGACGTTGGCCGTCAATGAAGCGGCGGCGGCCGGCGACGGCGACACGGCGCGCGCCAAATCCGACGACGAGGAGAAGACGAAGAAAAAGCCCCTCGAGGGCGTCTTCCTCGTGCGCAATGGCCGCGCCGTCTTCGCCCGCGTCACCACCGGCATTGCCGATCAGCAGAATATTGAAGTGACGACGGGTCTGGAAAAGGGCGACGAAATTGTCGTCGGGCCCTTCAAGACGTTGCGCGAATTGCAGGACGGCGACAAGGTGGAAGTCGAAAAGGAAAACAAGGATAAAGGCAAGGGTAAGGTCAACGGCACAGAAAAGTCGGGGTGAATGACGTTGGCGGCAGGTACTCGTTCATCGCCGGGGGAGTCGGAAGCTCCGGGAGCATAAGCCATACTGATTAAGACGAATGATCTCTGGAAGTCCTACCGCATGGCGGTCGAAGAGGTCCATGCATTGCGCGGCGTGTCGATGTCGATCGCCAAGGGAGAGTATGTGGCGATCATGGGACCATCGGGCTCGGGGAAATCGACACTGATGAACCTGATTGGCTGCCTGGACACGCCGTCACGTGGGACCTACGAACTGAACGGCCGTCAGGTAGCATCGATGAACGACGATGAACTCGCCCGTATCCGCAACAAGGAAATCGGCTTCGTCTTTCAGACGTTCAACCTCTTGCCGCGCGCCACCGCCCTCCACAATGTCGAACTGCCGTTGATTTACAATGGCACGTCGGCCGAGCAGCGCATCGACATGGCCAAGCGGGCGCTGGAGATGGTCGATCTGGCGGACCGGATGACCCACCGTCCCAACCAGTTGTCGGGAGGTCAGAGGCAACGAGTCGCGGTTGCCCGGGCTCTGGTTAATAATCCCTCGCTGATTCTGGCCGATGAGCCGACCGGTAATCTCGATACCAAGACCGGCCTGGAGATCATGACGCTGTTCGACCGCCTGCATCAGGCGGGGAACACGATCATTCTGGTCACGCACGAACACGACGTGGCTCAGTATGCCGATCGGGTCATTCACATCCGCGATGGCACGATCGAGAAGGAAGAATTCGGCCGCCGCGTGGCGGCTTGAGGTGCTGTAGTGCCGCAATTCTCATCTGAGTTCCTCCTCTTTGGGCACTGGCGTTCCTCCCATGGACCCATGAGAAACGTGGCAGTGTCGGGGTCATTCCTGCCGACCAGCAAGTCGGCGTAGAGCAGGTCTTCGCATGCGTCAGTTTTTCGAAAGCGCCAAGATCGCCTTGGGCGCCCTCTGGGCAAACAAGCTGCGGTCCGCCCTCACCCTGATCGGCGTGATCATCGGGGTGATGACGATCATCGCCATCGTCTCGTTGATCACCGGCATGAACCAGTACGTGGCGCGGCAGATTTCCTCCCTGGGCGCCTCGACCTTTGTGATCGAGAAGGAGGGGATTATCACCTCCGACGAACAATGGTGGGCGACGATCAAGCGCAAGAAACTAACGGTGGAAGACATGCAGGCGGTCGAGGCCGGGTGTGAAAATTGCGAGTGGGTGGGAGGCCGCGCCGTCACGTCGCGCCAGGTCAAGCGTGGCAACCGCTTCGTCGACGACGTCTGGATCATGGGTTCGACGGCGAATTTCCCGCAGATCGTCGACTTCGACATCGAGAACGGCCACTACCCCACCGACTCCGACAACGAGCACCGTCGCGCCGTCGCGTTCATCGGCTACGATCTGATCGACAATCTCTTTCCCGGCGTCAGCCACATCGGGCAGGCGATCAAGATCAACGGGCAGGAATACACGGTGATCGGCAACGGC
>JACQFV010000135.1 GCA_016199865.1 Candidatus Zixiibacteriota bacterium | reverse complement strand
GATTCAGATCACTCCCCTTCCCGGCTACCCGCCGCGCATCGGCCGTTATCTCGCCCAACTGGAGGACGTGCGCCGTCTCACGAAACGCCATGTCGAGGGCTTGTCACCCGAACAGCTGTCGTGGCATCCGAATCCCAAAGTCGAATCGATCGGCACGCTCCTCCTCCACATTGCCGCCGTCGAATGCTCTTGGATCGGCGAGGACATCATGCGCCGACCGATGGGCGAGGAATGGCATATCGCATTTCCCATGCGCGCCGAGATTCCGCAGATCACGGGCAAACCCCTGGGTCATTTCTTCGACGTGATGGACCGTGTGCGCGCGCAAACCAAAGCCGACCTGGCCACGCTTGCCGACGCCGATCTGGATCGGCTCCTTGTGCCGCTCGATCCGGGCGATTCCTCCGGACCGGAACGGCAGTTTTCCATCGAATGGATTTTGTATCACGTCATCGAACACGAAGCGCACCACAAAGGCCAGATCGCGGTGATGAAGCGGCTGTTGCCGGTGTGATCATCACGCGAAGACCCCCATCCGCAATCGGCGGATAAAGCGAAGAATCTGCTTTCTATGCGAACGGAGAAGACGCCCGACGGCGTGCGTATCCATCTGGAGACCCCCGAAGACGTCTGGTTCTGGTAACGCCGGTTCCATGTCTTCGACTTTCTCGAACTCTTTCCCGCCGGGGCCATTTCGGCGACGGCCTCTGAAGGCGAAAATCCACCACCGGCGGCGATCCTGCTGACCTTCGACACCGACGCCGGCTTTTCCTTCGAGTCAGACATCGTGCGCGGCGGCTTTTATCTGCGCAATCAGTCGCAGGGAACGCGCAAGTGGATGGCCGCGCGCAATGTCGCGGCCGGGGATGCAATCCTGATCACGCGCATTGACGAGCGGCATTTTCAATTGTCCAAGATTCCCGCGCCATGACGATTTTCCCCAAGATCATTGCCCATCGCGGCAACAGCGCCCTATGCCACGAGAACACGATGGCGGCGTTCGAACGGGCCGTGGCGGATGGCGCTGACGGGATCGAATTCGACCTGCGGCTGACGAAGGACCGCCGATGGGTGATTCATCATGACGCCGACATCCCAGTCGACGGCCGTCGCCGTTTGATTATGCAGATGACGGTCAAAGAAATCTCCGCGGTGCGCGTCGGACCGAAGACCGATCCGATTCCCACACTGACCGAGTTCCTGGGATGGGCCAAGTCGCGCGACATCCGCCTCGTCTTCGACATCAAGGACACCGGCGGGATACCGGAATTGATTGCCGCGGTCGAGGCGGCCGCTCCACCTCAGCCCCCCGTCTTTTCCGCGTTTCGCCGATCAGTCCTGAGGGATATCCGCCGGCAAAGGCCCGATTGGAAAATCGCGCTCATCGTGGGCGGGGTGCGCTCCGCCTTGGCGCGTCGTCTCTGGCTGGGCGCGATCCTGCGCTGGGCCAGACGTCACAACCTGCACGCCCTCCATCTGCATGAACGCTGGGTGACTCTGACCACGATCGCCCGCGTCAAAGATGCCGGTTTGAATCTCGCCGTCTGGACGGTCGATGATCCCGCGCGCGTCGCCGTGCTGGCCGCTCTGGGCGTGGATTCCATCATCACCAACCGCCCCGACGTCGGGACGAAGACAGTCAAGGCGCTTGCGTAGGACGGACTTTGCCCGCCATTTTTCAAGAAACGTTCCGTCAGCCACACGAAGACCCTAACATAATGACTCGTTACCGTGGACGCCGGGCGTCCTCGTCCGGCGCAGCAACGGCCAGGCGTGGACGCCTGGCCTCCACGTCGACATCGGTCTGGCTGACCGGGTTCGTTGTGTTAGGGTCTTGGGGTTTGCCCGCGCCTGCGACAATCCTATTCCGAGCCAATCGGCCCATCGGCCGACGCCGCGGTCATGTGCTGGGAGCCGAAACGGAGGTTGTGGCGTGGGCCGATGACAGCGATCGTCTTGAGTCTTGCGGCAGCGTTGGGTCGCCACCCGTGGGTTCATCCAAGTGCCCCACCCGCTTGCGCAACGCCAAGAGTCCGCCGAAGACCATCAGCGTCGTGCCCATCCAGAACAGATTGATCAGGGGCTTTTCGGAGATTTCGACCCAGAAGACCGGCTTGGCCATGGAGGGATCGTCGCGGTCGGCGAGACGCACTTCGATTTTGCCGGAGGTCGCGTCGACGTGCTCGACCGATAACGAGTACCGGCCATCGCCGAAGGTCGCCGGGATCTGTGTCAGGCCATCGGGGACACCGGCCAAGGCGGGCCGCAAGGTGTCAATGCGCATGTTGCCCTGAACTTCGATCGGGCAATCCACGCGTCCGACTCCGCCTTCGCCATGCCCGACCGTCTCAAATCCGAGAAACGTCATATCGAAACCGCCGAGCGATGCGCTCTGGCCGCGGTCGAGCGTCGCCGTCTGGCCGGATTTGTCGGAGCCGCCGGTCTCATCCACGGGCGAGATGTAGAGGTCCATGTTCCAGAATTTCTTGACCGCCGGCTTGCGCATCACGCCCTTGCCGTACGGGAGTTCAAACTGACGCGGCGAGGCGACATAGGCAACATTCGATCCCGGCTTCTCGATCAACACGCGGAAGGGTGTCTTGCCGCCGGGCTCGGTGCCATCCTTCCCCTGATAGGTGAACACCCAGCCGAGTTTCGCAACCGGCTCGCCCAGGGGCAGACCGACACGTTCCCTCTGTTCGTACGCGGTTGAGACCGCCGCTCCCATGATCAAAAGCGCCAGCCCCGAATGGGCGATGTAGGCGCCGGGAAGCCGATGGTTCTGGCGCGTCCGGTCAAAGACCAGCCAGGCGTTGGACGCCACGGCGAATGACCCCAGCACCAAGAGCAGGATGTACAAGGGCTCGTGCACTCCGGCCAGAATCGCCACGGCGCCGACGAGCATTGCCAACGTGAAGGGAATCACCGCCTGGGGCGCGATGAATGGCTTTGATGGTTTGATCCACCGCATGAAAGGAAACAGCGATAGAGAAATCAGAAGGATCAGCGCCACGGGAGTCGTGGCGAGAAAATAGTAGCGCAAGGTGACGTTCGAGGGCGGCCCGCCCAGCCGGGTCCAGAGGGGCGTCGACATGCCGATCAAGACCAGCGCTCCCGCCACCAAAAAGGAGAGCACGCCGACGGTGACGAGAAAATCGATGGTCGACATCGAGCCATAGGCGACCGTGGAACGGACCTTCTTGAACCGCCAGGCCAGAACGCCGAAGCCGATGGCGGCAAAGAGCCCCAGTGACGAAACCAGATATGAATTGATTCCCAAATCCAGAAACGAATGAACGGAGAAATCCCCGAGCACGCCGGAGCGGGTCAGAAACGATCCGAACAGAACGGCCGTGAACGGGAGAATGCAGAACAAATAAGCCGATCGTCCCAGCGCGTTCTTCTTCTTGAACATCACCATCGAATGGATGCCGCCTGAGGCGAACAGCCAGGGGATGAGAGAGGAGTTTTCGACCGGATCCCATGCCCAGTACCCGCCCCAGCCGAGTACTTTGTAGGCCCAGTACCCACCCATCACCAGGGCCGTTCCCAAAGTACACCACGTGCCCAGGAGCCACACCCACGCTTTCGATGTCCAGCCCTTGAAGTCACCGCTCACCCATCCCGACACGGCGAGGGCAAACGGGAAAATCGACAGGGCAAAGCCGAAAAACATGATCGGCGGATGAATGGTCATCCAGAAATCCTGCAGCAACGGATTGAGGCCCGCCCCGTCGGTGGCCACCGTCGTGGTGGTCTCAAACGGGCTGCGCTTGAGCAGGATCAAGAGAACGGATAGAATAAAGAGATTGATGGTCGCCATCGCAAATCGTTCGAACCGCCCGGCCATGCGCATCAGGATGAGCGCCAAAAGACTGACATAGAATATCCACAAGAGGAGCGTTCCCTCCTGCCCGCCCCAAAGACAGGAAAAGAGGTAATAGAGTGGCAGATCGGAGGATGAATAGTTCCGGACGTAGAGAAATTCATAGCGGTGCGTGAGAATCAAAGTCACAAGCAGCGCGACGGCCGCGACCAGAGAGATGGTCACGGCACGGAACGCCCAGCGGGCTTGCGTGGACCACCGTTCGCCGCGTAGGTAGAACAAGAGCGAGGCCACCGCCCCGGCCGTGGCCAGCCAGATTGTCGATCGTCCGAGAATTTCCATCAGTCACCCATCTGGTCAATCAACTCAACGATACCGCCATCGGCCGTTCTACTTCATGTTCGGCAGACAAAAGGACCCGTGTGAGCGCCGCTTTGGCCTCGTCGCGGTCGGTGTACCGCTCGACGATCTCACCTTTGCGCGTCAGCAAATAGACGCCTTTGCCACCGAAAATCCCCCAGTCGGCATCACGCGCCTCGCCTGGCCCATTGACCACACATCCCATCACCGCCACCTTGACCGGCGTATGCACATGCTTCAGCGTTCGTTGAACTTCCTCCACCAGCGACATCAGGTCAATTTCGATCCGTCCGCATGAAGGGCACGACACCAGTTCCGGCCCGCGGCGGCGCAAGCCCAGCGCCTGCAAGATTCCATAACAGGCCTCCATCTCTTCGGCCTTGGGACCGGTCAGGGAGACGCGGATCGTGTCGCCGATCCCCTCGGCGAGCAATGTCCCCATCGCCACCGCCGATTTCAATGTCCCGGTCTTGACCGGACCGGCTTCGGTGACGCCCAGATGCAAAGGGTAGTCGCACTTCTGCGAGACCGAACGGTACGCGGCGATGGCCTCGCCGGGATTCGAAGATTTGAGCGAGAGAATGATGTCATGAAAATCATGCTCGGCCAGAATTTCAACATTGCGCAAGGCCGATTCCACGAGCGAATCGGGGTTGTTGCCGCCGTACTTGTCGAGCAAGTCTTTCTCAATCGATCCCTGATTGACGCCGACGCGGATCGGCAGGCTGCGGTCCCTCGCACAGGCGACCACCTCGGCGATTTTCTTCTTGCCGCCGATATTCCCCGGATTGATGCGCAATTTATCGGCGCCCTTTTGCGCCGCGAGGATGGCCAGACGCCAGTCGAAGTGGATGTCGGCGACGAGGGGAATCTGAATCTGAGGCCGAATTTTGGCAATCGCCTCCCCGGCTTCAATGTCGGGCACGGCGACCCGGACGATTTCGCATCCGGCCTCTTCCATCTCGTGAATCTGCGCGACCGTGGCCGCGACATCGCGCGTGTCGGTGTCGCACATCGACTGCACCACGACCGGCGCATCGCCGCCGACGGCGACGCCGCCCACCATCACGCGCCGTGTGCGCGCCCGCGGATACACACCCCAGGGTGCGGCGACAGTCGGCGATGATTCGGACACGGTCGATGGTTCTTGCATATCCTCTCAGCACGCCCTAACTGAGCGTCAGAGCGCGCGCTTCCATCTTCTGCACCTGATCAAACGCGTGGTATGACGAACGCACCAGAGGCCCGGCTTCGACGTGCGCAAATCCCATGGATTCACCGGCACGGGCCAGTTCGGCGAACTCGTCGGGGTCATAATAGCGCACGACCGGCAGATGCGTGGCCGACGGCGCCAGATATTGCCCAATCGTGAGAATTTGGCAACCGGTGGCGGCGATGTGGCGCATGCAGTCGTGCAGTTCGTCCTGGGTCTCTCCCAACCCAACCATGATCCCCGATTTGACGATCGGTGGATCGGAACGGTCCCCGGAGCGCCGCAAGATCGCCAACGAGCGTTC
>JACQFV010000134.1 GCA_016199865.1 Candidatus Zixiibacteriota bacterium | reverse complement strand
CGTGTGGCAGCTCATTGTCATTCAAAGCGTCACACGAGGACGTGTGACGCCACCGCCCTCGCGCGCAACAAGAACCCGGACTTTATCAACAGGCCCCGGCATCCCGGCATGAAATCGGACGAGTCACTCTTCAGTCTCCCGTGGGCGGTCGAGACCGCCCGGCTGGCCGACTATGTTGCCCTCGCCAAACCGCGGCTGGTCTTCCTGGTGCTCTTCACGGCGGCGGCGGGGTATCTGATGGCGGCGCCGGTCGCTGTGCCACTGGTCGGTCTGGTGCATCTCTTGGTGGGCACCGCACTCGTGGCCGGGGGTGGCTCGGCGTTGAACCAGTATCTCGAGCGTGATCGCGATGCCCGCATGGAGCGCACGGCCGACCGGCCGCTGCCCGCGATGCGTCTGGCGCCGACGGAAGCCCTGATCTTTGGGGTGGGCGTGACTGCAGCCGGGCTGGTTCACTTGGCGCTATTCACGAATGCCCTGACATTGCTCTTGGGAATCGCCACGAGCGCAATCTATGTGTTGGCCTACACACCGCTCAAGCGGACGACACCGTGGTGCCTCGCCGTGGGCGCTGTGGTTGGGGCTTTGCCCCCGGTCATGGGTTGTGTGGCCGTGTCGGGACATCTGGGCATCGGGGCAGCGTTGATGTTCGCTCTCTTGTACCTCTGGCAGTTGCCGCACTTTCTGGCGATTGCCTGCCTGTATCGTCAGGATTACGCCAACGCCCAATTCGCGATCACGCGGTTGACCGATGAGACCGGACGCCGCACGAGGCGCCACATTCCCATGCTGTGCCTGATTCTCGTTCTGGTGGCCCTGATCCCGACCTTCGTCGGTGTCACTGGGCGGGGCTATGCCATCGCGGCGGTGGCCCTGGGGCTGGGCTTCCTCGCCATATCCGTGTGGGACGCTGGCCATGATTTGGTCGCCTACGCGCGGCGCGTCTTCGTTGCCTCGCTCATCTACCTGCCGGCGTTGCTGGTGGCCATGGTGCTCGGACGGGTATAATCCCACGACGGAGAGGCATGGCGACACATGGAATCAGATACTCCTTCGGTTGATCGACCTTCGAAGACGCCCTTGGCAGTGACGATCGGCGTTGTCCTCGTTGCGTTTGTACTGACGACCGGGATCATTACGTTTTCGACCTTGCGTCGCGTGACTGCGGGCGCGAATCCCGATTCGACCGCGCTCGCCGACTATGGGCCGGTTCCGGCCTTCCATCTGACGGAACGGTCGGGGGATCCGGTTTCACTGGCCGATCTGCGGGACCGAATCTGGCTGGCGGATTTCATCTTTACCAACTGCGCCGGGCCGTGTCCCCTGATGACGATGCACATGTGCGAACTGCAAAAGGCGCTGTCGGACTCCACGCCGGTCCGGTTTGTCTCGTTTACCGTCGATCCGGATCGCGACACGCCGCAGGCCCTCTCCGAGTACGCCGACCGTTTCGGCGCCAGCCGGCAGCGGTGGTGGTTTCTCACCGGGGACATGGTGACCATCACCCACGTGGCGGTCGACGGCTTCCACGTCGGCAGCCGCGAGGATCCGATCCTGCACAGCACCCTCTTTGCCCTGGTTGACCGCCGCGGGCACATCCGGGGGTACTACCACAGCGACGATCCCGACTTGATCCGGCACGTCACGGATGACGTGGCGGTCCTCCTGCGCGACCGCCGGGCATGATGGATATTTCGATTCTGCCGGCCGTCAACGCTACACTGAACGGTTTGTCGGCGGCGCTCTTGGGTTGCGGGTACGTCTTCATCCGCCGTCGCCAGATCGCCCTGCACCGTGCCTGCATGCTGACGGCGTGTGTCTGCTCGGTTCTCTTTCTCACATCCTACATAACCTATCACAGCCAGGCGGGGATCACCCGTTTTGCCGGAACCGGCTGGTCGCGGCCCCTATACTTCACGATCCTGTTCACCCACACACCGTTGGCGGCGGCGATTCTGCCTTTGATCATAGTAACCGTCGTCCGGGCGCTCCGGGCCGACTTCGCCAGGCACAAACGTCTGGCCCACTGGGCCTGGCCTCTGTGGATGTATGTTTCCGTCACCGGGGTTCTGATCTATTTCATGCTCTACCATTGGTTCCCCTCACGATGATGTGCGCCCGCCCGGCTCGATCTGGGCTTGACTTTTGACCAAAGACGATGAAATATGTCGCCCTATCAGTGGCCCGCACCGGTGGCTTGGCCTCCGGTTGGGTTTTTGCATCGAGGGAATAAACACCACCAATATAAAGGGGATTCAATGCTTCCACTTCGCCGCCTTTCACCCCGCCTCTGGCTGACCGGACTCGGCGTCTTGGTCGTAGCCGGCATGGTCGGCGCGACCGAGACGACTGTGCCGCCGCCTGGAATTCGCGAACACACTCCCGCCATCTCGGCATTGACCCACGCCCGCATCGTTGCGGCGCCGGGGCGCGTGATCGAGAACGGCACCGTCGTGATCCGCGATGGAATCATCATCGCCGCCGGGGCGCAGGTTGCGGTGCCCGCTGATGCCACCATCTTCGACCTGACCGGGAAAACGGTTTATGCGGGATTTATCGACGCCTACTCCGAGTTGGGAGGCCCTCCCAAGCCGCCGATGGAACGGGGCGGCGGGCGCGGCCGGGGACAGGAGCCCGAGGGACCGGGCACACCGGCTCCGAAGGGCGGCGCCAACTACTGGAATTCCAAAGTCGTGCCACAAACCCGCGCCGATCAACTCTACCAGCCGGACAATGACGCCAACAAGAACTACCGCTCGCAGGGGATCGCCGTGCGGCTGGTGGCGCCGTCAGAGGGGATCATCAAAGGGACCAGCGCCCTGGTCACGACCGGCGACGGTGACAACACCCGCTCGGTCCTCAAGGATCACGTGGCGTTGCACGCCATGCTGACGACCCGTGGCGGCTTCGGCGAGGATTCGTACCCGACCTCGCCCATGGGCGCCTACACGCTGTTCCGGCAGGCGTTCTATGATGCCGACTGGTACCGGCAGGCCTGGGATGCCTATCGGAAAGACAAGCAACTGCCCAGGCCGGAGCGAAACGACGCGCTCGACGCGCTCCAGGGGTACGCCGGCGGCACGGCTCCGGTTGTGATCGATGCCTCGGACATTCTCTATGACCTGCGTGCCGACCGAATCGGCAAAGAGTTCAATCTCAATGTGATCGTGCGCGGTTCGGGGCAGGAATACCGTCTCCTCGATGCGATCAAGGCCTCTGGTCGCTCGGTGATTCTTCCCCTCGAGTTTCCCAAGCCGCCGAATGTCAAGACTCCGGAAGAGGCGATGGGCGTGTCCCTTGAGACGCTCATGCATTGGGACATTGCCCCGGAAAACGCCGGACGGCTGGCGCAGGCGGGGGTCCCGATTGCCTTCATGTCGCAGGGGCTGAAGGACACCAAGGATTTTCTGGGAGCGGTGCGCAAGGCGGTGCAGCGCGGATTGTCCGCCGATGCCGCGCTGACGGCGCTGACGGTGACTCCCGCGGGACTCTATGGGATCGCCGATCGACTGGGAACAATCGACGCCGGGAAGGCCGGGAATCTGGTCGTCACCGACGGTGATCTATTCGCCGACAAGACGCAAATTCTGGAGACCTGGGTTGATGGCCAACGCTATGAGAACAAACCCGCGCCGTTGGCCGACGTGCGCGGCGCCTGGCGTCTGACTTTATCGGAGAAGCAAGCCCCGACGGATACGATCAAGTTGTTGGTCAAAGGTGATCCCGACAAACTCTCCGGCACGCTCAGCAAGAACGGCAAAGAAGCGAAACTGAACGACGTCGGCCTCAACGACGCCCGCTTGGGGTTCAATTTCAAAGGCGATTCACTCGGTTGGAATGGCGTCGTGCGGATGACCGCCACACTCGACGCCGCGACGCTCATCGGCACGGGCGCGTGGTCCGATGGCGCGGCGTGGACGTGGACTGGCGAACGGATCGGTCCCTTCACGCCGGAGGCGGACACGAGCAAGCCCAAGCCGCCGCAGATGGCCTCGTTCCCGGTCAACTTTCCTTTCGGTGCATTTGGAACAGCCGGGCCGCCAGCCCAGCCCGCTGCCGTGCTGTTCAAGAATGCCACCGTGTGGACTTGCGGGCCCCAAGGGAAAATGGCCGGCGCCTCCGTGCTGGTACAGTCCGGCAAGATCACCGCCGTCGGCGCGAACGTCAACGCTCCCACCGACGCCGTTGTCGTCGATCTGGTCGGCAAACATCTGACGCCGGGCTTGATGGATTGCCATTCGCACATCGCCACCGACGGCGGCATCAACGAATCGGGGCAGACGATTTCCGCCGAGGTGCGGATCGGCGATTTCATCGATCCCACCGACATCTCGATCTATCGCGAGTTGGCCGGCGGCCTGACGGAGGCCCATGTTCTTCACGGTTCGGCCAACACGATCGGTGGCCAGCTGCAATTGATCAAATTGCGCTGGGGGGCGCTGCCCGAGCAGATGAAGTTCGACAACTGGCCCGGCACGATCAAATTTGCCTTGGGAGAAAACGTCAAGCAGTCAAACTGGGGCGACCGGTACACGACGCGCTATCCGCAGACGCGCATGGGCGTCGAACAACTCGTCCGCGATGAATTTACCGCCGCGCGCCAGTACAAGGCGCGTTGGGAGGATTGGAAGAAGCGCCATGCCGGCATCCCGCCGCGCCGCGATCTCGAACTGGACGCGATCGTCGAGATCTTGGATGGCACCCGTTTCATTCACTGCCACTCCTACCGTCAGGATGAAATCCTGGCCTTGATGCGTACGTGTGAGGATTTTGGCGTCAAGATTGCGGCCTTCCAGCACATCCTCGAAGGGTACAAAGTCGCCGACGTCATGGCCAAGGATGGCATCGGCGGCTCCTGCTTCACCGACTGGTGGGCGTACAAGATCGAAGTCTATGACGCGATCCCCTACGACGGCGCCCTGATGCACAACGCCGGCGTCGTGGTGAGCTTCAATTCCGATTCCGATGAACTGGCCCGGCGGCTGAACTGGGAATGCGCCAAGGCGACAAAATACGGCGGCGTGCCCGAAGAGGAAGCGCTGAAGTTCGTGACCATCAATACAGCGAAGCAACTCAAAGTGGACAACCGGGTCGGCTCCATCGAAGTCGGCAAGGATGCCGATTTGGCGGTCTGGAGCGGGCCGCCCATGTCGACTTATTCGATCTGCGAGCAGACTTGGATCGATGGCCGCCAGTATTTCGACCGCACGGAGGACGCGCAGCGGCGGATCGACGACCAGAAGAAGCGCGCGACTTTGATTCAGAAAATCCTTCAGTCCGGCGACGAGACTCCGCCCGGTGGCGGCGATCATAAGGGGAAGTGGCCGCGATGCGACGTCTTTGACGAACAGAGTGTTGAGATGGAAGGGGGTCGCTGACATGAAACAGTACGTGGCAATCGCAGCGGCGCTCGCCTCGATCATCACGTCCCTTGGGGTCCTTCAAGCGGCCGTGCCGACTCCTGGCGCCCCGCAGGATCACCCCATCGCGCTGGTGGGCGGGACGGTTCATCCCGTCGACAAGCCGGACATTCCCGGCGGCACTCTCTTATTTGAACGGGGCAAGATCACGGCCGTGGGGCCAACGGCGACTCTGCCGCCAAACACCGAAAAGATCGACGTCACCGGAAAGCAGGTGTATCCGGGGCTGATCGACGCCAACACGTCGCTGGGGCTGACGGAAATCGGCGCCGTTCGCGCCAGCAACGACATCAACGAGACCGGATCGATCAATCCCAATGTCAAAGCCGAAGTGGCGATCAATCCCGAGAGCGAGCAGATTCCCGTGACGCGCAGCAATGGCGTGACGCTGGCCCTGAGCGCTCCCGGCGGGGGCGTGATCTGCGGCACATCGGCTTTGATCCAGTTGGATGGCTGGACGTGGGAGGACATGACGGTCAAGGCACCGGTCGGCATGCACGTCAAGTGGCCGCGCATGACCACGATCACCGCCTGGTGGATGCAAGACTCGGAGGATAAACAAAAAGAGAATCGCGACAAGGCCTTGAAGGACGTGCGCGATGCCTTTGACCAGGCCCGTGCCTACATGACCGCCAAGAAAGGCGCCGCCCCGGGAACGCCGGCGCTCGAAAATGACTCGCGTTGGGAGGCGATGATCTCCGTGCTCGAGGGACGGTTGCCGATCATCGTCGATGCCGATGAGATCCAGCAGATTGAAGCCGCGGTCGCGTTCGCGGAAGCCGAACACGTGAAACTCATCATCGACGGCGGATACGATGCTGTCGCCTGCGCCGCCCTGCTGAAGAAGGACGATGTGCCGGTCCTGATCGGCGGCATCCACCGCACGCCCCAGCGCGAGGACGACCCGTACGACGCCGCCTACACGCTTCCCGACCGTTTGCGACGGGCCGGCGTGCGCTACTGCATCACCGGCAAGGGCGCCGTGTTCAACGGCGACGTGCGCAACCTGCCGTATCATGCCGCCACCGCCGCCGCCTACGGGCTGCCGAAGGACGACGCCCTGAAGTCCATCACGCTCTATCCGGCGCAGATTCTCGGCGCCGATGATCGCGTCGGATCGCTGGCCGTGGGCAAGGATGCGACCGTGATCGTCACGGACGGCGACATTCTGGAAATCCCCACGCACGTGGAGATGGAGTTCATTCAGGGGCGCAAGGTCGATCTGACCGACAAGCAGAAAACCCTCTGGGAGAAGTACAAAGAGAAATACCGGCGGCTGGGAATAAAGAACTGATCCGAGATCCTGAGAACGTCCAACAGAAAGACCGGCGGCGTCAGTAGACAAGAGTGCCCGCCACCCGCCCCCGGGTGGCGGCGAGTCACGCGAGGGCGCGTGACGCGCACAGATATTCATCCGGGCGAAACCATAGTCCACGGTGCAGACCGTGGGAACAGATTCCTGACTACTCCGATTGCTTAATTGGGGTGGCCCGTGCCCGCCTCACTCGCCGAAGATCTGATGTTTCGGTCGGCCGGTCAGGATGTGCTCTTTGCCCCAGTCCGTCGTCTTCGTGAATGCCTCGGAAGCGATGAAAGCGTCGAACGACGGTCGGGACTCCCACTCCGATACGATCAGATAGGCATTGGGTCGGAACACATCCCTGTACAGACGGGTTTCGAGATGGCCGGACATGGCGGCCATCAACGTCATCACCTGCGCAAACTTCTTCTCGAAGGGCTCGGACTTCCCCTCGCGCACCTCATAGTTCATCCCGACCGTGATCATCTGAGTCGGGGGCACGGTTGCGTGCAGGCGTTGCAAAAGGGCGTCAAGTCGCCGCGGAAGGCGCGCGCGATCATGCCAACGACGTCGAGAACGTCCACGACACAATTGCAGTCGACGTCGCTACGGTCGATCTCGGTGCATCCGGAATCGATCTGGGGTGAGCCGCCGCGAAAGGCGGAGCTGATGACTAAGACCACGTCCAGGACGTCGGTCACACCGTCGCAGACGGGGTCGGTATGGCACGGGCAGGTGCAGACGACCTCGCAGGCGTCGGGAATCCCATTCCCGTTGTTATCCGCAGCCAATCCCACTGCGATCTCGCAGGAGTCCGCGATCTTGTTGCTGTCGCAGTCGGCGAACGCATCGGGAACGATCTTGTAAATCTCACCATCGCCCAAATCGCAGATGTACAACTCCCCGAACGCGTCTTCGCCGAACGAGGAGATGGCATTGATGGCCTGGGCGCCGGGCGGATCCAGTTCGATCGTGCGCTCGGCGGAGTCGCTCTTGGTGGCGCCATTGTAACGCCAGGACCAGATATTCAGACGGCAGTAGTCGGCATAGAAGTAGGTTCCCTGGAGCGATGGCATGGCACAGCCGCGATAGACATACCCGCCGACCACGGCATAGCATCCCGATCCATTGACGTATTCGCTGATGGGCAGCGTCAGACTGGGGCTGTTGCAAGTGCAGCCGGTCATGCCGGTGCAAAAAGTTCCCTCCATGCAGCGCCAGCCGTAATTCACTCCGCCCGTCGACGACGCGGGCTGAAAATCGATCTCCTCGCGGGTGTCCTGGCCGACGTCGCCGATGTAGAGGTCACCCGTGAGCCGGTCGAAACTGAACCGCCACGGGTTGCGCATGCCCATGGCCCAGATTTCATGCAGCGTGTCGGTGGCGCCGATGAAGGGATTGTCGACGGGCACATAGGGCGCCGGGAGATCGACGTCCAGGCGCAGGATCTTCCCCAAGAGTGTCAGCGTGTTCTGGCCGTTGCCGATTGCGCCATGCTGGTCATTGGCGCCGCCGCCATCGCCCATGCCGACGTACAATTTGCCGTCCGGTCCGAACTGCAGGCAGCCGCCGTTGTGATTGGCTTCGGGCTGGGTGATGGTTTTCAGAATCAGCGCGGTGTTGGAATTGGCGCTATCGGCGTCCGTGGAGACCGTGTACCGCGCGATGACGGTGTTGCCGGAATTGTTGGTGTAATCAACGTAGAAAAATCCGTTGGCCGCGTAATTGGGATGAAAAGCCAGCCCCAGAAGGCCGCGTTCATTGCAGCAACTCGACAGGGCATCGACGTCGAGAAAGGGCCGGGTCAACAGGGCGCCGTCTTTAATGATCCGGATCGCCCCGGTCTGTTCCAGCACGAACAGACGGTGATAATCACCCGGCGGCGAACAGAGGTAGACCGGCTGATCCAGTCCGGTCATGATTCGGACGGTCTTGACCGCGCCGGCTGGGGAGGCCCACAGCACTACCCCGGCCGCCGCCAGAGCGCCGGTGACGAATTTGACTCGACTCCCCATGGCATTCGCTCCGGTGAGAATCACAATTCGAATTCCTCGCCCAGCCGCGGCGCGACGGCGGCGAAGCCACGTTCCTGCGCGAGCCGATTGACCATCGCCGCGGCCGGTCCGGGTTCACCGTGCGTGACGAACGTCTTCTTCGGGGGTGCGGTCACTCCCGCCAGCCATTTCATCAATTCGCGATAGTCGGCATGTCCCGACAATCCTCCGATGTCCACGACCTGGGCGCGCACCTCGTGCTCGGCTCCGTGGATGCGTAACTGGCGCTTGCCGTCAATCAAGTCGCGTCCACGGGTCCCAACGGCCTGATATCCGGCCAAGGCGATGATGTTTTCGGTATGGCCCATGCGGTGAATAAGATGGTGCAGGATACGCCCACCCGTCAACATCCCGCTGGCGGAGATGATCACGCGCGGCCCCGCCATGTTGTTGATTGCCTGGGACGATTCCCGCGTGCGATGATAGGTAATATTGTCGGCATGCATGGCATCGCCGGCGCGATCGACTTCGATACGGTGCAGGGCGGGAAACTCAGAGAATATTTCAGTCGCGTTTTCCGCCATCGGACTATCGACGTGGATCGGCAGGCGCGGAATGTCGCCCCGATCCTGAAGTGTATGGAGAATGTAAACCAGTTCTTGGGCCCGTCCGACGGCGAAGGCCGGAATCAGCAGGACCCCGCCGGAGGCGACGATCCGCCGGACCAGGCCGGTCAGGACCTCGGCTGGATGGCTTTCCTCATGCAGGCGGTCTCCGTAAGTCGATTCAACGACAAGATAGTTGCAGGGGAGAGGGGGCAGAGGATCGGGAAGGAGCGGCATGGAATAACGGCCGACGTCGCCGCTGAAATAGATGGTTCTCTCCGTGGTCGCGTCCTTCACACGCAGCAGTACGGAGCAGGCGCCGAGGATATGCGCAACCGGCCGCAAGGTGAATTTCATCTGCGCCGACACCGTGATCTCTTCGCCGATCGCCACGGGGCGCAACTGACGGATCACCGCTTGAGCATCCTCGACGGTGTACAGGGGAAGGGCCGGTTTGTGCCGCGTCGCCCCTACTTTGTTCAGGTAATGCGCGTCCTCTTCCTGCAGATGGGCAGAATCGAGGAGGAGTATTTCTGTGAGTCGCGCCGTCGGCGGCGAACAAAGGATCGGACCACGGAAGCCAAACCGGTAGAGCCGCGGCAGAAACGCCGTGTGATCGGTGTGCGCATGAGTCAGGAGGATGCGAGGGATGGCCGCCGCGTCGAACCGCGGTTTGTCCCAGTTCTGCTGTCGCAGCTCTTTCGTCCCCTGAAAGATGCCGCAATCGATCAAGAGCGACTCTGGGCCGGTCCGCACAAGATACTTGGACCCGGTCACGGTCTGGGCCGCACCATGGAAAGCCAGGGAAATCATACGCCAATCCTAACTGACTTACCGCCCCAACCCCAACGCGTAGTAGATCACGTAGAACCAGCCAAACAGCCCATGCAGGATCACCCAGACCAGTGAGTGATTCACCGACCAGGAAATCGCCACGGCGATGGCCTGCCCCAGCCCGATTCCATGCCAGATCGTGGAGACGCGATGAAAGATCATAATGCCCTCCCGGGGACTGACGTGCCTATCGGTCCCCGACGAACATAGCGGCAACATCGGTCGCCGCGCCACTCGTTTCGTCAATGACGGAGGTGTTACAGTCGGATCACTGTGCGGGCACATCGAGCGTATTGATGCTCTGTTGCGCGGTCGCCGGTTTCAGTCCTTCGTCCAACCGACGGCACCCTTCCAAAAGAATGGCCTCGTTGGGCATGGTGCAGTTCGGGGCGGGCATCTCGTCAACGGGCGCAAACGAGAATGCCGCGTCGTGCCAGGTCAGCATCTCGTAGATGGCGTCTTCGCCGTGCGTCGCGGGAGTCTCCGCAAAGCGGACCTGCCCCTGCCAGAGGATGATCCTGCCATGCTCATGCCCGTGCACCAGGTCGATCTTGACGCTGCGCGTGCCCGCCGCGAGAATCTGCACCATGTCGATCAAGCTCAGATGATCGAGCGTGCCGGTCACGCCTTCGACTTTTGGCTGGGCCACCGGTTTGCGTTGCACGGCGCGGCGCAACTTGGCAGCGGCCATGCCGGGATCCCAGGCGCCGCTCCAGACGTCCTCGAAGCCGGCCTCGAGCGCCGAACGGGCCAACGTCGGTTCGAACTCGTCCAAGAGAAGAAAACTCATGATCCCCGGCGCCGATCGCGCCTGCCAGCGAATCCATTCCAATGCATTCGCCGCCGCCCACACCACCGTGTCCGGTCGGCGACGCTCGGTGAGCGTGCGCGCCTCCGAGGCGCTGTTGGCGGTGACGACACGCCATCCCTCGTTTTCCAACAGGAGAACCAGATGCTGCCATCCGACCTGTCGATCCGCCACGAGCAGGACTTCGGATGGCCCGGGGGGGAGATACCCCTCCAAGACCTCCTCACGCACCACGTGAAGGAGCGCCTCGACGGCCAAAGGATCGAACAGTCGTCCCGATTCCTCATGCAGCGATTCCGCCAATGCCCCGGCGGCTTCGATGGTGTTCACCGGATGTTGCGGTCGCCGGGCGAGAAAAGCCGAGACGACCGCGAAGACCCGTGCCGTGAACGGCGCCTCGGGAGCCGACTGCCCCGGCTTGAGTCCCAGCTGCGCGAAGGGGCGCGGCGCGGCGCGGAAGATGTCGGCGACGGGGAACGGGCACCCCAATTCCTGCACGATCCGTTCGTGGTCCTCAGGTGATTTGGCCTGTGACGCGATGAGGGGGGACAGTTCACAGGCAACAAGCAGTGTGTCGGTCTCATATGGCGTCAATGGCAGCCGCCGCGCCATCGCCAAAGCATAGCGTGAAGCCCAGCGATCAGCGGCGCGATCACGGTTGCCGGTCCACCGCCGCACGGATTCGGTCAACTGCAGATAGCCGTCGCGCAGCCGGTCATACGACAGAGGCGATCGCAAGAGCGCACCGATCCACGACGGCCGCACGGTGAATTGTAGGCGTGGCAGCGCCCGCTTGAGACGGGGCAGAGACTCGGGACTGGCCAGGGCGATGTCGTCGTCGTAAACGAGGTAATCCCAATCCCCCTCCGGCGCTTCGCGGCCGTCCCAGAGCGACACCGTACACCGTTCGACCTCAAGCAGTGATTTCAGCAGTTTGGCCACCAGTGGCTGCGCCAGCCACAGGAGCACTTTGACGGCCGGTTTGGCGGCGCTGTCTGGTTCCGACGCTGCCGCGCCGTCGCGATCCAGTGAGAATCCAAACTCCAGCCCCAACCGTTCCGGCATCGAATCTGTCCCCGCGACACCGGCGGCGTCCTTCTGAACCTCCCGGCTCGGAACCGGGCTGCCATAGAACTGATCCCAGAGACGCCGCAGAGTCGTCTGCGGCGCGACACAGATGGTCAGCGCCCGAATGTTGGTCAGAAAGCGGATTTCATCGGCCAGGACGACGTTGTTCGGATCGGCCATGGCCACTTGGAGGGCGTTTTTCGATGGGTCGTAAGCCAGGGGCATGATCCCCTTCTGCCGCACCCAATCGTCGCGAAACAATTTCAACGCCGTCTCGGTCGGCGCAACTGTCAACGGATCCCAGTTGGCCGTCCCATACTGTTCGGAGAGCGCCTCGACGAGTTGGGCTTCGGTGATGATCCCGACTTCGACCAACGCCGATCCCCAGCGCACGCCGGTTCGTCTCTGTTGCTGTAAACCCTCGCGGATCTGCTCTTCGTTGACCCAACCGCGCCGCAGGAGGATCTGGTCGAGCCGGTGGCTCTTTTTCTTCATGCAGCCGCCAGCTCCGGTTTTTGACGCGCCGCCGTGGTCAGAAGCGAGGGATTGCCGGCAGCGACCATGGCCGTTTCCCAGGTGATGAGGCCGTCGTCGGCCAGTTGGGTGAGATGTTGCTCGATCAATTGCATCCCGTCGCGACGGCCTGTCTGGATGTTGGTGCCGATCTGGTGCGTCTTGCCTTCGCGGATCATGTTGGCGATGGCCGGTGTGTTGATCATGATCTCCAGTGCCGCCAAGCGCCCCCGATCATCGGCGCGGCGAACCAGCTGCTGGGCGATGACGCCCTTCAATCCCTCGGACAACAGCACCCGAATCTGCGACTGCTGGTCGGGGGGGAAGGCGTCGATGAGCCGGTTGACCGTCTGCGCGGCGCTCTTGGTGTGCAGGGTCCCGAAGACGCACAATCCCAGTTCCGCGGCGGTCAAGGCCAGATGAATCGTCTCCAGATCGCGCATTTCACCCACGAGGATCACATTGGCATCCTCGCGCAGGGCCGCGCGCAAAGCCGACGCAAAATCATGCGTGTGGGCGCCGACCTGACGTTGCGTGATCAGCGAATGCTTGTTGGCATGCACGAACTCAACCGGGTCTTCGAGGGTCACGATGTGCCGTGTCTGGGTCTCATTCAGGTGGTTGATCATCGCCGCCAGCGTGGTCGATTTGCCCGAATTGGTCGGGCCGGTGACGAGAATGAGACCGCGCGGAGTTTCGGCGAGGTGCGTGACGATCTCCGGCATACCCAACTCTGCCAACGTTGGCGGATCCTCTGGGATCAATCGCAAGACGCCGCCGGGACCGCGATGACTGCGGAATAGGTTCACCCGAAAGCGGGCGTAGCCCGGAATCGTGTGGGCGCTGTCCAAGTCCCACGATTCTTCGTACCGCTTGATCTGCTCGGAGGCGAGAATCTCGTACAGAAGCAACCCCACTTCGGCCGACTGCATCGGACGGTCGTTCGCCGGCACTAGGTCGCCATGAATGCGAAAGGTCACCGGAGCTCCCGTCGTCAGATGCACGTCGGACGCACCCAGTTCCTTCATGTGCGGTCGGCCAATTCCGATTTGCGCAACCACGGGGCGGCTTTCTCGTACCACGCCCTCAAATGTCAACGGTACCGAGTCTGAGGTAACGGATTCAGGAGAATGGAGGAAAACCGACGATGCTTGGCTTCCTGATTTTCATCGGAGTGATCGTGATGGTGGCCCTGTGGGTCATCGGCATGTACAACGGGCTGGTCCGGCTGCGCGTGCAGTGCGACAACGCCTGGTCGGACATCGACGTCCAACTCAAACGGCGCTACGACCTCATCCCCAACGTGGTCGAGACGGTCAAGGGGTATGCCGGCCACGAACGGGGCACGCTCGAGGCCGTCATCTCGGCGCGGGCGAACGCCATGTCGGCGCAGGGACCGGCCGCCAAAGCCCAGGCCGAAAACGCCCTGACCGGCACCTTGAAATCGCTCTTTGCTCTGGCGGAGAATTATCCGCAGTTGCGCGCCGTCGAGAGTTTCAACCAACTGCAGGCGACCCTGGGCCAGATCGAAGATTTTGTCCAGAATGCCCGGCGCTACTACAATG
>JACQFV010000016.1 GCA_016199865.1 Candidatus Zixiibacteriota bacterium | reverse complement strand
GTGTCCGGCATCCGGTTTGTCGAGTTTCTCGAATTGATCGATAATCTCAGCCGCCATGACGCTGTCGCGCCCACCCAGCGTTCCCTGAAACGCCGCGTATTTGGCCGAATCCATCTGGCTCCAATCAAGGGGCATATCCGAGGGATACAGAGTGAGCTTGTCCTTTGGCGGCAAAGTCCGGTTGATCGCGTAGACACCATGAAGGAAGAGAGAGAAATTCGTCTTCTCCCACATCAGGAACCAATCGCAATTCCGATGAAAGTTCAGGATGGCCCGATCGACCGAATCGGCGGGCAGGTTGTCGCTATGAAGGAACGCATTCAGTTCCGGGTTCAGCGAACTGGTGCCGACCTCCGTAAAGACAATCCCGACATTCTTGATAAACCATTCGTCGCGGATGACGCTCAGAAACAAATTATACTGCGTCGTATCACGATGATCGCGTTCGCAGAGAATGACCAAGTCGTGGTCCTTGAACATCCCCAGAACGTACTCCTTGGCGGAGGTTGTCTGGTGCCCGAGGAACTCGATGTACGGATCCAGTTGAGGGTCATGATGCGCTGCTGGTGCGGGCGAAGCACAGGGCAGAAGGTAACAAATGAGTGCGACGATGAACGGGCTGAGCCTCAGAGGGTTGTACTTCGGCGTCATGGCAACAACTTCCCTTCCGCTTGAATCCCTCACGGTCATAGGGGCACCCGTTTTGGGTGCTCCAGGTATTTCCGCCAAGATATTCCGATGCCGGCCCGATCTCAAGACCTTAGTCGTCCGTGGCCGCCCGGAATTGGATATTGATCCCGCCCTGGCTCCGATCACTGGTGGGCGGCAAGATTCCTGTCAATTTCGAGCGGTAACGGCTCTCGGGAGGGAATCATCGGAAACGCGCTGGTGCCACGGACAAACGGAGTTTGTACGTGGCACCCGTACTGGCGGACCGGGCCACAACGAAAACGGCGCCCCCCATCTCGGGGCGCCGTTCAATTTCGTCGGGCAGTCGATCTTAGTGCACTGTCTTTTCCTGCTTCACCTCGACCTTGACATGCCCATTCTCGATCATCACGTCGGCATTGGTGATGCCGTTCGCCGCCAGTTGGCGTTTGACCTCGGCGATCTTCTCGGCGTCGCTCAAGTTCGGGTCCAATTGGGGCAGGGCAATCTTCCCGTTTATTTGTTGTAGACCCGGCCCCGTCTCCACGGTTCTGATTTTCACCGCGCCGTTGGCGGCATCGGTGGAATCCAATGACACCCACCGCCGCCACTTACGCCGCCTTTCGCGATTGCGGAAAGCGTTGACGATGATCCGGTAGAACCACGGGCCGAACTGCGCTTCATCCATCAGACCCCGCAGACCGTGCCAGGCGGCCAGCACGGCGTCGTGGTAGAGGTCTTCGGCGTCCTGCCGGGTTGTGCACAACCGCAGGCAGAATCGCGTCGCCTTCTGATGGACCGGCTCCAGGAGGGTGGCCAAGCGCGCTTGTTGTCGACTGTTCACCATCCCCTTGGACCCCGGCCGGGTTTCCACCCGCTATTACGTAAGACACACGGCAGGGGGGATTGGTTGCAGCCGAGTTGCGATTAACCTCCCCCGCCTTGTCCGCCGAAACTAAATAGACGGTCCGACGGTACCACCGAAGGCGGCCAAATCGCATCTGTCGTCGCGGCTTGCGGATACGTATTCTGGTTGTCAACGACCTGAGGACCGCCGGGCAGCCAACACGGAGTCCATGCCATGAGCATCACCGAATTCAAAAAAGACCTGATCTCGGACGTGCGCCAGATTCAGGAGGAAATGGACCTGCTCTTCAACCAGTTGTCGAACTGGCGCAAGATGCCCGCCTCCAACCGGCTGTGGCGCCCCTGCACCGACGTCTGGGAAAACGACGAGCAGGTGGTCGTCCTGGTCGAACTGGCCGGGGTCAAGCCCCCCGATGTCTCGATCAGCATCGCCAATGGCGTCTTGATCGTGAAGGGGGACCGTCGCCCGGTGCCGGTGAGCGAGGGGTGCTGCTTTCGCAATCTGGAAATCTCCACCGGCCGCTTCGAACGCCAAATCCATCTGCCCGAATCGGTCGACTCCGACCAAGTGAAGGCGGCGTACAAGAATGGACTTTTGGAAATCACGATTGCGAAACTGGCGCCGCAGCCCGGCATGGCCCGCGAGGTCAGTATCGAGGTTGAGGAGTGACCAAATTGTCGCATGACTGCGAGTTGATGCCATATGGCGCGAATTGATCCATCCTGTCATTCTGAATCGTCGCGCTCGCAGAGCGTAACGATGAAGAATCTCTATAAAAGACCTGCGTGCAGGAGTTACCTATAGAGATGCTTCGCCCCGTACGCCGGTGACGTCCGGGACTCAGCATGACAATTGTGTTTTGGACAGGAACATAGACACCGAAGGATGACACCCATGCCCGTGACGGAAGCACCGATCGCACCGCCGAAAGCCGCGCCGACGCCCCACGGCGCGGCCGCCGAGCTCGAGCAACTGCCGATTCTCCCCACCCGCGGCACCGTGATCTTCCCCGCGATGGTAGCGCCGCTGATGGTCAACGATCAGAAGTACGCCCGGCTGATCGATCAAACCCTGATGCGCGGCCGTCTGATCGGCCTGATCGCGCAGAAGGAGCCCGACGGCAACGATCCCGGCGTCGAGGGTCTCTACCAGGTGGGCACGGTCGGTTCGATCTTGAAGATGCTGCGCTTCCCCGACGGCTCAGTGCGTTGCCTCGTGCAGGGCATGACCCGATTCACCGTGCGCGAGATCGTGCGCTCGACGCCCTTCGTCGTGGCGAAGATCGAGACACACGAGGACAGCACGGCGCGCTCGATCCCCATCGAGGCGACGGTTCGCAACGCCCTCGAGCTGCTCAAGAAGGCGGTCGAATTGTCCCCCTACCTGTCGGAGGATTTGCAGATCACCGCGATCAACACCGAGGAGCCGGGCAAACTCGCCGATCTCATCGCCGCCAATCTGAACGTCGCGCACACGCAAAAACAGGAGGTCCTGGAGACCTTCGACGTCCGCGCCCGTCTCGACAAGGTCATGGACCTGCTCAACAAGGAAGTCGAGGTTCTCGAATTGTCGCGCAAAATCCAATCGCAGGCGGCCACCGAGATGGGCCGCATGCAAAAAGAATACATCCTGCGCGAGCAACTGAAGGCGATCCAAAAGGAATTGGGCGAGCAGGATGACCACGCGCAGGACATCGCCGAGTTCAAAAAGAAAATCGAAGCCGCGCATATGACCGAGCCGGCGCGGGAGACCGCCGAAAAGGAAGTCGATCGGCTGGAAAGGATGAACACCGCCTCGGCGGAATACACCGTCAGCCGCACCTATCTGGACTGGCTGGTCTCTGTCCCGTGGGACATCAAGACCGAGGACAATTTGGACCTCAACCACGCGCAGACCGTTCTGGACGAGGATCACTACGGGCTGGAAAAGGTCAAGGACCGGATTCTCGAATTCCTGGCGGTGCGCAAATTGAAAGACTCGGTGAAGGGACCGATTCTCTGCTTCGTCGGTCCGCCGGGCGTGGGAAAGACTTCGCTGGGACGCTCGATCGCCCGCGCCATGGGACGCAAGTTCGAGCGCATTTCGCTGGGCGGCCTGCGCGACGAAGCCGAAATCCGCGGCCACCGTCGCACCTATATCGGCGCCTTGCCCGGACGGGTCATCCAAAGTTTGCGCCGCGCCGGGGTGAAAAATCCGGTCTTCATGCTCGATGAAATCGACAAGATCGGCGCCGATTTCCGCGGCGATCCCGCCGCCGCGCTCCTCGAGGTCTTGGATCCGGAGCAGAACAATTCGTTTTCCGATCACTATCTCGACGTCGGCTTTGATCTGTCAGCGGTGATGTTCATCACCACCGCCAATCTGCTCCATCCGATCCCACATGTCCTGCGCGACCGGATGGAGACAATCGAGATGCCGGGATACACCGATCTGGAAAAAATT
Source organism: Candidatus Zixiibacteriota bacterium (assembly GCA_016199865.1). GTDB lineage: Bacteria > Zixibacteria > MSB-5A5 > WJJR01 > WJJR01 > JACQFV01. The sequence continues at coordinate 11,314 of JACQFV010000016.1, read as the reverse complement.
CAGATCGCCAAACGGTATCTGCTCCCGCGTGAACTGGAAAACCACGGCCTCAAACGCGGGCAATTGACGATCGCCGATGATGCCCTGGCCCACATGTTGCGCGATTACACGCGCGAATCGGGAGTGCGCAACCTCAGCCGCGAGATCGCCACGATCTGCCGCAAGGTGGCGCGCACGGTGGCTTCCGGCAAACAGAGCAAAACCGCGGTCCACACGGCCGAGCTGGCCGAATATCTCGGACCGGTGAAATTCATTCCGGAAGTCGTCTCCCGCGCGGCGCAGATCGGTGTCGTGCCCGGCCTGGCCTGGACCGCAGTGGGCGGTGACATCATCTTCATCGAAGCCACCCGCATGCCGGGCAAGAAAATCCTAACCTACACCGGCAGTCTCGGCGAAGTCATGCGCGAATCAGTCCAGGCGGCGTATTCGTGGGTGCGCTCGAATCATCGCCTGCTGGGGCTGGACGCCAAGATCTTCAATGATTATGACGTCCACGTGCATGTCCCCTCGGCGGCGACGCCCAAAGATGGACCCTCGGCGGGAATCACCATGGCCACCGCGATCGCGTCGGTGTTCACCGGCCGAACCGTGGTGCCACGTCTGTCGATGACCGGCGAGGTGACGTTACGCGGCCAAGTCCTGGCCATCGGCGGCCTGAAGGAAAAGGCCTTGGCCGCCTACCGCGCCTCGATCCACACCGTGCTCATTCCGCGCGACAACGAGAAAGATCTGATCGACATCCCGGCCGAAGTCAAAGACAAGGTCACCTTCATTCCGGTGACGACGATGGCCGATGTCATCTCCCACGCTCTGGCTCCGGCCAATTCGAAGGAATCTGCGGGGCATCCCTCCGGTCGTCGGCACCAACCCCAGGCCCGCAAGAGCCACGCTGGCTGACGGCGGGCCGTCCCCGGTGCCACCGTCGGCTGTTCTTGATAAACCCGCCCGAAAGCACGATCCTTATCATTAGTCTCATCGCTCCCGCCGGCGGGAGATCGAGGCGGCGAAGCCCAAGATGGCGTCCCTGATCGGCCAGACCATAGCGCATTACAAGATTCTCGCCCGCATCGGCGCCGGCGGGATGGGGGTGGTCTATCGCGCCGAAGACACCAAGCTCGGACGCCAGGTCGCCCTGAAGTTCCTCCCGCCCTATGCGATGGACAACGAGGAAGACCGGGTCCGCTTCGTCAATGAAGCCCAGGCCGCGGCGGCTTTGGACCATCCCAACATCTGCACGATTCACGAAATCAACGAGGTCGACGGCCACCATTTCATCGCCATGGCCTTTATCGACGGCCAGAGCTTGAAAGAGCGGATTGAGCCGGGACCGATGCCTTTGATCGAAGTCATCGAAATCGTCGCGCAAGTGGCCGCCGGGCTGGGACGGGCCCATGCGCGCGGGATCGTGCATCGCGACATCAAGCCCGCCAACATCCTGATCGCCAAGGACGGCATCGTCAAGATCGTCGATTTTGGTCTCGCCAAATCCGGCGTTTCCAAGAAGGTCACCCGCACCGGCAGCACGGTCGGCACCGCGGCCTACATGTCCCCCGAGCAGGCGCGCTCCGAGCCGGTCGATCAGCGCACCGACATCTGGTCGGTGGGCGTCATCTTCTACGAAATGCTGGCGGGCGTGACGCCCTTTCGCGGCGATCATGAAGCGGTCGTCATTTACAACATCCTGAACGAAGATTGCCCGCCCCTGAGCAAGCACCGCCCGGATTGCCCCGAGGAATTGCAGCAGATTGTCGGGAAGGCGTTGGCGAAGAACACCGCGGACCGTTATCAGACGATCGACGCCATGCGCGGCGACCTGCGGGCCGCGGCGGGCGTCTTGGGAGCCGTGGTGACGGGCGTGTCATCCCCATCGCGGACGTCGATCCCGGCGGCAGGCGCCTCGAAAGTCACCCCGCCCGCGAAACCGGCGCCGACGCAGAAGAAACGATGGCCGCTCTATGCGTCAGCGGCTGCCGTGCTCGTGTTGAGCGTCGCTGCGTTCCTCTACTTTCGCTCCAAATCCGAGCCAACCACGGCCGCCCGCGCCGGAAAGGCCGACTCGACGGGCGTAGCCGGCACACAGGGTAATCAATCGACGGCCCCGCCCTCTGGCGAGATCCCCGCGAACGACACGATTCCCACTGTGGCAGTCCTCTACATGGAAAATTTGGGCGGCGACCAGAACGACGATTTCTTCGCCGCCGGCATCACCGAAGACATCATCATCGGTTTATCCAACATCGGCAGACTGCATGTCCTGTCGCGTCACGACGTCCTGCCCCTGCGCGGGCAGCCCCTCAGCGTCGCCGACATGGGCAAAAAATTGAACGCCGACTATCTGCTCGAAGGGTCGGTGCGGCGCGATAAACAAAACCTGCGCATGACCGTGCAACTCCACAAGGTCGCCGACAGCAGCACCCCCTGGGTGGAACGGTTCGACCGTCAGGCCACCGACGTCTTCAAAGTCCAAAGCGAAATCGCCGATTCGGTCGCCCATGCCATGTCGGTCGCTCTGTCGCCGCAGGAAGAGAAGTCGCTGGCGAAAACACCGACGACCAGTTTGGAGGCCTACGACGATTACATTAGGGGACGGCAATCTTTAGATGGGCGTTCGACTGAGGACAATGCCGCTGCTGAGGCCATGTTCAAGAGAGCGATCGCGCTGGACAGAAACTATGCCTTGGCGCAGGTCGGTCTGGCGCGCGCCTATCTGCAACGTCTCGATTGGGGCTTTGACAATGACCCACAATGGCGCGATCAGGGAGGGACGCTCTTGGAGCGCGCCGGCGCGATCGATTCCACGCTGCCGGAACTCTATCTGGGACGAGGCCTGTTGTATCAACTCCAAGGCGACTATGCCCGGGCCATTCGCTCCAATCGGCGCGCCGTGGCGCTTCGGCCGCTCGATCATGAGACCCATTATCTTCTGGCCACGATTCTCTACAGTGATCATCAATGGGATGAAGCCGACCGTGAATTCCGGCGCGCTTCCGAATTGCGACCCTCCTTCCCAGAGCCGTACCGTTGGCGCGGACGCATGGCCCTGTTCTCCGGCAAACCCCAGGATGCCGAACTGCTCTTCAAGAAGTCGATGGATTTGGCCCCCGATGCCGCCCATCTAAAAAGCCAGGCCGCGCAATCGTATTACCTGACGCGCGGCGATCTGGCCCGCGCCAAACAGTTGATCGATTCCGCCATCGCGCTAAAACCCGGAACGCCGACCTACGTGGGTCAACTGGGCGAGATCGAATTGTTCATGCGCCAACTCCCCAATGCGATCGACCATCTCAAAGAAGCCGCCGACCAATCCAAGCAGGCGCGATTTCACTTCTGGCTCGGCTGGGCCTACCGCCTGTCGGGCCAATATGCCCCTTCCCAGCAGTCCTTCCGGACCTGCGTGCGCCTGAGTAAAGAGGATCTGAAGCGTGATTCGACGGATCTGCGCATCGCCTACCAACTCCTCTCGTCACAGTGCGTGTTGGGAGATGTTAAAGATCCCGAACCCGAATTGAGATGGCTGTCCGCCCTCAACCCGCGCTTTGAGGATCCATCGATCCGTGCGTATGCCACCGCCGCGATCTACAGCGCCCTGGGCAAAATCGATCCGGCGCTCGAGGCGCTCAGTCGGGCGCTCAAATTCAATATCTACACTCCCGCCGGTATCGCCGCCGATCCCCGCTTCGACGCTCTGAAAGACGATCCGCGCTTCAAGCGCCTCACGGCCGGATCATAATGGAGTTGGTGCCCCACCCCAGCGAGTCCCGCTCCGCGGGGCGAGCGTGGGCTGGGAAACTCCGGATGCTCCGATCGGGCAAACAAGAGGCTTTGGCCCCTTGCCGATTGATTACATTATGCTCCCATGATCGGCACGACCATCGCCCATTATCGAATCGACGCCAAAATCGGCTCAGGCGGCATGGGCGAAGTCTACCGGGCCACCGACACCAAACTGGACCGTCCGGTCGCGCTCAAGTTTCTCTCTGACACGTTGTCGCGGGATCCCGATTCACGCTCCCGCCTCCTGCGCGAGGCCCAATCCGCCTCCCGGCTCAATCATCCCAACATCCTGACGATCCACGCCATCGAACACCACGAAGGGCGCGATTTCATCGTCATGGAGTACGTGGCCGGGCAAACTCTGACCGAAGTCCTCAAGGGCGGCATCGCGGTGGAGCGTCTGATCGAAATCGTCACACAAATCCTCGACGGTCTGGGCGCAGCGCATGCCGCGGGGATCATCCATCGCGACGTCAAGCCGGACAACATCGTCATCACGCCGCAAGGGCAGGTGCGAATCACCGATTTCGGCCTCGCCAAGCCAATCGGCCAGACCGGCCTGACCCAGGCGGGAATCACCGTCGGCACCGCCGCCTACATGCCCCCGGAACAGGCGCGCGGCGAACCATTGGATGCGCGGTCCGACCTGTTTTCCCTCGGTTGCATACTCTACGAGGGCCTGACCGGCCGTCCGCCCTTCCAAGGGGCGCACCTTCCCGCGATTCTCTATGATATCATCACCACCGATCCGCCGCCACCCAGCACGATCCGTCCGAATCTGCCCGCGGCGTGGGATCAGGTGCTCGCGCGAGCGCTGGCCAAGAACAAAGAAGATCGTCATCCCTCGGCTTCGGCCATGCGGTCGGCATTACGAGAACTGGCCGATCCGACGAAATCCTCTGTCTCGGGTGTCACGGCTCGACCGCCATCATCGCCGACGATGCCGATGCACAGCGGGACGGATCTGGCTTCCACGGAACCGCCACCCCTCCCGATCATAGCCGTCCGCCCGCGGCGCATGACCGCCGGTATCGCGGCCCTGATCGTTGCGGTCATCGCCATCGCCGTTGTCGGCTACATGACCTTCTCCAAATACGTCAACTTCGTCAGTACTCCCGCCGAGGCGCATCGCACCATGCTGGCGGTGCTGCCGTTTGAGAACCTCGGCCCGGCCGATCAGGAGTATTTCGCCGACGGCATCACCGATGAGATCACCTCACGCCTGGCCGCGATCCAGAGCTTGGGCGTCATTTCGCGGACCAGCGCGATCAAATACAAGAAGACCGACAAGAACCTGCGCGTCATCGCCTCTGAACTCGGCGCCGACCTGATTCTGGAAGGCACGATCCGCTGGGATAAGTCGGGCAGCACGCAGACCGTGCGCATCACGCCGCAATTGATCCGGGTGAAGGACGATTCCCATCTGTGGGCCGAAAGCTATGAACGCCCGATCGAACATGTCTTTGCCGTGCAGGCCGAAATTGCCGAAAAGGTAGCGGCAGCGCTCAATCTGGCCCTGGAAGAACGGGAACGGCGGACCTTGACGGCCCGTCCCACCCAGAGTGTTGAGGCCTATGATTATTACTTGCGCGGCAATGACTACTTCAAGCGCGGCCTCGCAGCAACCACGCTTCCCCTGGCCATCCAGTTATATGAGAAAGCGGTGGCGGCCGATTCGATTTTTGCCATGGCTCAAGCGCGCCTCTCGCAGGCCTGCACCGAGACCTACTGGCATGTGGATCGACGCGCCGAAATTCTGGCCGAATCGCATCGCGCCTGCGAGACCGCCTTGACACTCGATCCTGATCTTCCCGAAGCCCATCTGGCGCAAGGATCGATCTACTATCACGCGCTCGATTATGATCGGGCTCTGACGGAATTCACCATCGTGCAGCAACGCGAACCCAACAACAGCGACATCTGGACGGAGATCGGGTTTGTCCGTCGGCGCCAGGGCCGCATGCAGGAGGCAGTCGCCGATCTGAAAAAGGCCCTCGAACTGGATCCCCAGTCCACCGAAAGAGTCGGCCAGATCGCACAGACCTATCTATGGCTGCGTGACTATGCCCAAGCGGAAGATTATCTCAACCGGACCATCTCCCTGGCCCCCGATTTTGGCCCGGCTTATGCCCGCAAGGCGATGCTGTATCTGCTGCGCGACGGCGATGCAAAAAAGGCGCTGGACCTCATGTCCGAGAGCGCTCGCTTGGTCGATCCGAAGGGGGAATTCAACGCCACCTGGTCGATCCTCTACGTCCTGGCCGGACGGTACCCGGACGCATTGGACAGATTACAGGAGGACTTCCTCGCCATCCCCGGCAACCGCCTGTATAGACGGGCGTACGTATATAATCTCCTGAACGAACAGCGCGCTGCGCAGGCCTGTTACGATTCGGCGCGTGTGCTTCTTGAAGAGAAACTTACGTCTGATCCCGACGCCATCGATACTCATCGCGGCCTGGCTCTGACCTACGCCGGGCTCGAACGAAAGGATGAAGCCGTCCGCGAAGCCAAACGGACTGCGGAGCTGTCCCCAGTTTCCAAGGATGCGTTCAACGGCGCTTTTGTTGTATACGATCTGGCGGGTATTTACACCATGGTCGGCCGATATGACGACGCGATCGATCAATTGGAATTGCTCCTGCGGATTCCCGCGCCCTTTTCTGCCCATTTCTTCCGCCTCGACCCTGCCTTCGTGCCGCTGCGAAGCAACCCGCGCTTTCAGCAATTGATCCAAGCCGCCCCGCCTTCGTAGAAAGAGCGGCGGGCGAAGCCCGCCCTACAATTCTCGCACAAATCGATTGGCGCCCCACCCCAGCGAGTCCCGCTCCGCGGGACGAGCGTGGGGTGGGATACTCACGATGCAAAGAGTCGGCAAACAAGGGGCGTTAGCCCCTTGCCGAATCATTACACTATTCTCCCATGCTCGGCCGGACCATCGCCCATTATCAGATCACGGACAGACTCGGCTCCGAAGGACTGGGGATGTAGCGGCCAGCCATCCGACTCATCGGTCTCAAACCCCGCTCAGATCGGACGCCAATCCGGCCAGCCACACGAAACAGATCACCGGGCGCAGGCCTAAGCACACTCCGCAGGCCATTGTGCGGTATCCGGTTATCGGGAATCTCAACCGGTCGTCGACCGATTGGCCACATGGGGCGATCAGAGACAATTCATGACAGAGGCCTCATGATTGGCGGGAATAAAGACAAAGCTCACGCATAGTGAATCACGAGAACGGGATGCTGCGCTCTCCACGTGCAAAAAACCGTCAAAAAGTTCGACCCCGAGGCATGGATCAGTCATTGACAGTTGACAGCGTGACCGCGTGATCGCATTTTATGATAAAAATGGGGGGTCTCTATCTCTGGGAGGCGGTGTCATGAAACAAGTCCTTCGGGTTTGCATTGTCCTGGCGACGGCTCTTGTCGCAACCACGGGACGATCCGCCACGATCCATATCCCGGCCGACCAACCGACGATTCAGGCGGGCATCACGACGGCGGCGGACGGCGACACGGTTCTGGTCTCGCCGGGCGCCTACGCGGAACACCTGAATTTCTCCGGAAAGAAGATCGTCGTCGCCAGTGTCGCCGGTCCGGGCTCGACGACCATCACGAAGCAGGCGGCGGGATCGAGTCTGGTGACCTTTGCCAACGGAGAAACCGCGGCGTCCGTGCTGCAGGGATTCACCTTTCGTGACGCCTCAGTCTCGATCGGTGGCGCCGTCATTTGCAACTACGCGTCGCCGACGATCACGGGGAACTCATTCATCGACAATTACGCCTCGGCGGGCGGCGCCATGTATCTCAGCAACAGTTCCCCACTCATTTCCGGCAACATTTTCCAGGACAACGAGGCGAACCAGGGCGGCGCGATGTTCTGCACATGGGCGGCGCCGGTGATCGTCGATAATGTGTTCTCCGGGAACCGAAGTGCGGCGCTGGACATCCGTCGCACCAGAGTGACCTTGCGGGGAAATGTCTTTTACGCCAACGGCGGAGGTTACGCGGCGGTCTATCTGGACACCGACAGCGGGCTGGTCGAGAACAATACCTTCGTTGGAAATGTCCACGATGGATTGAGTTTTGTCAGCAACATCACCGTGATTCGGAACAACATATCGGTTTTCAACGGCATTTACGGGTTCCGGAGGTACAATCAAAACGGCCTGCCGACCCTGAGCCACAACGACGTGTTCGGCAATGCGGCGGCCGATTACTTCGATATCGCGCCCGATCCCGGCAGCATCTCATCAGACCCGTTCTTTTGCGACACGGCGCAGGCGGATTATTCGCTCGACGCCGGTTCACCCTGCGTCGCGGCGGGCGAGGGCGGAGTCAACATCGGAGCATTGGGAATCGGCTGCGGCGGCGCCGGCAGCGGCCCGCGCCTGCTCGCCATCCTTGTCGGCGGGTCCAATCTGCAACACGTCGTCGATCACCAGCCGGTCATCTCCTGGGTGTATTTCGACCCCGACGGGAAGCCGTTGACGGCTTCGGAAGTCGAAGTCGGCGCCGACGCGGATTGGGGAGTGGCGGAAATGTGGCAGCCGCCGACCATCGTCGGGGCGGCGACGTCTACAGTCTACGCCGGGCTGCCGCTGATCGACGCGCACACCTACTATGTCCGCGTGCGCGGGAACAACGACAGCGCGTGGAGTAACTGGACGGTGCGTTCGTTTCATATGAACGCTCCGCCGTCCGCGCCCACGCTCGATTACCCGTTGAACGGGGACGTCGTAACGTCGCCCACACCGTCGTTATATCTCCGGAATGCTTCGGACCCGGATGGGGATGCCCTATCCTACGATTACGAGGTGTACGCCGATGCCGGCTTAAGCCGGCTCGTCGCCGCCGCCGCCGGCAAGCCCGCCGCCTGGACGGTCGCACCGCCACTGACCAACGAGAATGGAATGTACTGATGGCGCGCGCGCGCCTTCGATGGATTTGTGTCCGGCCCATGGAGTCCGGCAGGGACGTTAATTCTGAACGCCATCAACGAACCCCCGTATCCCGTTTCATTGATCGCGCCCGCACAGGGAGCGGCCGTGATCGACTTCACGCCCGTTTTCGACTGGAACGATGACACCGATCCCGATCCATCCGACCAGATCAGTTACACGTTCGATCTGGCGACCGACAGCAACTTCCTCTTCAAGTTTGAAGCTGCCAACCTCACGCTGTCGGCATACCTCGCCGGTCCGTTGGGCGCGGGCCAACGGTATTGGTGGAAGGTGAAGGCGGTCGACCGCCAGGGGGCTGCAACATCGTCCTCCGTCCGTTCGTTTTTCATTCCATCGTCCGGCGATCTCAACATGGATCAACGGTTGAACGTTGTCGACGTCGTCCTCGAGGTCGACATTGTGTTCCGCGGCGCCGACCCACCGGACGCCCCCTATCTCGTCGACGTTGACGGAAACTGTGTCGCCGACGTTCTCGATGTGATTTCCCTCATTGACTACGTTTTCCGGGGTGGCCCCGCGCCAGGGGCACTCTGCGGTTAGACACATCTTGTCCGAATAATTCCTGTGCCCCTGATTCCCGCATCGTCTAATGATCGGTCTTCTCGTCCCGTTTGCCCGTGGCGACCGCGCGCCGTTCGGCGCCGCACAACGCCAACCATCCGAGAAGGACCATTCCGGCGGAGGAGACCAAAAGCCGCATCGGGACGTCCGCGCCGCTTGACCCCGCCATTGGTAATACTGCGCCTGGCTGATCTGGTGCTCGGTGCCCAACTCCGACACCGGCCGCCCCTTCAACCCCTCCAGCACGATCCGCGCTTTCAGACGCTGCCGCGAAAAATGGGTGCTGCCGTCTGATCTGACTCCCCACATTGCCGCCGGTGAAATCATGCGCCTGCCTCGGAGAGACGAATTGCTCTGACCCGAAGAGACCCTTCCGGAGATCCCATGCCCCCGCCCGATGCCATCGACCCGCCCTTCAACGTGCTATTCTTCAACACGCACCTGTTCGGCGACAGTCTGGCCATCGCCAACGCCTTCCGAAAGCTGACCGGACAGGAACCGATACGCTACAAGGATCCAGAGCGGGCGGCGCTCTTGGCAGAGCGCTTAAATCAACTGGGAAACACCCCGCCGGCTTTGGACTTTGTCGCCCTGTGCGAAGTGTGGGATGACGAATACTCAGACCGTATTTACGACAAGATCAAGGGCACATACCCTCATCAGTACCGACCGACCAGGATTATCCAGGCGGGGAATGATGTGGGGTCGGGGTTGGTTCTGTTCAGCCGACATCCCTTCGATTACCAAGATTTCGCCGCCTATGCCGCCGAGAGCGGCCTGGCGGAAAGCCGCAGCCAGAAAGGGCTGGCCTGCGTGGTAATTCAGCCGAAAGAAGAATGCCCAGTTCTTGTCATGGCGACACATCTTCAGTCGGGGACCGGCAAGGGCGACCAAAAAGCCCGCCGCGGACAACTGAAACAGATGCAACAAATCGCCCGGGCCATGCAACGCGACTTTCCCGCCGTCCCGCACGTCATCGGCGGTGATTTCAACATTATCGGTGAGGACGTCCACGGTCAGCCGACCGCGGAATACCAGCCGCTGCCCGGCGCTTTGGGGATGCGCGACACCTTCCGGGTCGTGCATCCGAATGCGTCACAAGCGCTCGGCTTCACATCCGATGCCACAAACAAACTGGTCGTGTTCTTCGACCGCCAGAACCTCGACTTGCAGCGGCTCGATTATATTTTCTGCGATCCGAAACCGGCGGTGCGGGTGATCGGATGTGACATCGAGGAGTTCAAGGTCGACCCGCCTCTCAACGGCGATGGCAGCGACACGGGGTACCTCATCAACCATTTGTCGGACCACTTCGGCCTGCGCGCCCAATTCGAAATCCTCCCGCTGGCCTGAGCACTCCAGACGCCAGAGTAATCTGACGATTGAAGTGGCGGCATTTACTCTCGTGAACGGCTCGATCCGGGCTCGCGCTAAACCGGAACCCGCGCGTTTGTTTCCGTCATGACCCCGCAGCGGGGGTGATTCTCTCATTTGCGGTATAAATGGAGGGGTTGAATGCGTTCGCTTCGATGATGATGACCAGAGTCCGTTACACGAAAGTCCAAGCCACCACACGACGGCGCCGCCAACGATCACCGCATTTGATTTGAATTTGGTGACTTACGAATTCTTCAGAATTAGAGGTCAAGCAAGCGACACCCGAAGTTGGGCGAAATTTCCGGTTAAAGTAGATTGTTATGTCTCTAAGGCATTGATAGTCAACGCGAATACGATGGTTAGCCCTGATTGTGGCGAAAACGCTTGACTTGACCCCGCCTCAATGACCACCCTTGCGGTCGCGGAAGTTGTTGTCTTTTAGTGTCTTATGCGCGATGTGAACAACTTGTAATGGCCACACGATTGTCTTGAACGACAACAGAGTAGATCGATCAGTTGATGTTGGCAATGGGTGTATAACCCGACGGGCGAATCGCGTAATGTCGTTGTACTACAATTACTTACTAATGGCATGGCCGTGTTGATAACGTTGTGGGAAAGACCGGCGCTCAG
>JACQFV010000138.1 GCA_016199865.1 Candidatus Zixiibacteriota bacterium | reverse complement strand
GCCGCGCGCCTCGGCATAACTGCGTGGATAGATGCGGTACCGTCCCTTGATCGTGGCGGCGATCAAATGATCGCCCAAGAGCTCGTCGTCGGCCAAACCCATGAACGACCGTCTGCCACCAAGAGAAAACCGTTCCTGCAGCGGCAGGCGACGGTCGGCGCTTGCGAAACGGAGGGCGAAGGATAAGCTGAGTTTGTCGAGCGGGCTGGTCACCCATTCGCCGTCGGCGGCGAAATCGCGGTAGACCAGATCGCCCCCGAAGAACTTGTCTCCCCAACTCAGCTTGGCCGAGAGCCGTCGCCCCCGTGTGGGGAAATCGGCATCGTCGAGATTGTCGATCCGGGCCTGCAGGGCCATGACGGAGTGGTGCGGCTTGGTCAGGACTGAGTCCTTCTCCAGATTGACGTCTTCGGAGGAGGCGATGAACGCCATCTGCGCGATGCGGGAGATGTTCTGGGCGAATGAGAGCTCAAATCCCTCGCGCGTCGTCTGGAAACTGCCGCTCTGGCGGTCAGTTCATTGCCCAGCCCAAACAGATTGATCTTGGCCCATTGGATGAATCCCTCGGATTGATACTCCAGATTGTGGTGCAGCCCCAGCCGGAGGGCATCGGCGGTTTTCTCGGTCACGTTCAGATGCAGCCGCGGGCCCTTGTCGGTGCGGGTCACTTCGGCGGTGATTTGATCGAAGAGCCCGGTGGCGTGCAGGTCGGCCAGCCCCTGCGCGACCTGACGCGCATTGTAGGGAGAACCGGTCTTGAGGGGAAAATTGCGCAGAATCACCCAGCTCTTGACCGAGCGATTCCCGGAGAGGTCGACTCCCGCCAGTGGGGCCTCGTCGATGGCGATGGAAAGATTCCCGTTGGTCGTATCCCAGTTCGCGCCAGTGATTGCCGCCAGCGTGTAGTGTCTGCGGGCGTAAAGCCGTTCAAGGCGCCGCAATGACGCCATGAGATCACCGCGATCGTATGGCTGATCAACTTTCTGCTCCAGGGCCGATTGCAAAGCCGAGTCAGTGATGGCCGTGTTGCCGTGGAACTGGATTTGCGCCAGCACATGGCGATCAGTCGCTTGGCCATCGCGTTCTGTCCCCTGGATGGCCGGGTCATGGTCCTGGTGCGTATTCGCGAGGATCTGTCGGGCCAACACCTGCCCGGCCTCGTACCCGATCGCAATGATCGTGTCGACCGCGCCGAAATCGACATTCGTGACCGTGCCCAATGCGGGTACACAGACAAAATCGGCCTCCGCCAGGGCCGCCGACAGCCGCGGCGCGGTCATCACGCTCGTGGCCTGATTGGCCAGCATGTAGGGGTCGCGCAGTTGTCCCGCCGCGGCCAATCCCGACGTGGTGTTGATCGCGACTACGGGGCCGTCGGACAAAGAATCGGCCAACTGCACCGGCAAAGGGTCGACCAGCCCGCCATCGGCCAGCAGCCGATTCCCCTCCCGCAAGGGGGCGATGGCGAGAGGAAAGGCCGTGGAGGCACGCATGGCGGAGGCCAATTCACCGTCGGCGAGGACGACGCGTTCTCCCGTCACCAGGTCAGTGGCAACGGCGCGGAAACGAACCGGCAGAGAATCGAAGTCCGAACCGCTGCGGTAGGTGGCGTCTTCCGTCAGACTCGACAGAAAATTGTACAACCGTTGACCGGAGGTGGCGCCGTTGGGCCATTGCGGGCGTAAACCATGCAGCGGCAGAGACACGAACCAATCGTCCGTCTTTTCCTTCTGCGAGAGCAATAGACTGGCGCGGGAGGGAGTGTTGGCCAACAGATCGCGCCAATTGATCGCGCGCACAATCGTCTCCAGCGAGTCGGGCCCGATGCCCGCGGCGTACAACCCGCCGATGATCGCGCCCATCGAGGTCCCGCAGATCAAATCCACGCCGATATGATTCTCCTCCAGTGCCCGCAGCACGCCGATGTGAGCCAGCCCACGGGCGCCGCCGCCGGCGAGCGCCAATGCCACGTGTGGTCGCCCAGGGAAAACGGGGCGCGCCGTCCGATGAAGGTCAGCCGCCAAGTCGACGGTGCGTGATTCTTGAGTCGAATCGGGCGCGTCGGCCACCGATGCAGGGCGGCAAATGCTGGGCTGAATTGCCGTCACCGTCAGCGCGATGAACCAACAGGCGGCGATCCGGCGCCACGTGGGCGCCGGTGAAAGGAGAGAGTGTGTCATGGGCCCATAAGCCATGGTCTTTTGCCTGCGCTCCGGATGCCGGGGCGATGAGGGAGCATCCAATGTAGCGAATCGCCCTACCGCTTCCAAGATGCGGGGTCGCGACGCCATGAGTTAGATGCCCGCTTGAAATGGCGACCCGTGTGGCGTAAGTTGCGGAGCCGAATCCACGGATTGCCGCTTGACCCACCCCCCCACCAGAGTTTTCCGCGTCCTGTCGATTCTCTTTGCGATTCTCCTCGTCACGGTTTCCTCGTGGCCGCGGCTCAAGGTGCCGGATATCGGCGTCACCGGGATGGACAAGGTCGCGCATTTCACGCAGTACGCGATTCTAACCTATCTGGTGGTTCGTGGCTGGTCAGCTTCGAGCGGCCACGGCAAAGCCCTCTCGGGCTGGCTGTGGGTGCTCTTGCTCGTGCTCTTTGCTGCCGCCGATGAGTTTCACCAGGGATGGATTCCCGGACGTGACCCCGACTGGCATGATTGGGTGGCGGATTCGTTGGGCATCCTGTGCGGATTCGGCTTGGACTCGTGGCAGTGCCGTCGCCGTTTACTCAAGGCCGACGTCGGAACCGCAGACCGGCGATGACCGTTTCCCTGACCATGACCCGCCCCGTCGACACGGCGACCGATCGCGCCACGGCCTTGGATGCGATGTTCAAAATGCCGCGCCACCGGCGATACTTCAATGTCAGCGTACTCTGGGTCGCCTACTTTCCATCCGTCGTCCGCCTTCTCCTCGCTGCGCGCGTTCGCCATGAAGTGGTGACCGTGCTGTCTATTCTATCCGGTCTGGCGGCGGCCTGGCTGATCGGCGCGACCGGAGCATACGCGACTCTTCTTGTGGCCGCGATGCTGGTCCATGGGCGGGACGTTTTGGACGCGTGCGATGGGTCATTGGCGCGCCTCACCGGGACCGGGCATCGGTTGGGGCGATTCCTCGACACGATCGGCGATGGAGTAGTGCTCACTGCCCTGGTGGTTGCCATCGCCATGCGGGCGACCGGGGCCGGTGCGCCTGTCGGTACAACGATTGTCTGGGCGGTGACAGCGTGGATGTCCATGTTCATGCAATGCTCTTACTTCAATTACTATCAATTGCACTATGTCATGCGGTCGGGCCGGGCATCGATGTCCCGATTGGATGAGCGGAGCGTACCCGAAGATCAATCGGCCGGGGGGCTGACCCGCGCGATGGCGTGGCTCTACCTGGCATGGTTTGGCTGGCAGGATCGCCTGATGGCCTGGATCGACGACCGGGGCCGCGCGGCCATCGGGCTGGGCGGGAGCGCCCTTGATCCGCGCTGCGACCGGTGGTTCGAGGACCGGCGATGGCTGTCCGCCAATTCCCCCCTGTGCATCGGCACGCACCTGTTTGCGCTGATTCTCTGCTTGTTGGCGGCGCATCCGGCATGGTTCTTTCCCGCTGTGGCCGTGGGGATGAACCTGTACTGGGCTATCATCGTCGCAATGCGGGTGGCCGACTTTCGGGGCAATCTGGGGTCCCGGTGAGCATTGATGGAATGAATATCGAATTGCGGGATACGATCCGGACGTTGCTGAAGCAGATCGGCGAGGACCCCGGACGGGAGGGGCTTCTGAAGACCCCGGAGCGCGTCGCCGAATCGCTGGAATTCCTGACGCACGGATACCACCTGCGCCCCGAGGATGTCATCGCCGACGCCATGTTCACTGAGGACAACAAGGAAATGGTGGTGCTGCGCGATGTCGATTTCTTCAGCTTGTGCGAACACCACCTGCTCCCGTTTTTCGGCAAGTGCCACCTGGCCTACATTCCGCGGCACCGGATCATCGGGCTTTCCAAACTGGCGCGGCTGGTCGAGGTGTATGCCCGCCGTCTGCAGGTGCAGGAGCGGCTGACCAAGCAGATCGCCGACACGATTTTTGCCGCGCTCGAGCCGGAGGGGGTCGCGGTGGTCATGGAAGCGGAGCATCTGTGCATGCAAATGCGCGGTGTGGAAAAGCAGAATTCCGTGGCGGTGACGTCGGCGCTCTTGGGCGTGTTCAAGGACAACCCCACCACGCGCTCGGAGTTCTTGAACTTGATTCACCGGCCGTATACAAAGACGTGGTGAGCGTCGGCGGAATGCCAAGGTACTCGTGCTCTGATCAGAGTGGCCAGTATCGGTCCCACCCGCACCACAGCCCTCTCCCTTTCAGGGAGAGGGCTGTGGTGCTTTCTCGAATCCCCCTCTCCCCCAAGGGGAGAGGGTTGGGGTGAGGGGAAATTGTGGAGTGCGAATTTCGTTGGCTAGCGCGGGACAAGAGCCTAATTTCCACCGACTGAAGGCACAATCGTCACGGGAGAAGACATCGCATGGCCATCAAGTCCGACCGCTGGATCAAGGAAAAGGCGCAATCGCAACGGATGATCGAGCCCTTCGCCGACCGTCAGGTGCGGGCGGGGGTGATTTCTTACGGCGTCTCATCGTACGGCTATGACATGCGCGTCGCCGATGAGTTCAAGGTCTTCACCAACGTCTACACCACGGTGGTCGATCCGAAAAACTTCGATCCGAAGGCCCTTGTCGAGATTCAAGCGGCGATCTGCACCATTCCCCCCAATTCGTTCGCCTTGGCGCGGTCGGTGGAGTATTTCCGGATTCCCCGGCAGATCCTGACGATCTGCGTCGGCAAATCGACCTACGCCCGCTGCGGGATCATCGTCAACGTCACTCCCTTCGAGCCGGAGTGGGAGGGATTTGTGACGCTGGAGATTTCCAACACGACGCCGCTGCCGGCGAAGATTTACGCCAACGAAGGGATCGCGCAGGTTCTGTTTTTCGAATCCGACGAACTGTGCGAGGTCTCGTACGCCGACAAGAAGGGGAAGTATCAGGCGCAAACGGGGATCACCTCGCCGCGGCTCTGAGCCGTAAGGGCGTATTGTTTACCCCGACAGAGGAGGGGCAATACGCCTCTACGTTTGATCCGCCAAGACCTGCCGACGTTCCAGTCGCAACGTCCAGATCACTCCGATTGCAATCGGCACCGCCCCCAGAATCGCCCACGGGCTGGGGAATTCGCCCAGCACCATCATCGCCAAGGCCGTCGCGACAATGGTCTCGCCGCCCAAGATCGTCGTCGCCACGGCATGGGCGGAGAAATCCTTGAGTGCACGGTTGTAAAGAGTGTGGCCGATCACCGATGGACCCAGACCGGCGGCGATGATCCACGGCCAACTGGCCGTTTTCAGATGAACAAATGGCGTTTCGACAATCAGTCCCCAAAGCCCCAACGTCAGCGCCGCGGTCGAGTAGGCGATGAGCACATACCCCAGAGTTGAAGCACGTTGCCGCACCTGTCGTCCCACGACAAGATACGAAGCCGCCATGATGGCGCCTATCAACGCCAACAGATCGCCCAAGCGGCCGCCGCTCTGGGGATTGCCGCCGGAGATGATTGCGACGCCAGCGAGAGCCAGCGCGATGGCGGCAAAAGTCACCGCATGAATCCGTTCCCGAAGATACCATACGCCCAACAGCGCCGCCCAGACCGGTTGCGTCGTGACGATGATCACCGAGTTGGCAACCGAGGTGTACTCGAGGGACGTGATCCAAGTTGCAAAGTGGACCGCCAGAAGGACACCGGCGACCACGGAACGGATCAGCGTGGAACGATCCAACCCGTGGAGGTCGCGTCCGCCACGGATCGTCACGATGATGGCGATGGCCACGGCCGCCACCAACATCCGGTAGAAGGCCACCGTGATGGGTGGCGCCGCCGCCAGACGGATCAGGACGGCCGCGGGTCCGACGGCCAGAACGGCCAGCACCAGAAGCCAGATGGCCGAGCGATGGGAGGGGGATCGATGCACGATTCGCGGCAGACATCGTGGAGCAAGAGCGGCGGCAGTTCAATCGTCCTTCCATCTGTGCGCGCCACCCGCCCTCGGGTGGCGCCGCGTCACGCGAGGGCGCGTGACGCGCACATCATGGCTTTGTTGATTGCCTACTCTCATTCTGTCAGGGCGATTTTGGCTGCTCCGATCCCGGTTTCTTGGCCGACCAGTTCTTGATCGTCTCCAGAATATCCGGCGCGGCCTCAAGGATGGCATCCACCGCGCCCTGCCTGCGGATGGTCAGCAAATGCACCCGGTCTTTGTCCATGACCAGAAACGCGGTCGGGTCGATCACCGCGCCACCGCCACCGCCGCCGCCGAAACCGGCCGATTTGTCGGAGCGGCTGCCTTCGCCGCCGCCGGCGCCAAAGCCGACGGTGATCTTGCTGATCGGCACCACGGTGCGCTCGCCGACGGTCACCGGCGCGCCGACGATCGTCTCCGACCGGGCGATCGCGCGTAATTCGCCGACAATCGCCTGCAGTACCAAAACGACATTGTTCTCGGGCACTTGTCCTCCTTTAAGGTCATGATGCATATGCTTTTCGGAATTGACGAAGCCCCCGCCACGGCAGCGCGGCGGCAAGGCGAATCGCGGCCCAGATGGGCCGTAACGGGATTATTCGAAATGTCACGTTTCCGTCTATTTCTACTGCCTTACGGGTGAAGTCGGGTCGCCAGTCCACACGCAGCTTCGGCCATTCGCGAGAGAGCGTGGGCTTCATGGCATAGAAGACACCGGTGGCGATCCCGGTCTGTGCGGGGCTACTCAGTCCGACCGTGAGCATCAATTGACCAGATTCCAGTTTCCAGGCACGCCAGAACCGTCCGACGAACCGAAGGCACAGACGCAAAGTCCTCCGAAGGACGCCTCGAAACTGCCACATCGCCGAGAATCGCTGCCAAGTTCTCCCGCCGGCCGCAGTGTCCGTCGCCGCGATTGTTCCAGTGCTCTGCATGGCCGGTGTCGGCGGATCGGGTGCGTCATGCTGCATCTCGATCTCTCTAATTCGGACACCGAACAGTCTGAGCGTCCGACGTCGTGTCGAACCATCCCACTGGACAGACAATCCCATAGATGATAAACGGACCATCATCCGGTGGCGATCATACAAGACAACCAAACGCACCGGCGCCCAGAGCATCAGCGCCATCAATCCGGCCAGCCCGAGACCAATCCACACAAATATCAAGTCAGCACCCCTGGATGAGGCAGTTCGCCACACGCCGCCACCGCCAATTTAACACTTCTCCGCTCCCGTGAGCCGTTCCGTCACAGGACGTGTCACCAAAATTGGCGGACGCAGTTGTCAGAAACAGCTCTTATCTCGGCAGAGCCATCGGCCGATAAGTTAGTATAAGATAGCGTGCACATTGCAGTTATCGGGGTGGGCAGGTGAGGTGATAGACCCATGAATCTCAGCCAGACATATCTGATGACATTCGTGACTCTTGCGACAGCCGCGCTGACCAGTTGCAGCACTGTCCCCAAAGATGGAGGCGGGACAACGGCCAGTTACGCGCTCTTGATCACGGTCGAGCGAAACCTCGACTTAAATCAGGACTTTCTCTATGTGAAGTTCCTCCGCGACAATGGAGCCGTTCCCAATGGCCGGGTGGCGGTCGATGGAGACACCCTCTTGGTCTCCGCTCAGGAGGCCTCGAAATCGTACCCGAAGGGACATTGGACACAAAGCCGGCCGATCCACGTGGCCGCACTCGACTCAAGCCAGGGCTTTGTGTACCGGGATTCGGTCCGGATGCCGGCGGACTTTGAGATATCGGATGTACTTCCGGCCAGCCGGGTCTGGCAGCCCTCCGATGCCAACGCCAAGGTGACTTGGGGCACTGCCTTCAACGCGCAAAATTACACCGTGTCGGTGCGGGCCCGCAGTACTGGTTCCCCGGCGCGCGGATTTGCCGATTACTATGAATCCTCGACCCAACTGGCCGAGACGATTCCGCCAACGACTTTCCGCAACACGTATGATGCGGTTGTTGAAGACATCTATGACATTCAGGTGGTCGCCTACAATCCCAACTTCATTGGCCGCACGGGAACGGTCTATAAGCGTCCGACCGCCAACGACATTTCGGTGCCGATCTCCACGGACGAAATCATCGGCGGACTGTCGGCTTTGGTCGTCTCGGCACGAGACACTTTGCGAGTACAAGTGCTTTGAGTCGGACAAAGCGATCCCCCCATCTTTCGCTTGACCGACTCGTTCACTGACGCGGCGCCCCGCAACCCGGGGGCGTGTTGAAAAACCCTCTGGATACCCAACGTGAGGAAGTGCTGCCACACGTCCTCGTGTGGCAGCCCATTGTCATTCAAGGCGTCACACGAGGACGTGTGACGCCACTGCCGTGGAGCGGAGCGAGAAATTGGGGCTTTTTCAACAGGCCCCCGGGTTTGGGCTGTTTTATTACCAAATGAGTTTTTGGACTTGACACACCCGAAACAAATCGGCAGATAGGCCGGGCAGCAGGCCTCGTGGCGAGGCATCCTTTAGACCACAATGGGATGTGGTGAAGCACAAGCCACATTCGGCCCGAAGGTCGAGTATAATCCGGGAGTGGGGCAGGGAAAACTCAAGAAGTTCGACGGGTCCTGACGTAGAAGACCCCGGAGTTGGCATGGTCGCGATGGCAATGACGCCGGACATAAGTTGCGTCCTCCATAACCGGAGGAATGCCTAAGAGGAAGAACCATTGCCGCCGGGTTGGCGGCTTTTTTTTGACTGACAAGCCGAGGCCATTTGGCCTTCCCACCATCAACCGTCCCCTTGTGCCGAGACACGAGGGGCTATGCCACGGGAGGTTTTCGTGAACAAAGACCAGATCTACGACCGCGTGCTCAAGGCGCTCTGGCGTTGGGCGGCGGACAACGACTTCCAGTTCCGCCCAACCCCACGTATCGTCACGGCCACCGGCGCCTGCGAGAACGTCGACACGCTCTGGGCGGTGACATCCGGCAATGTTCCCGGCGAGTACTTTTTCGCCCAGACCGGACAACTCTACCTGGAGATGTCGCTGGCGGAAGTGCCGCGCGCCTTCACGGTCGGCTCGTCGGGACGGGCTGAAGCCGAAATCGACTCGCGCCATCTGCGTGAGTTCACCCTGTGGGAGGTCGAGGGGCGCGGCGGCTTCACGGATTTGGTGGCCACGATCAAGTCCCTGTTCGGCGCCATCGACAACGTTTCGTCGGCCTGGGGAGCGCCGCCAATCGCCTCGCGGCTGAAGCTGATCTCCTATGCCGACGCGCTCGGCATTCTGGGTCTTGGTCCCGAACACTGGGGCGAAGATTTTTCGCACCAGCAGGAAGTGACGCTCTGCGCCGACGGGCCGGTGCTGCTGACCCATCATCCTGATCCGCAGCCGACGTTCGGTCCCAAACCGACACTGGAAAAGTTCTTCAACATGAAGCCGGCTCCGACCCACAACGGCGACCGGCCGACTGTACAATCATGCGATCTGCTCCTCCCGATCTCCGGCGAGTCCTTGGGCGGGGCGGTCCGAATCCACCAGAGCGAAATATTGAAGTCGCGTCTGGTCAAGTCTGGGATGTATGCCACGTTGCAACGCCGCGGACTGGGTCTGGCCCAGTTTTCCGATTACCTTGGACACATGGAAGAGTCAGGCCACCTGATCGGCGAGCATTATGGATTCGGTGTCGGCATCGACCGGGTCGTGCAGTACCTCATGAGCGAAACCGACATCCGCCGTTGCGCCGGATTCCTCGTCAACACAGATTGGGCGGTGGATAGGGTCCCGGGCGATGGAAACGGGAATAGACACGGGCATCATCCGCCGCAGGTGGTCGAGGCCGTCCTGGCCGATGCCAGATAACCCCATTGTTGGGGGGAGTAAGATGATGGCGCGTCCTGCACGACGCAGGGCGCGCTGTCTTTTGTCGGGGGCTCGGGGCCTTCATAAGCAAGTGAACTTGTAGACAAGGGGCTGAAAGCCCCTTGCCCGGAGACGTAATTCCATTCAGGACTGTCACGTCCGCATTGGCAATGCGGCAGGGGGGAGAGGCATATGCTCAAAGAATTCAAGACATTCGCCATGCGCGGCAACGTGGTCGACATGGCGATCGGGATCATCATCGGCGCGGCCTTCGGCAAGATCGTCTCCTCGCTGGTGGCCGATGTCATCATGCCGCCGGTCGGGATGCTCTTGGGGAACGTGAACTTCACCAACCTGTTCGTCAGCTTGTCGGGGGGATCGTACGCGTCCCTCGATGCGGCCAGGGCGGCGGGGGCGGCGACGATCAACTACGGCATCTTCATCAATACGATCGTCGATTTCGTCCTCGTGGCCTTCGTGATGTTCCTCTTGGTCAAAGGCATGAACCGGATGCAGAAGGCCGAGACGCCGGCAGCGCCTGCAACCAAGTCCTGTCCGGAGTGCCTCTCGGAGATTCCGCTTGGCGCCAAGCGATGCGCGCATTGTGCGGTGGTCATGGCGACGGCGTAGAGGGTGAGGGAGCAGTTAGCAAGCCGCGCAATGCCCAATTGTCATGCTGAGCGAAGCGAAGCATCTGCTGTTTCTTCGTAGGTAGAAAAAGCAGGTCCTTCGCTTCATCCCGCCTTGGGCGGGATTCGCTCAGGACGACAGTCTTGGCCTTGGCGCGATTCTTGGGATTCTTCAGTTGCCCAATATGAACAATGCGAAAGGGGGGAGTCGAACCCCCACGGGTTGCCCCACGGGATCCTAAGTCCCGCGCGTCTGCCAGTTCCGCCACTTTCGCTAAGTCGTTGTCCTACA
>JACQFV010000137.1 GCA_016199865.1 Candidatus Zixiibacteriota bacterium | reverse complement strand
TGGGGAAAGTGAATGAGGAAGTAGGGGAATTGCGTCGGTCACTGCGGGGCAGCCGGGCGAACAGGCGCAAGCCGGAGGTGGAACATGAGCTCGGGGATCTGTTTTTTGCGCTGGTAAACCTGGCGCGGCACCTGAAGATCGACCCCGAATCCGCGCTGGCGAAGACCAACCGCCGCTTCACCCGCCGATTCCGCTATATCGAATCCCACCTCCCCAAAACGGGAAAGGCGCTGGGGGAGGCGACCTTGGCCGAGATGGATGTCTTGTGGGAAGAGGCCAAGCGGCGGATCGGGTAGGAGTCTGATACTATCCGGACCCGATCAGTCGCATTTGGGCCAGATTTGATTTTGACAGACGTGACGGGAAAGGGGTTGACCAGCTGACGGGGAATTGTGTAAATGATGCTACGGTGTGGATGATGCCGTTGGTGTATGTGCGCCCACTGACCGTAAGCCAAAGTGTGACAAATCGACAGCAAGATGCTGCAAGATACAGTGATGACGGGAGGGCGCAAGACAATGAAACGGATGAGAGTGGCGGTGACAGCCGCTTTTCTGGCTCTGATCGTCTGCCAGACGGCATTTGCCGCCGAGCCGGCCAAGACACCGGGCAAGTCCGACACCTTGAGACGCACTTCAAGTATGTCGGCGAGACCAGGTGCAAGACCTGCCACAACCAGCAGTACGCATCCTGGATGGAAACCAAGCATTCCAGGGCATGGTCGGCCTTGAAGCCGGAGGAGCAGAAAAAGGAGTGCGCCGAATGCCATATCACCGGCAAGACGGCCTCCGATTCGCTCCTGGTCAACGTCGGCTGCGAGTCCTGTCACGGGCCGGGATCCGAGTACCGCTCCATAACCAAGATGAAAGACGCCAAGCTGGCCGCCGCGGCCGGTTTGATGCCGATCACCGAGGCGACCTGCGTGCGCTGCCACAACGCCCGCAGCCCGCAGTTCAAGGCACCGTTTGACTTCGCTAAAGCCAAAGAACTGGGTGTTCACAAGCATTTCACGAAGGCCAAGTAGCCCGATCTGACCATGACAACGGACGACACAAAAACCCCCGGCGGCGCGCCGATCAGCCGCCGGGGCTTTTTCGATCTGGCGCTCGGCGGTGGCGTGATCGCGCTGTTGGGGGCCATTCTCTACCCCCTGACCCGCTTTGTCATCCCGCCCGAGAGCCCGGAAGCGGTGGCCTCGCAGGTCGTCGCCGCGAAAATCGGTGATCTGACGCCCAACTCGGGCAAGATCTTCCGCTTCGGCAAGGACCCGGCCCTGCTGGTTCTGACCAAGTCCGGTGAGTACCGTGCCTTCACCGCCATCTGCACGCATCTGGACTGCACGGTCCAATACCGCGGCGACTTGGAACGGATTTGGTGCGCCTGCCACAATGGGAATTACGATCTGAACGGAAACAACGTCTCCGGGCCGCCGCCTTTGCCCCTCACGCAGTACAACGTGACCGTGCGCGGGGACCAGATCATCGTCTCCAAGGCATGACGGGCTCGCCAACGAAGAGCACGGTCGCCGCCTGGCTGGATGAACGGCTGGGTTGGTCGGCGATCAAGGAATTCGCCCAACATAAGCGGATACCTTTACACCGCCACACGGTGTGGTACTACCTGGGCGGCATGACCTTGTTTTGTTTTCTGGTGCAGATCGGCACCGGCATTTTGCTTCTGCTCTACTATCGTCCCACCGCCGAAGCCGCCTTCGAGTCCGTGGAATTCATCATGACCGACGTGCGGTTCGGCTGGCTGGTCCGTTCGATTCACTCGTGGTCGGCCAATCTGATGCTCTTTTTCGCTTTCGTGCACATGTTCTCCGTTTTCTTCCTGCGCGCATATCGCAAGCCACGCGAACTGACCTGGGTGTCGGGGGCCTTGCTCCTCTTCTTGTCGTTGGGCTTTGGCTTTTCCGGGTATCTGTTGCCCTGGAATCAACTGGCCTACTTCGCCACCAAGGTCGGCACCGATATTCTCGGGCAGATTCCGCTCATCGGCCACTGGCTCTTGACGGTCGCCCGCGGCGGCGACGAGGTCAGCGGCGCGACGCTGACCCGATTTTTTGGCGTGCACGTGGCCGTTCTGCCCATGATCGCCACGTTTTTTCTGGTCGTCCATCTGGCCATGGTGCAAAAACAGGGGATGAGCGTGCCGATTGGCCCCTCATACCAGAATACCCGAACGATGCCGTTTTTCCCGAATTTCGCCCTGAGGGATCTGGTGGGCTGGACACTGGCGCTGGGAATCCTCGTTCTTCTGGCTTCGATCTTTCCATGGGAATTGGGGGTCAAGGCCGACCCCCTGGCCTCGGCACCGGCCGGGATCAGGCCGGAGTGGTTCTTCTGTTTCATGTTCCAGACGCTCAAATATATCCCCAGCCACGTGCTCTTCATGCCGGGCGAATTGCTGGGAATTATCGGATTTTCCTTGGGCGGGGTGGCATTGATACTCGTCCCATTTCTGGATCGCCGCGCCGCCCGCGAGGAACGTAATGGCCTTATGACCGCCATCGGCTGCGTGGTGATCCTCTACATGGCGGTGTTTACGCTCTTGGCGTACGTCCGATGATACGGCGGCTGGCACAGAGAACGATGATCGCCGGTCACCGGCGAAGTGGGTCGGGGATTGTCGTGTTGTGGTGCCTTGCGATCTTCACCTGGACGGTCGCTCTTGCTGCCGATGCCGCGCCCGCGGGTTCCAGCAACAGTTGCATCGCCTGTCACCAATTGCAGCATGACAAACGGCTGCGTCAACCCGCCGTCGGTCTACCGAACGACGTTCACTTTACCAAGGGGTTTGCCTGCCAGGATTGCCACGGGGGCGATCCAACGGGCGGCATGGCCGAGAGCGATCCATCGCTGGCGCACGATAGCGCCAAGGGATTCGTCGGGGCGCCGACACCGGCACAGATCCCCGAGTTTTGCGCCCGCTGCCACTCGGACGTGGAACGGATGAAGCAGTACGACCCCAAAATGCGCGTCGACCAACTCCAGGAGTACCGTTCCAGCCAACACGGCAAGAAACTGGCGCAGGGGGACGCGAAAGTGGCCACCTGCATCTCCTGCCACGGCGTGCATGGGATCCTACCCGTGGCCGACACACGCTCGCCGGTTTACAAGACCAACGTCGCCGCCACCTGCGCCCACTGCCACGCCGACACGGGGTACATGGGCCCCTATGGCATCCCCACCAATCAGTTCAAATTGTACCGAACCTCGGTGCACGGCAGCAAACTCCTGGACAAAGGCGATCTCGGCGCGCCGACCTGCAACAACTGTCACGGCAACCACGGCGCCACGCCGCCGGGGCTGACGTCGATCGCCGCCACCTGCGGCGAATGCCACGCCAACAACCGGGAGTTCTTCAACCAAAGCCCGCACAAGGAGGCCTTCGCCTCACTCGGCGTCGGCGAATGCACCGCCTGCCACAATCACCATGACATCGCCAAGCCCGCCGACTCGTTGCTCGGAGTCGGGCCCGGATCGCTCTGCATTACCTGCCATTCGGAAGGAGAGCCGGGATACAGAGCGGCGGCCTTGATGTCGGCGAAGTTGGATTCGCTCAAGACCACTCTCCACACGGCCCACGACATGTTGGTGCGGCCGGCAACGTCGTCATGCTCGGCCGCGAGGCGCTGGCCGATCTGCGTCTGCGCCGGATCGGGCTGGCGTTTACGCTCCCGCTCATTCTCTTGCTCGCCCTTCTGCTCTATCAAAAGATTCGCCGCATCGAAGGCCGGTAGAGGTTCCGTATGAACCCAGGGCTGGCGCCCTGGGCTAACCTCTATCGCGCCTCCGGCGCTTAGGGTCTCAGGCTATTCCCTCAGCCCCGAAGGGGCGAAACCCCGTAGCCCTGGGCGTAAGCCCAGGGACTTCTGACCGTCGACGTTGACCCCGTAGATATCATGTGAGAATCGACTCTAATCCCCTCGCCTGAAAAGCGCTGACAAATCACCCGACGGGCGTGATCTTACGTCGTGACAACCGGCATTCATAGTCGGGCTGTGATCATCGCGCTCATGTTCGGGATGACGGTCGCGCTGGCGGGCGCTTGCGGCAAGAACACTGCCTTGCGGCAAGAACACTGCCAATTCCGGCGGACCGCACGCGACGGCGACCTTGCAGGCGAAGTTTCTGGATCATCCGCCCGCCCGTCTGGACGATCCCTACTGGGCCAATGCCGACTGGCTGGCTGTTGCCTGCAGCACGATGAGCGCGTCGATGCTGTATGGCGACGGCGAATTGAACATGACGGGGACATTCGCGGGCACCGGCTCCTTCCATGGCGGCCATGATCCGCAGTTGACGTTGAAAGCGGCGTATGACCACACCGATGTCTACATCCTCGCCGAGTGGAGCGATTCCGATCTGGATCTGAACCGGCGACGCTGGCTCTACGATGGACCGCATGATCCGCTCAAGCCGGATGGCGACACATCCGGTTGGACGTCGCAGTCGAACGACGACAAGATGGCGCTCGCCTTTGAAATCGCAGCGGCGTCGAGCGAATTCGGCGACTTCAACAGCGTGGGGTGCGCCGCCTCCTGCCACAATGTCGAAGGCGTACTCGACATGCGCCCGCAGACGGGCAAAGTCGACATCTGGGATTGGTCGGCGGGCATCTCGGACCCGCTCGGCTACGCGAATGATCAGGTGAGCGATCCGGTCGACGGCCGCAAGCAGGATGGCGGGAGCGCCATCGAACACCGCAACCGTCCCGATGGCGGCAACAACCGCTCCGGACCGCGCTATGAATGGGACGGCACGGCACAGGTCGTCACTCGGAGCGACGGATCGAACGCCACGCTTGACCCGGCGTATTTCCTTGTCAACAAGACCGAATTCACGGGTGACCCTGCCGCGGGAAAAACCATCTTCCAGGCATCCTGCATGTCATGTCACGGCGCCGAGGGGCCCGGTAGCGGCCCGGCATTGGACAAGCCGGAATTCGCGCGTACGTCGCGGGTCGATCTGTCCAACGCCATCCTCTCCCCCGCTCACGCCGGGGCTGCAGCGTTCGCCGCGCTCAACGCGATGCGGAAGACGAACCTGATGGCAGGTTTACGAGGTCTTTCGGGGATTCCCGGCTATTTCTTGACCGCACCGAGCGGCAGCCAAGCCGACGTCATGACCATGTCCAACTTTTCTCTCAGCCAGGTCAATACAACGACCCACGCCAAGTATAAGATCCTGATGATTCGCAAACTGATGACCGGCAACGCCGACGATGCCCAGTTCGATCTGGCCGCATCACGCGCTTACAAGTTCGGCGTGGCGCTGATGGACGGCGATGGGCGGAATCATGTCGGGTCGAGGGTCGGGACGTTGGAGTTTGTGGGGCCGTAGAGACATTCACGAAGACATGGGGGCATTCAAGAGGGGAGTGCGAGAGCGCTCCCCTTTCTCATGCGCGGGCTCAGACTCGATGGCGATATGACTGCGGATACCCGCTCCAACGGTGGTGGCCACACCGGACGGGGCCGGTTATCTGGTCCCGATCCGGCAGGAACACCTGGACGACTTACCCTTCCCCGCAGCCGGCGATATCGCCCTCTGCGTCACCAGCACAGACTGATCAGAAAAACAAATAGTACTCAACCGTTGCCCGGTTGTCGTCGATCTTCCCCGGCCGTTGAATGAGCTGGTACTCCGCGGTGAGCCGGAGGTACGTGAGCACTTGTTTCATCAACGACACCGTGTACGACTTGGTCGTGTTTTTGGTGGCCTTATCGGTCGGCCGGAATTGGTCATAGCGCACGCTGGCGTAGAATTGCTTGCCCAGGCGTTTATCCAACGCGGCCGCGAATCCCAGGTTCTTTTCACGTGCCCCCGGCCCCGGGAGATCATCGGATCCGTACAGCGCCGTGCCGCTCAAGCGTATGTCTTCAGCGTTTGCCGCGTTGTTGAGCGCCAACGCCCCGAAAAGCCCCAGCCGATAGAAGGAGATGTTACCGCCACTGTCTGTAGGGGTTCTGCCCGAGTACGCCAGAGCCGATAGGGCGCTGGTCGTCCTCTCGCCGAAAAGGTTCTCGACGATAATGGCAATGTCCTTCTGGGAATTCAGGTCCTGCCGACCGGTCGGGCGGCCGTTCCCAGTGTTGTCGATCCCATTCATCACGAAACCGCGGACCACGGTCCGATTCTTGTTGAAGGCATAGCCCGCCTCCACGCCCCGCTGATCCGTGTTGAGCGCGAACAGATGGGCCTTGCCGCCCGCCGCCAGATCGGTGGAAATGCTCTTCGGCCGGTCGAGCGACGCAACGCCCTGCCTCACAAGCCGCATGTTACCCACCTTCAGGTAGGCATATTGGTCTGGGTTCCCATAGATCAACGTGCCTTGAGCGAGCACATTGGGAGCGAAACCCTCCTCGAACTCCGTTTCAAAGAACGTCGTGAGGTACGGATTGATCGGGCCCAGGTAATAGAACGTCATGTCATTAAATTTGATCTCGTTCCGCGCGGTCTGTTTCGAGACCTTCTGAACGACATACCGCGTTCGACCCCGCGTGCTCAGGAAGTTCGCAAAATCATACAGCCAGGGATCCTTCCCCGGAGGTACCGTCAACGTGGCCAGGTACTCGACGATGGCCGCCAGCCCGTCATCAGACAAGGCCTTCCCCGCCTCGGCGCCTGGGTGCGTCTCGCTTCGGATATAGCTGCGAACCTGGTCTGCGTTCATCTTGGCCCCGACGCCTTCTAAGCCAACACCCGCCTGCCCCGGTTCAATGGCGTGGCAACTGCCACAGCCGGCAGCAGTCATGGTCGAAATCGCCGGGCTGGATTTCGCGCCCGCTGCCTCGCCGTGTGCGGCGAGGAGCTTGGGGCCCTTCTGGTTGAGTTCGTTCGGGAACCGATACCCCAATCGGCGGAATTCAATGCCGACACGCGTCAGCTGGGGCGGCACGGTGTGGCAGGTGGAGCAATCAAACTTGTACTTGCGGGCGAAATTGGGATTGGCGTGACTGGTCTGTCCCCAACTGGCCACCAGCAGAGCCAGCATGCCAAGACCAACCCGTGTGCGGAATGCAACGCTTCGTGACGTTTCCATGCGACCCCTCCTGTGTTTGTTCGTCGCCGCTTGATGCGGACATCTTTGATCCCGAAGCCTAAGTGGCGTTGTCCCGGAGTGCAATGACAAACTCATGCCCGGTCCTCTCACGGTGATTATTTTGACACTTTCGTTCGGGGGCTGTCGAGTGGGGTCTTCCGATCCCTCGTCACCGGGTCAAAAAAGCGGACTCCTCGCGGGACCCAAAAAGCCCGAACGAAGCCAAACGCTCCGACTTGGAGTCGTCCGACACTTCCCGGGAAGGTCAGGGCTCAATCTATCCGCCATGCAGGGCCACGCCGGTTGGATGGCAGGTCGCACACTGGACGAAGTGGATGTTGTTGGGACTGTCGGCCGAGCGATACGTGGTATTCAGCGTGGTCACATCCGGATGGCCAGGGTTGACGCCCGGGTGACACCGCCCGCAAGACTCGTGTGGGTCGATGTTCATCTGCGACCCCGGTTTCAGATGGCACGCCGAGCATTGAATGCCCTCATGCACGGATCCTGCCAGGTCCCGGCTGTCGTCGGTTCCCGCCTGATGGCATTTCTCGCACAGCTCCGTGGTGCTGGCGACACTCACATAGGCCTCGGCGGCGAAGTCATAGAACGCCAGCTTCTTGGAGATCGTGCTGGTGGGATCGTGGCAGACCTCGCATTTGATCGCCTGCCATTTCGCAGTGTTGGAGTCAACCAGGTGCCATGGGCCGGTCTGGTCTAAGGGCTGAACGAAGTCGCCGACGTGGTAGTCGGCGGCTTGGAATGGTGTGTGGCATTGGAGACACTCATCAATGAGCTGTTCCTCCGTATTATGGTCACTGTTCAACAGGACCTCCGCCGGTTCCGCGGCGTGGAGGGAAAGTGCCCAGTTCTGATGTTCGGCGCTGTGGCAACCCGTGGCGCCGCAGTTCGCGCCGGCGACATGATTGGGATTGGTACGTGGGCCGACGGGCCTCTCCTTCGCGCAGCCGACCATCATCAGGAGAACACCCACGGCGAGAGCGACAAGCAAGTGCGGGCGAGATCGATGGATGCTGAGAGTAACCATTGGCGACCTCCACGAATGGCACGGCAAGCTTTGCCGGACCGGACTTCCACCCAACTGGCGATCTCTGGACATACCACTTACTTCTACGGACGTCAGCGATCAACTCTGCAGTCCTGCTCGCAGATTTTGACAGGGCGAGCAAGCGGCAGAAATCTGACCTTGGCGGGGGTATTCAGGGTATGGGAGGATCCTCTGATCTTCCCCCCGTTTCGTTGATGCCACGCGTGCCCCCCGCGCCGGATCTTCAAGACGGCTGGCGCCCGCGTCCGAGGCGGAACCATGTCAGGGGGTCTTAGACTGGCGCGGAGTGCGATCGGGATTACTTGAACGAAATCTCAATCCGCCGATTATGTCGCCGCCCGAGAGCGGTGGCGTTGTCGGCGATGAAGCCGGTTTCGCCGCGGCCGATGGCGGTGATGCGGCGTGCCATTATCCCCTTGCCGATCAGGTAGACACGGACCTTGTCGGCGCGTTTCTGGGAGACCTTGCGGTTGGCCTCGGCTTCGCCGATGTCGTCGGTGAAACCCGCGACCGTGGCGTGGACATTGGGCGCATTGCGCAGGCGAATCGCCAGATCATTGAGGATGCGGACGCTCTGCGGATCAGGATCGGTGGTACCGGGGACATACACAACGTGCAGGATCAGGCGCCGGTCCAGTTGTGTCATCACCAGACAGCCGGTGGAATCCACTTCGAGCCCGTGCGGTGTGTCGGGGCACTGATCGCGATCGTCGTTTACACCGTCGGAATCGGCGTCGGCGACAGCGACTGCGACATGGGTGGTCTCCGCCAGCTGAGGCACGCACCCGGTGGAATCCACGCGAGTCCGATCCTCGGGCAGCGTGCCGGGGCAGTGGTCGAGCCCATCGAAGACACCATCGCCGTCACCGTCCAACGGGCAGCCAGTGCGGTCGACAACCGCGCCAACGGGTGTCTTCGGGCAATGATCGTGGGCGTCATCAACGCCGTCATGATCCTCATCACCGGGATTGGAAGTTGATGGCGCGGCAGCCGGTGCAACTTGGGGCTTGGTCGGCGCCGTGACGGAACCCGGCTGGGGACGCTTGGGACCGCGCGGCGATGACAGCTGCGGGCCAGACAAGGGCAGGGTCAGCCCCAGCGAGAGCGAAAACTGCCCGCGTGAGCGCCGGTCATTGACCGAATTGGCGAAGTGGGCGCCGAATCCGGTCAGGAAATCGAACCCTACTTGGGCGCGCAACCTTAATGGTCCGGTCAGCACCGGTTCGATGCCCAAAACTGCGAGTGCGGTGAGTTCATCGGCGCGGAACGATTTGAATTTCCCGTTGGCGTCGGGGGCAAAGATCGGATCATAATTCGGATAAGTTTCGATGCGCCAAGAGGACCATCCAAGCCCCAGCCCGCCATAGGGCGCCAAACTCGGAAACACGTCGAAGGCGCGAATAGCCGCCAAGGACAAGGAGGCCGTTGTCCAGACGCTATCTGAGCGGGTGTTGGGATGCGGGAGTTTCAGCGAGTGGGTCGAGACCGTGTCATTCCACAGCCGATGCCAATCCAACCCGAGCCGCAACCACCAATGATCGTTCAGCGCCAATCGCACGCCGGCGCCGCCGGTGAGGCCGATCGCCCAAGGTCGGCTGACCCTGTTGAGTGTCGCTTGCGAGAGACCGAATTCCACGTCGGCGGCGGTGGTGGCCTGCGCCGTGGTCGAGCATGACACGAGAATGATGAACGCGGCCGCTCGAGCGATTTTATGACGCATCCATTGTGGCATCCCGGTTAGCATCGTGGGCGAATCTACGTTACGATGAACTGAGGACAAGGGTTTTCGTTTCAACTTCGTGAACTGCGTTGTCGGCGAGTAGCAGGCAGGAATGCCTGCCCCATCAAAGATCATGAGGGCGAGATGTGGAACATGATCTGTGATCTCGAACTCTCTCAATATTCGCGTTCGAGGGTGGTCCCCGGATAGTAGGTCATGAGAATTTGGGCATAGGGCTGTCCGGCGCGGGCGCGGCCGATCATGCCGCATTGGCACATTCCGACCCCATGGCCATACCCTGAGCCGTCCGCGGTCGCGCCGATGATGCGGCCATGCTGGTCGCGCCGCAGGGAGAAGGTGAAGATATCGGACGGCAGAATCGTGCCGGGATGCGATGGCCTCCCCAGCGCCCAGCGAATTTGATCAGCGCGGATCGTCCAGCGCCCGGAGGAGGTCACCACGGTCATCGCGGCGACGCGACCGCCGGGAGTGGCGCCTTCCAGAATCAGGTCGCTGATCGATTTGAAGTCGCCGATCGGAGAGTCAGGTAATTGCCGGCGATAGGAGCGCAGATTCGCCAAGAGGACTCGGGCGCCGAAATTCTCGGTCCAATGCGTGTACTTCGACCATTGGCAGAAGTCGCTGTCATCGACAGAGATCAGATACGGACGCGGCGGCTTGGGCCAGACATCGGCAATGGCGTCCGTGTGGCCGCCGCAGGTCGAATGGTAGTAGGCGTCGATCAGATGTCCGTCGTAAGTCAGGATCTCCCCCTCTGTCGCCGCCACCGCTTCATCGGCCCAGGCGCGTGTTCGGGACGCGCCGTCGTAGACCTGGTCGCCCACGTCGGCTCGCAGGTCGTAGGGCGCATCGCCGTACTGTCCGAGATGCGTCAGCGCGTACGTGCGCGCCGCGACCGCCTGGGCCTTGACGGCTTCGAACTCATCGTCGGTTCGTTCGCCCAACTCCGGCGACACGACACCCGCCAGGTAGGCGTCGAGATTCAGCCGATTGACGACGAGCGTCCCCTGGTGGTCATCGCGCCCAATGATCAGCGCGCCGTGATATGGGGCGTCGCCGAGCCACAGGAGGTCCTCGGATCCCGTCCCGTATATCGCCACGCCGCTGGCCCCGCGTGCCAGGACGATGCCGCGCCGCCCCGTCACGTCGAACCCACGCTTCGTGCGGTGCACTCCGATCGGGTCCTGGGTTGAGATCGTGCACGGCGACGTCATCGACCCCGCGCAGGCCGTGACGATCAGACGTCCATTGCCGTGGACGGCCATCCTGGTCCCGTTCTGCGGCAGGCGCACGCGCACGACCGGCGGGCGGACCGGGTCGACGGCGAACAATGTGCCGTCGCGCAGGCGGGCCGGGATGCAGCCGCCGGCGCTCCATAGACCCAATAATAACACTATTGTAGATAGTGTGACTTCTCGGCGCCCCGCTGTTACGCTTCGGCATTTCATGATGTTGGACCGGGGAGTGCGATGACGCCCAGGACGGCCGCCTCGTGTGCCCCGGTGGCTCCGCCCAGATTGCCGGCGCGGCCACGCAACGTTTCATACGCCAGCAGTGCGAACCCGACCGGTTCCACGCACTGGGGATGGATGCCCCGGTCGGTCCGCGACCCGATGGACCATCCCGGAAGATGTGCGCCGAGGCGGCGTACAAGTGTCGGATTCTGCGCGCCGCCGCCGGCCACGATCAACCGTCGCGATAACGTCATCGGTGCGATCCAGGGCTCCACCGCCCGGGCAATCGACACGGCCGTGATCTCGGTGGCCGTCGCCAGGAGGTCGGCGGCTCCGGCGAGCGGTCGGGATCCGCGAAAGAACCAACGCTGCAGCGTGGCCTCGCCAAACTCCTCGCGGCCGCATGTTTTGGGGGGCGGCCGCCGAAAATACCCGTCGGCCAACGCCGTTTCCAAAATCCGTGCCATGGGTCGTCCACGAGACGCGGCGTGGCCATTGTGATCGTGGGAACTCCCCAAGAGGAGACGCGCCAAGCCGTCCAACATCATGTTGCCGGGGCCGATATCAAAGGCCAGAATCTCCAGCCGCCCCCGGCGGCGGCGTGAGACCGAGACATTGGCAATCCCGCCAAGGTTGAGGACGACTGCTCCCTCGCCGAATAATATGTGATGATAATATCCTGATAAGGGCGCGCCCATCCCCCCGGCGGCAATGTCAGCGGCGCGAAAGTCGCCGACGGTCACGACGCCCGTCCGATGGGCAATGACGGAGGGGGCGCCCATCTGCCATGTGGCGCGCCCGCGCCCGAAACCGATGCCGCGCCCAAGGGGAAAATGCCCGATGGTCTGGCCGTGTGACCCGATCAAGTCGATGCGCGCGGAGCGCGCAGAATTCTTGATCATCAGCACACAGGATGCGATGAACTCGCCCAGGGCAAAATGGGCGCGGGCGGCCGCCTCGCGGTCGATTGCGGGTGACGCCGCCAGCGACATCAACGACTCCCGTAGACGCAGCGGGTAGTGCCGATGCCAGGCGTTCACGTACCGGACAGTCGGGTGGGGATCGTCCTCTGTGATCTGTACAAGAGCCAGATCGAGGCCATCGATCGATGTCCCGCTGTTGACGCCCACGACGTTGAGCCGGCGACGCCGCAGCAAACGGACCAATGGATGCGAGGCGGCCGGCTTCATGCGTCGAGGCGAACGGTGGTTTTCTCCGACCATTCCCGCCAGCCGGCCACGGCGCGGCGTTGGAGTGCGCGGTCATTGCAGACCAGGACCAGATCGCACCCGGCTTCGAGAGCCGCGGTGACGGCACGCTCGATCGGATAGATGTTCGCGATGGCGCCCATCGCCAGATCGTCAGTCAGAACCAAACCCGCGAATCCGAGACGTTGCCGCAAGAGAATATTGACTATCAAAGGCGACAGACAGGCCGGACGCGTGGCGTCGAATCCCACCAGCCGCTGGTGGCCGACCATGATCATCGCCACCCCGGCGGCGATGGCCGCGCGGAACGGTTCCGCATCTGTGGACTCCCAGGCCGACGGCAAGGTCAGGTCAAGGACGGGATTCCCGTGGGGATCAGAGGTTACGCCGCGCGATCCGGGAAAATGCTTCCCGCAGCAGGCGATGCCCCGACTTTGGACGGCGCCGATCACGGCGCGCGCCATCTTTGCGACGTCTTGCGGACCATCGGAATAGGTGCGGGAGTGGAGCCAGCCCGCTTCGCCGCTTCCCAGATCGACGACCGGGGCCAGCAATGTATCGATGCCAAGTTCAAGCACACGAGCCGCGACCTTGCCATAAGCGGCGGCCAGGGCCTGCGGACCTTCGTCGTGGTAGAAGCGCAGATCGCGCATGGACACGTCGCTGTCGGGAAGCCGACGGACCCTTCCCCCTTCTTCATCGATCATGACCCGGAACGGGCCGGGAGCCGCGGCGCGAAGATCGCGAATGGCCAAGGCGAGGTCCGATTCGCGGGCGGCGTTGTCCTTGAAGATGACAATGCCGCCGACAAATCCAGCCGCTACCCACTCGCGCAACTCGGAATCAGGCGACAATCCCTTGTAAGAGAGGATCAATGGCGGGTTGTTGCGGACCCCGTGACGGTCGGCCGGGATGGTCACGGAGGCGGTAGGTAAGAGAAATGCCCGCCGGTGGCAACGTCGCGTTTGCGGGACGACAGCTGCGACGCTATGTCAGGCGCACGGCATTGCGCCCGCCGCCCTTGGCGCGGTAAAGGGCTTGGTCGACCGACTCGACCAGATTCTCCTCCGAGCGGCCGTTGTCGGGATAGCAGGAGATCCCGATCGACACCGTCAGATGGATCGGACGACCGGTGGTGTCGGGGCCGAATTCGGTCTCTTCGACTTTGGCGCGGATGCGCTCGCCGATCGTGTGGGCTTCCTCGGTTCCGGTCTGGGGCAGGATGATGATGAATTCCTCGCCGCCGTAACGCGCCAGCGTGTCAACGTCGCGTA
Source organism: Candidatus Zixiibacteriota bacterium (assembly GCA_016199865.1). Lineage (GTDB taxonomy): Bacteria > Zixibacteria > MSB-5A5 > WJJR01 > WJJR01 > JACQFV01. The sequence continues at coordinate 9,358 of JACQFV010000137.1, read as the reverse complement.
CACAGGCGCCGATAACGCGCACCAGCTGTCGCAGCGCCACGTTGCCGATTTCATGGCCATAACGGTCGTTCAGAGTCTTGAACCAGTCAATGTCGACCATGATCAACGACAACGGCTGTCCGTAACGCACGGCCCGGCGCTTCTCATCTTCAAGACGCGTGCGGAAATGGCGGAAGTTGTAGACTCCGGTCAATTCGTCGACGATGGTCAGTTTTTCCATCTGTTGGTGCAGGTCGGCATTGACCAGCGCCATGGCGGTGGACGCCGCCAGAATGGAAAAGACCCGCTCGTCGCGTTCGCCGAAGGCGTTGACCTGCGGCGATTCGGCGTTTAAGAGGCCGATCAGGCGCCCCTCCGAGACCATCGGCACGACCAGTTGGGAGCGACGGGCGCTGCCATCGATCACGGTGCGCCCCAGATGGCGGTCGACGACGCGGGCCACGTCGCCGTCACGGATGACGCGCGCGAAAATCTCGTTGGGTTCGACGGCAATCGACCGTTCCAGCCGTTCCACGGTGGTTTCATCGAGCCGCCCCTTCAGGAAAAGCCGGCGTCGGACGGGATCCCAGGTGTAGAGCTCACAGATCGGGTAATTGAGCACGGAGCGGGCGATCGAGAGCACGCGGTCGATGACGTTTTCCACCGCCCGTAGCTCGGCCAGGGAGCGGGAGGTCTCATAGATGGTCTGTAACTGCGTGTGCGTCCGTTCCAACTCCGAGGTGCGTTCATTCAGTTTGTCCATGGCGTTGAGCAGCCGTTGGGCAAATGTGTCGACGAAACGCGAGGCCATCCCCATGGAGGCGGTGAACACCCAGAGCATCATGGCGCGGAAGGTGAATTCGGGAAGCGCGACAAGCCCCGAGGTCGAGAAGCAGGGGACGGCGTAGATGACCGTCACCAGAGCGGCGGCTCCCAATCCGACGGCCGGGCCGAGGTAATAGGCCGCGAAAGGAACGAAGGCGTAATAGAGCACAAAGAAATTGCTGGCGATGTCACCGGTGATGTGGACCAGCCAGGTGATTGACACGACGTCCAGGAGAAACAGCGAGGTGAACACCTGTTCGAAGCGCCAGTGACACAAGCGCACGAGCAACGCGGGAACCGCCAGCACCAGGGCGTAGATTAAGAGCAGTCCCCAGCCGCGGAGTCCTGAGGCCCCCTCCGGCCAGGCGACCACGAAGTAAAACACCAGCCCCAGGAGTACCAAGCTGCGAAACGCCCAGTACACTTGCTCTACCTTGGGCAACAAAGACGGATATGGGGATACGCCGGCGCGCATTCCGTGCATGCCCGATCACCGCGACGCTCCTAACTGCTAAGTGTCACGGTACTAAGTTGTTATATCGGCAGGAGATGGGAAGGTCTGGAGCCGGGATGTTCACAGATTGCCATGGGAATCGGTCTTGACCAAATAAAAGTCGGTTTGCCCAGCGTGAGAGGAGGCCTTGTAGCCCCCCAGGAGATACCCGCCATCGGGGGTGGGGAGCACACAGACGAAGCCGTCATTGCCTGCGACTCCAAAAGTGCGTTCCCACGCTTCGTGGCCGGAGCCGTCTGTCTTGACGACGTAGGCGTCGTCCTTCCCTTTCGACCCCAGAGGTCTTGTGGTGCCAGCGATGGCGTATCCCCCGTCGAGGGTTGCAGCGATGCCGTTGCCCCGGTCCCAGTCGAGCCAGCCAAAGGTCCGTTGCCAGGCCCGGTTGCCGGATGAATCGGCATCGAGAAGGTACACGTCGCCCATGCCTTGACCGAACGAGTAGGTCTCACCAGCCATGACGCAGCCACCGTCGGATGTCAGGGCAATCGACAAGGCCGAGTCAGCTTCACTGCCGCCGAACGTCCGCTGCCAGGTCGTGTCTCCGTCTTGGTTCAGACGCGCCAGGAAGACATTGTCCGAGCCGGGGAAACCGAGCACTCCCGGCCAGTTGATAGCGCCGGCCACGAGGATGCTGCCGTGAGGGTCAATGGCGATGGCGTTGCCCTGGCCCGCATACGGGTCGCCATAGGTCCGATTCCATAGGGTGTTCCCATCGGCATTGACCGCTACCACCCAAACCCTGGGCTGGAAGCGCCCACTCGGGTCCGATACCCCGGCGAACACAAACCCGCCGCCGGGCAGGGATGAAACAGCGAACGCCTGATCGTCCCCGAGGCCGCCATAAGTCTTTTCCCACATGCGGTTCCCTGCAACGTCGACGCGGATCAGGGACGCATCAAGATGCCGTTCCGACTGGGTGTTTATGGTCCCGGCAATGATGTATCCGCCAGCACCGACGGGAGCGATCGCGGCGGCGACATCGAGACCTGTCGTGCCGAACACGTCTTCCCACACTCTGTGTCCGGTTGAGTCGATCTTGAAAACGAAGACGTGTGGAGAGTACGAATAAGTCGCATCTCCCGTACCCACGGCGATATAACCGCCGTCGGAGGCCCGGACGATCGCGTTGATACTCCCGGAGCGTGGGAAGGTCTCCTCCCATGTTTGGGATGAGCCGCCGCCGGTGCCTTTATCGCCGCCGCACGAAAGACAGAGAAACAGCGCCGCGCCCAAGACCAATCGTGCCCAACTTTCCATATCCACCTCCGTCACCCGCCGCGTGCCAATCCGGGGCCGACAGTAACGACTCTTACACCCCAAACAGCCCGATATTCCCGGCCGAATGGCAGGGAATCATCCCGATGAAACCGCTTGGTGAGTTCGGGGGCAAGCCCTACCATCCCGCGATGAAACATGGCGCCGGGGGATTCGTAACATCTCCGGCCCGCTATGCGCACCACTGGGAGATACACGGGAGGCAAGTCATTGGATCACCGTAGACGAATTCTACTCGACTGGGTGTGGCCCTTGGTGGCCGTGGCGTTCGTACTGTTGGCCCGGAGCGCCGGCGCCACCCAGTTCCGCGCGGCCGATGCCGTTCACGTCCACAACGAGGAAGTGCTCGACGATCTGTTTGCGGCCGGTGGGGACGTCAACGTCGAGGCGCACATCGCCGGGGACCTGTTCGCCGCCGGACGGACCGTGACGCTGGCGGATTCAGCGGAAATTGACAATTCGTTCATGGGCGGGGCGCAGAGAATCGACCTGAACGGGCTGGTGCACAACTCCGCCCGGCTCTTCGCCCAGGACGTCACGGTTCGGGGCCACACCGAGCGGAACCTGATGGTCTTCTCGCAGAATCTGATTCTCGACACACACGGATGGGTGGAAAAAGACGTCAACCTCTGCTGTGCCGAGGCGATTATCCGTGGGCGCATCGGCGGCGACCTGCGCGGCAGCGCCGACAAGGTCACGATCTATGGACAGATCGACGGCGACGTTCGGGTTCAGGCCAAAGATTTGATCGTCATGCCGACGGCGATCATCGGCGGCGCCCTGAAGTATCGCTCAACGAAGGATGCCAAGATCGAGGACGGCGCCCAGGTTCTGGGTGGAGTCGAGAAGCTCGCCCCTGAGAAGGGTAAAGAAAAGGGTTATACCGCCGGCAGCTTCTTCTGGGATGCCTGGTGGTTTCTGGGGTCGTTGGTCGTCGGGGGACTGCTTCTGGTCCTGTTTGGGCCATTCATCACCGCGATGAAGTCGACCATTATCGAATCGTCTTGGAAGAGCATCGGATTGGGTGCACTGTTCGTCATCTGTCTGCCGGTCGCCGCGGTGGCGATGTTGCTGACTCTCATCGGCATCCCGATGGCGGGCCTGACGATTCTCGTGTGGATCGTGTTACTCTGCCTGGCCAATGTGTTCGTCGGTCTGGCGATCGGAGACTGGGCGCTGACCCGTCTGCGTTCGGGGCGCCCTTCACCTCAATTCGCGGCGCTGTGCCTGGGGATGATTATTCTCACTTTGGCCACGGCAATCCCCTATGCCGGCGCCCTCGCCAAGTTGATGGTTGTCTGCCTGGCCTTCGGGGGATTTTTCCTGACGGCGTACAAGTACCGGACGCAGATGCGGGCGTGACGCAGATCCGGACCGTGACGCGTTCGTAGGGGCGCAATTTATTGCGCCCGCGTCATCGGGTGTGTAGACCCTCCGCACCTACGGCGCTTCCTCTAAAGTGATCGTGGTCACCCTGCCGAATCGGGACAGGGGCGCGTCGAATTTCTCGACTTTGCCGACGGCCAGAACCGTGTAATGCTTCGGGTCGAGATACTTGCGCGCGACTCGTTCGACGTCGGCTTTGGTCACGGCGCGAATCGCTTCGACGTCCTGCTTGAGTTGATCAGCCGGAAATCCATAGAACTCCTGCGTGGCATAGCGCTCGACGATTTCCCCGGGCGTTTCGTAGTTGAAGACGTCGGAGTTGAGGATGGATTCCTTCGCCGTCGCCAGTTCCTCGTCTGTGATGCCATTTTGAAGTAAGTCGGCGACAACCCATTGCATCAAGGCCAGAGTCTTGGCGGTCGTCTGCGTCTTCGTCTGGCAGGAGGCGTAGAACAGCCCCGGCTGATTGGCCGCCGTGAACCGCGTACCGACCGAGTAGGCCCACCCCGAGTCGGAGCGGACGCGGGCGATCATCCGCGCCGTGAAACCGCCGCCGCCGAGGATGTCATTCATCACGCGCACGGCATGACGTTCGGAGTTGTGACGGTCGATCCCCAGATGGCCGAACCGAATGTTGGTTTGATTCAAGTCTTTATTGATGAGATAGACACCGGGGTTGTCTGGGGCGGTCGGCGCGGGAATCTGTGGCAGCGTGACATCGGCCTGGGACCATCCGCCGAAGGTGCGTGTCAATGCGTTTTTGACGGCGGCTGACGTCAGATCGCCGGACATGGCCAGAATCGTCGTGTTGGGGCGAAAGTAGGCGCGATAGAAATCGATCACGTCCTGACGGCTGATCGCATCGAGCGTCTGCGGCGTCGCAAAACGACCATACGGGTGGTGGCCGTAGACCAGTTTGGAGAACTCACGGCTGATGATCTGGCCGGGAGAGTCATTCTGGCGGCGCAGCTCCTCTTTGGAATTGTCCAGGGCCAGCTGGAATTTGGCCGAGTCGAAACCCGGATGCAGAAGCAGATCGGCATAGAGCGCCAGCCCGGCAGCGAAATCCTTGGCGAGGCAGTGCAAAGAAAAATCCGATGATTCCAGATCGACGGACCCTTCCCAGCGGATGCCGAGAAACTCAAGTTGTTGATCGACCTCGTCGGGCGTGCGCGAAGTCGTGCCGCCGGTGACCAGAACGTCGCCGGCGATGCCGCCCAGCCCGGCTTTCTCCTCGGGGACATAGACGGAACCAGCCCGAACCAGAGCCGTGAGCGTCACAACCGGGAGCGTGGTATCCCGCAGGAAGAAAACAACCAGCCCGTTGTCGAGCACGAACCGCTCCGGGACAGGCGGGTTGAATTTCATGTCCTCGTATTTCCACTTCAAGTACGGATTGGTGGCCCTGACCGTCGCGGCCGGCCACAGCGCGACCAGAATGGCAAGCAAGCCCGTGGCACACAATCCGCGTATGATGGCTCTATGTCTCACGCATCATCTCCCTGGGTATGGGGCAATGGATCAGGATTCCGGCTTCTTGGGCACCAGCGTCGCAACGGTGCGGTTTTCGGGGCGGAACGCCGTCTTGGCCACACGCATGATATCCGCGGGCGTAACCTTGGCCAGACGGTCGCGCACGCTCAACAAATACCGCCAATCGCCGGCGCGGGCCTCATACTCGGCCACTTGCGATGCCAGCCCGAGATTGGAATACAACGACCAGATGAAATCCGCGGCGATCCGGTTCTTGATCTTTTCCAGTTCCCTGGGTTCAACCGGAGTCGTCGCCAACCGGTCCAATTCCTCGTACAGCGCCGTCTCGACTTCCAGTGTCGTATGCGGCGACTTGGGCTCGGCGTCGATGACAAACAGGTTGGGATTCAAGTCCCCGGCATCCGATCCGGGGTATTCATAGGTGGACACCGACAGGGCGATCTGTTTGTCGAGCACGAGCGACTTGTACAGGCGCGAGGTGCGGCCATCGGACAACAGACGGTGGATGACGCGGAACACCATTTCATCGGGATCGTCGAACGACGTCTTGTGGTAGGCCACGGACAGATAGGGCTCGGCGTCGAATTCCTGAATCACCCGGCGTTCACCCTCCTGTGGCGGCTCGACCGTAAACACCGGGTCCGGATCGGGCTGACGCGGGATCGCGTCGAACGCCGCTTCCGCCCGTTGGAATACCTCATTGGCGTCGACGTCGCCGACAATCGCCAGCACCATCCGGTTGGGGGCATAGTATTTGCGATAGAAGTCCATGACCTTGGGACGGGTCAGATGCCGCACTTCCGAGGGCCACTCCCAGAAAATCTGGTAGGGATGGGCAATGAACGCCGTGCCAATCAACTGCTCGAAGAGTTTGGCGCTCCCCTCGTTGTCGACGCGGAGGCGGCGCTCTTCCATCACGACCTCGCGTTCGGCGTAGAATTCGCGCAGCACCGGATGGGCCATCCGGTCGGCCTCGACGGTGAAGTAGAGCGGCAGCCGGTTCGATGGAAACGAGACATAGTAGGTTGTCCCGTCGTATCCGGTGCCGGCGTTGAAGCCGGTGGCGCCGTTGCGGTCGTAGAGTTGCTCGTACTCGCTTTTGACGACGAAGCCATCCAGGGCCTTTTTCACCGAATCGAGTTGGGTGTCCAAAACGGCCAAGCGTGCGTGGTGATCGGGAACATCCTTGAGGCCGATCGAGCGCTGGAAATAGGCCATCGTATCGGCCCGCTGTTCGAGTTCGATGACGGCGCGCAGACTGTCCTCGCACACCAAGAGCGGCACCTCACGTTCGTAGTTCTTCGTGCCGATCGCTTGCGTTCCCTTGAAGAGCATGTGCTCCAGGAGATGCGCCGCGCCGATCATCCCCGGCCATTCGTTGGCGGAGCCGACTTTGTAGTGCATGTAGGTCGCGAACACCGGCGCCGCCTTGCGTTCCACCACCAGGATCGTCATGCCGTTGGCCAGGACGTGTTTCTTGACGTCGAGGGCGACGTCGTCTTTGGCGCGGGCGGCCGTGACCGTGGCCATCATCAACGCGATGGCCACAACTGTTCCAATTCCGCCCTCCCTGTGCATTCATCCTCCTTCGCCCATCCGTGAACCCTCACCCTAACCCTCCCTAAGAGGGAGAGGGGAACGGAACGCACGGAATACCTGATAGCCCCCTCTCCCCTATGGGGAGAGGGCTGGGGTGAGGGGCGATGCCGGCGCTCGATGCAGTGAACTCTGTAGCTAATCATGATACTATGGACGCCCCACGTCCGCCTCACACCGCCACCGCCCCGTGGCACTTCTTGTACTTTTTCCCCGATCCGCACGGGCAGGGATCGTTGCGGCCGACCTTCTCCTCCGTCCGACGAAGCGGCTGCGGCTTGCCGGCAGTCGGAGGTTCGTCGTCCGATGTCGAGCCACCCAACGCGCCGGCGGCGGCATGTACCGTCTGCAGACGGCGCATGTCCACCGACGGTTCCAAGGGCGGCGGCTGCGCGACCTGCAGGCGGAAGATCATCTCCACGGTTTCGCGGTCGATTGTGTCCATCAGCTGATGGAACATGGAATACGCTTCTTTCTTGTACTCAATCAACGGATCGCGCTGGCCATAGGCGCGCAGACCGATCCCGGTCTTCAGTTCGTCGATCTCGTAGAGATGTTCCTTCCAGCGTTCGTCGATTACCCGCAGAATGGCAAACCGTTCCAGGTGGCGCATCACCTCGGGCGTAATCGCCTTCTCTTTGTTTTCATAGACCGCCATCGTGGCGCCATGGACCGTTTCGACCAGGCCATTGTAGTTCAGTCCGTGAATCTCGGGATCGTCGAAGTTGATGTCGACCAACACGGTCTTCATCAAATCCAACCGTAATGAGCCGGTGTCCCAACGTTCCGGCATCTGCGGCTCGGGGCAGTGGCGTTCGATCAGCCGTTCGCAGACCGCGCCGATCATGGCCACCGCCTCTTCGCGCAAGTCCTCTTGCTCCAGCGATCGGGCGCGGCGCGTGTAGATCACCTCGCGCTGCTGGTTCATGACGTTATCGTATTCCAACAGATGCTTGCGGATGCTGAAGTTCTGCGCCTCGACGCGTTTCTGGGCGCGCTCGATGGCCTTGGTCACCATGCGGTGCTCAATGACCTCCCCTTCCTGCACTCCGAGCTTGTCCATGATCGTGGCGATGCGTTCGGAGCCAAACAGGCGCATCAGGTCATCTTCCAGCGACATGAAGAAGCGCGACGATCCCGGATCGCCCTGCCGCCCGGCGCGGCCCCGCAACTGGCGGTCGATCCGGCGCGCTTCGTGCCGTTCGGTGCCGATGATGTGCAGGCCGCAGGGGACATTCTGAAAACAGTTCAATTCATCGATCAAGGGACAGACTTCTTCCGTTTCGCTTTTCTTCACCAGAGCGCAGCTGGGATGCTTGACCACCTCGGCGCCGAGGAGACTTCCACGGATACCGTGCCGACGAGGACCGGGCGTCCCGCCTTGTGATGGTCGACGATTTCCTCGATGATGGCGTTATATTTTTCCCGCCGCGTGCGGAAGATGACGTCCTCGTAATCGATCCGCCGCACCGGCTCGTGTGTGGGGATCGACGTGACGTCGAGTTTGTAAATTTCGAAAAACTCGCCTGCTTCGGTGACCGCGGTCCCGGTCATCCCGGCCAGTTTTTTGTACAAGCGGAAGTAATTCTGCAACGTGATCGTCGCGAGAGTCTGTGTTTCCGCTTCAATCTGGACTTTCTCTTTAGCTTCGATCGCCTGATGCAGCCCTTCGGAATAGCGCCGTCCCGGCATCATGCGCCCGGTGAATTCATCGACGATGACGACCTTGCCTTCGTTGACGACGTACTCGACGTCCTTCTCGTAGAGCGAGTAGGCCTTGAGCAGTTGCGAGACGATGTGCACCTTTTCCGAGCGGTCGGCATGCAACGCGTACAGGTCGTTCTTGTGTTTGGCCTTCTCGATATCGCCCAAGTCTTCGCGTTCATCGATTTCCGCCACGCCGGTGCCGATATCGGGGAGGATGAAGAGCTCCTGCTCCTCGGGCTTGAGGAAATTCATGCCGGTATCGGTCAGATCGATTGTGTGTTCGCGCTCGTCGATGGCGAACACGAGGGGTTCGTCGATTTCGGCCATCCGTTTGTCGCGCGTGTAGTCGACTTCGACACGGCCGATGGCGCGTTTAACCCCCGGCTCCTGCGAGAATTTCATGAACCGTTTGTTTTTCGGATTGCCGCGCTTGACGGCCAAGAGCTTGATCCCGGCGTCGTATTCCTGCCCCGATTCAAACTGCTTAGTTCCCTCGTCGACAAGTGTATTGGTGATTTCGGTCTGTCGGCGCATCAACCGCTCCACCAGACTGCGCATTTCGATGTAGCGTGAGATGTCCGA
>JACQFV010000133.1 GCA_016199865.1 Candidatus Zixiibacteriota bacterium | reverse complement strand
GAATTCTTGGTGGGAGTCACAACCTATACGACTGGAAGGTCGACATCTTCCGGGACGGACAGTCGACACCGGACTTTACCCTTGATCCCACTGGTGATTCCGACTTGAACGACAAAAAGATGGAGACGGCGGGCGAGGATGTTATGCAAGTGTCGATCTCAGGATATGCTCTCACGGGCACAGGAACGGGGATCTCGGGTGCCATTATGAATGGCCTCCCGGCCAGCCCGGTCACATCCGGCACCGGATTCTACACCGCGACCGTTCCTCTGAGCTGGTTCGGCACCGTGACACCAACCCATGCGACCTATATGTTCAGCCCGACGTCGAAGATCTACAGCAACGTAACCTCATCAAAAACGACCGAGAACTATACAGGTACGCTCAAGACGTTCGAGATTTCGGGATATGTGAGAATCTCCGTGGGGTCGGGGATCGCGGGCGTCGCTGTTGGCGGCTTGACTGGTTCTCCGGTCACTAATGCCAGCGGGTATTATGTCGCGACGGTCAGCTACGGCTGGTCAGGAACTGCGACGCCCAGCCTAACCGGCTACAGCTTCACTCCTCCGTCGCGCAATTACAGCAACGTAACCGCCAGCCAAAACAGCCAAGACTACACGGGTACTCCGGGCACATACACGATCTCAGGGTATGTTCTTACGGGCACGGGTGCGGGAATTCCCGGCGCCATCATGAATGGTTTGCCAGCCAGCCCAGTCACGTCCGGCGCCGGATTCTACACTGCGACGGTTCCGCTGGCATGGTCCGGCACGGTGACTCCGTCGCATGGCTGCTATACGTTCACCCCGTCATCCAAGTCTTACAATGGGGTTGCATCAAACTATGGCAACGAGAACTACGTTGGAACCTTAATTGGCCTTCCGGGGCCTCCGGGTGGTCTGTCAATTGATCCCGGTACAGGGTGCGTCGATCAATCGTACAGAATCTATTGGAATCCCGGCGCTGGAGCCACGTCGTACGAGATTCGGGAAAACGGAGGGCCGTGGGCGGACGTTGGCAGTAGCGGACAGGCGACATTCACAAAATCCAGTCCGGGCAGTTTCACCTACGATGTGCGTTCGAAGAATGGTTGCGGTGTGAGCGGTTCCCCTTACAGCACCGCGGCGCAGGCCGTGTTCGCACCACCGGGGCCTCCGGGCGGCCTGTCAGTCGATCCACATTCGGGGTGCGTGAATCAATCGTACAGGATCTACTGGAATGCCGGGTCCGGGGCGATGGCATATGAAATCCGGGAGAACGGCGGATCATGGGTTGACCTCGGAGGTAACGGAGAAGCCACGTTCACGAAATCCAGTCCGGGCACTTTCAACTACGAGGTGCGTTCAAAGAACAGCTGCGGGGTGAGTGCTCTGCCATACAGCACGGCGACACAGTCCGTTATCGCTCCGCCCGGTGCTCCCGGCGGTCTGTCAGTGGTCCCGAACCAGGGGTGCATCAATCAATCGTACAGGATCTATTGGAACCTAGGGACCGGGGCCACCTCGTATGAGATCCGAGAGAACGGCGACGCATGGGTGGACGTTGGAGGTAGCGGAGAGGCCACTCTCACGAAATCCGATCCCGGCAATTTCACCTACGAGGTGCGCTCGAAGAATAGCTGCGGGGTGAGTGCTATCCCGTACAGCACGGCGACGCAGACTGTTATTGCTCCTCCGGAATCTCCGGGTGGCCTGTCAGTGGATCCGAATCCGGGGTGCGTCGGTCAACCGTATAGAATCTACTGGAATCCCGGAACGTGGGCCACTTCATACGAGGTTCGGGAAAACGGGGGGGCGTGGCTGGACTTCGGCAATAGCGGTGTCGCCACCTTCACGAAATTCAGCCCTGACAAATTTACCTACGAGGTGCGTTCGAAAAACAATTGCGGGGTGAGTGACCCCCCGTACAGCGCGGCAGCGCAGTCTGTCATTAGCGATGCCGCTCCACCGACAATCGGCGCACACGAATCCTGTGTGAAACCGGGGAACGACGGTTGGTGCCGCGCTGACGTAACCGTGGCGCTAGGAGCATCGGACGAAGCCTGGTGCGTTTCGGGAATCGATTACATCGAGTATCGCTCGGGTGCTTCTGAATGGCACCGGCAGCAGGGTGCTTCTGCGACGGCTGTCGTGGGCTCTTCTACGATTCTGCACTACGCCACTGCTGATAAGGCCGGCAACCGCACTGAGGACAGTCTGGCAATCTTTGTCGATGCCACACCTCCGCTCGTCACCCAGGGCGTGCTGCAGAACCCCATCCTGCCTTCCTACATTGAGGTCGACGTCCTCTCCAGTGAGCCCCTGATTGCGCCGCCAATCCTGACGGCCAACCAAGTCACTTTGAACGCACATCCCGACGCTCTCGATTCCACAACCAAGTTTTCCGCGACGTACCAATTGACTGGAAGTGGTCCTATAAACTTGCGCGCCATCGCCACCGACTTGGCGGGCAACGAAACTGATACCAGCATGACGTTCGAGAGCTTTCATATCGGACCAGCAGGTGGGCTTTTCAAGAGCGCAGACGAAGAATTGTGGCTTGACATGACACGGGGTTCGTTGAACTCGGAGCAATACCTGCTTCTGTTCCGTAGCCCAGAGGGGCACGATCGGGTCTACGACCTGCGGCCACCATCCCTAAGACTGGCGACCCCGGTAGAGTTAGGTCTTTCGTATCGAAGCGCTGCGGGACCCAACGATCCGCCGGACCGATTCGGGATATGGCAGGAGGTCGAAGGTGGGCTTTGGGAGCCGTTACCCACGCTCTATGATGAGAGGACGGGAATGCTCATTGCCCGACTCGACCGCTTGGGCCGGTTCCAGGTGCGCGCCGGGTCATCGGGACCGTTGCCGCGCACTCCGCAATTGGCGCAGAATTATCCGAATCCGTGGAATGGCGCCACGACCATCCAGTTCACTCTGGATCATTCAGGTCCCATCACCCTTGAGGTGTTCAATATCCTCGGGCAAAGAGTGGCGGCGCTCGTGGTTGGGGAGATGGTGATCGGAGCGCATCGAGTCACCTGGGACGGTCGTGATCAGGCAGGACGGCAGGTCGCGTCCGGCGTCTACTATTACCGACTGCGAGCGGGCGAGTATTCCCAGACGCGCCCGATGCTGCTGTTGAAGTAGAGTGTGGCCGAAAGACGGCGTCCATGACTCACAGACTTAACCGGATTGGGCTGTCGGCCTTGATGGTCGGTTCGTGTGTCGTCGCGTCAGGATGTGGCGGCGGTAAAGGCGGTCCGCCACCGCCGACTGTCGAAAAGGGCTGGCAACTTTTCGCGGCGAAAGATTACACTCACGCGATTGCCGAACTCGGAGCGGTCTTGGCTGCCGATTCTTCTGTGGTCGAGGCGTATGTGGGTCTCGGGTGGTCGTACGCATTTATCGAGAAGCTGGACTCCGCCGCGGGTCAATTCGAGGCCGCAATTCGACGCAACTCGTCACTTGCCGATGCTCATGCCGGTTTAAGCGCGGTCGGGCTCGCACAGGGTGATCGAAATCAGGCGATTACGCATGCAATTGAGGCACTTCAACTGGACTCGACTTGGACTTTCGCTCATTATCCGGGCGTCAACCATCTCGATCTGCATTTGATCTTGGCTCAGGCGTACTTCGGGAATGGGAGCCCGTCCTATCATCTGGCACAGGTCGAAGTCAATTACCTCGACTCACACAACGGTCTCGATCCGGGCAATCCGGCCAGTTGGGGATCGAACCCCACTTATGCCGCGGCGTTGCTGAAAGAGATTCAGAAGATCGAGGAATCGGTCGGGGCGGAGATGATGCTGTGAGAGTTGCCGTCAGCCGCGAACGATCGGTCGGACAAGCAATGCACGCCCCGGCGGCGAGAATCGAGAACGAGGTGACAACATGAACCTACCAATGATCATGCTGGTTGGCGCGGGGATCGGTGCACTTGTCGGCGTCCATGATCTTCTTCGAGAAGCGCGAACCGTACAAGCTGGAGATCGTGCTGGCGTCCACGTTTCGCAACGCCATCGTGGCATTACTGGTGGGGTTATCGGCGCGCGCTGGGAGTTCCTGGCTGGTGCACGCGGGTTTGGGCCTTCTGTACGGATTCTGGACGGGGCTGGTGGTCGCGCGGATCGGCTCCTGAACTGGCGTTGCTAATCCCGTTGGAGCAGGTTCGCACGGCATTCGATCAGTGGGGCGAGGGCGCAGGACTTCGCTCAGCCGTGACCCCTGAGACCCTCTGACATAATGACTCGTGAATGTGTGGACGCCGGGCGTCCTCGCCCGGCGCAGCATCGGCCAGGCGGGGACGCCTGGCCTCCACATCAAAATCGGTCTCCTCTGAGAGGATCCATTCCGTAGGAGGATCTCATTCTGTACTTGTTTCACGCCATCAGTTTCGATGTTGACTTGCGCTCCCGGACAAGATTACGTCCCCTTTCGTGCGGACGACGAAACTTGAACCAGTACCATCCGGATCTTGATCGCGGCCTGTGACTGTCCATCGGCATTGGCAATGACGCACGGCTGCAGCAGTCGCGGATGGAAGCCCGACGTGAAGGGCTGCCACCCATGATCAACGGCCCGGCGGCGATACTCATGCTGGCGGATGGGCGAACCTTCCGCGGCATCGGGTTTGGCTCCCGAACAACTGTTATCGGCGAAGTCGTTTTCAACACCGCCATGACCGGGTATCAGGAAATCCTCACCGATCCGTCGTATTGCGATCAGCTCGTCTGCATGACACAGCCCCACATCGGCGTCTACGGCGCCAACGACGAAGACATTGAGAGTCAGGAAGGGACGATCCAAGTGTCCGGCTTGATCGTGCGCGAATTGTCGGACTACTACTCGAACCGGCGCGCCGTGCGGTCCTTGTCGAGCTACCTCGAGAACGAGGGAGTGGCCGGGATCGCCGGCTTGGATACACGGGCTCTGACGCGCCACATTCGCGATGGCGGCGCCATGGCCGGCGCCATCGCCCCTGCCGACGCGCCACCTGACGTTCTGCGGGAGCAGATCAATGCTTGGGGATCGATGGAGGGAAAGGAACTGGTTTCGCAGGTGACGTGCCGCCGACCCTATGTGATCGACAGCGACGGTCCGGCGCGATTTCGGGTCGCGGCTTATGATTACGGCGCCAAGCAGAACATTTTCCGGCTGATGGCGGCACGCGGAATCACCGTTGAAGTATTCCCGGCCGATGTCCCGGCGGGGGAGTTGATCGCGCGCGAACCCGATGGATTCTTCCTGTCCAATGGCCCCGGCGACCCGGCGGCCTGTTTGGTTCCAATCCAAAACGTCAGGGCGCTCCTTGGTCGCGCGCCGATCATGGGCATTTGCTTGGGTCATCAACTGCTCGCGCTCGCCTGCGGGGCCCAGACCTACAAACTCCCCTTCGGCCACCACGGCGCCAACCATCCGGTCCAGGATCTCTCGAACGGGCGAATCGAGATCACCTCGCAGAATCACGGTTTCGCCGTCGACTCAGGGTCTCTGGAGGCCATCGGGGCTCAGGTGACGCATGTCAATCTCAACGACCGATCCGTGGAGGGGTTTGTCGTGCCCGATGCCAGGGCGTTTTCCGTGCAGTATCATCCCGAGGCCGCGCCCGGCCCCCACGATTCCCGTTACCTGTTCGACCGGTTCATCGATTTTCTCACCCAAGATTGAAAGTTGCCGATGCCGCGCCGGGCCGACATCGAAACCATCCTCGTCATCGGTTCTGGTCCCATTGTCATCGGCCAGGCGTGCGAATTCGATTATTCGGGAACTCAGGCGGTGCGGACGCTACGAGCCGAGGGGTACCGGATTGTTCTGGCCAATTCGAATCCGGCGACGATCATGACCGATCCGGAATTCGCCGACCGGACGTATGTCGAGCCGCTCAATCTGCGGACGTTGACCCGCATTATCGAACAGGAACATCCCGACGTTATCCTGCCGACGGTGGGGGGCCAGACGGCATTGAATCTGACGGTGCAACTGGCCGACGCCGGGATCCTCAAGGAGTTCGGCGTCAAACTGATCGGCGCCCGGCTGGAGACGATCCGCGTGGCGGAGGATCGCCGCCTCTTCGCGGCGGCGATGGCGGAGATCGGCCTGGCCACACCGAGGGGGATGCGGGTCACATCGCTGCCGGACGCAGTCCGGGCATTTGAGGAGGTCGGATCACCAGCCATCATTCGCCCGTCGTTCACTTTGGGCGGGGCCGGTAGCGGCATCGCCTACAACCGCGAGGAAGTCGAGCGCATCGTGCGCCTCGGGCTGGAGGAATCGCCCGTGCACGAAGTGATCGTCGAGGAGTCGGTGCTCGGCTGGAAGGAATATGAGCTGGAGGTCATGCGCGATCGCGCCGACAATTTTGTGGTTATCTGCCCGATCGAAAACGTCGATCCGATGGGCGTCCACACGGGGGATTCGATCACGGTGGCGCCGGCCCTCACCCTGACGGACCGTGAGTACCAGATTCTGCGCAATCAGGCCCGCCAGGTTTTAAACCGCGTCGGAGTGGAGACCGGCGGCGCGAATGTCCAGTTCGCCGTTCATCCCGAAGATGGACGGGTCTTGGTGATCGAAATGAATCCGCGGGTCTCGCGCTCTTCGGCTCTGGCCTCGAAGGCCACCGGATTCCCGATCGCCAAAATCGCCGCGAAACTGGCGGTGGGATACACGCTCGATGAGATCCCCAATGACATCACCCGCAAGACCACGGCATCATTTGAGCCGACCATTGACTACCACGTGGTGAAAATCCCCCGCTTCGCGTTCGAGAAATTCTCCGGGAGCGATGACACGATCACGACCCAGATGAAGAGCGTCGGCGAGACGATGGCGATTGGGCGCACCTTCCAGGAGGCCCTGCAAAAGGGGCTGCGCTCGCTGGAAACCGGGCAGTTTGGCCTGTGTCCCCCGAACGGGTGCACAATGTCCGACTCCGAGATCCGGCAACGCTTGATTACGCCGAACGCCCGGCGGCTGGAAGCGATCGTCGGCGGCTTGAAGGGCGGGATGCCTATCGACGAGATTCACGCGCTGTGCCGGATCGACCGGTGGTTCTTGCATCAGATCGCCGATCTCTTGGCCACCGAGGATCACCTGCAGACCGGGGGATTCCCCGTCCCATCGGACGTCCTCTTCGCCGCGAAACGGCAGGGGTTCAGCGATCGCCGGCTGGCGCAGCTGACGGACGTCTCGGAGAGCACCATGCGTCATTCACGCATCGAGGCGGGAATCGTGCCGGTGTACAAGACGGTCGACACGTGCGGCGGCGAATTTCCAGCCAGCACACCCTATCATTACTCGACGTATGAGGAAGAGAACGAATCGATCCGTTCCGACCGGCGCAAGGTTCTCATTTTGGGAGGTGGTCCGAACCGCATCGGCCAGGGGATCGAATTTGACTATTGCTGTGTTCAGGCCTCACTCGCGATGCGCGAGGAGGGCTTTGAAACCATCATGCTGAATAACAACCCCGAGACGGTCTCCACGGATTACGATATCTCCGATAAATTATACTTCGAGCCCCTGACACTCGAAGACGTCCAGAACGTCATCGATCAGGAGCACCCGGATGGGGTCATCGTGCAGTTCGGCGGGCAGACGCCTCTGAGACTGGCCCTGGAACTGCAGGGTCGGGGTGTGCCGATTATCGGCACATCGCCTGACGCGATCGATCTGGCCGAGGACCGGCAGCGCTGTGGCCGACTTCTTGATGAACTGGGAATCCGTTGCCCGGCGAACGGGACCGCCAGGTCGCTGGACGAAGCGAAAGCAGTGGCGCGGCAGATCGGCTATCCAGTTTTGGTGCGGCCCTCATACGTACTCGGGGGGCGCGCCATGGTGGTCGTTTACGACGACGACGAAATGGGACGTTACTTTGGCCTGGCCCTCGAGGCATCGGATCAGGGGGCGCTTCTGATCGACCGGTTTCTGGAGGACGCCTTCGAGGTCGATATCGACGCCTTGTGCGATGGTGTCGACGTCGTGATCGGCGGGATCATGCAGCACATCGAGGAGGCCGGAGTCCATTCCGGCGATTCCAGTTGTGTCTTGCCCAGTTACCTCATCCCGGCCGAACTTCTCGACGTCATGAGGGAGCAGACGCGGCGCATGGCTCTGGCCTTACAGGTCAAGGGACTCGTGAATATACAATTTGCCATCAAAGATAGCGTTGTCTACGTGCTCGAGATCAATCCCCGCGCCTCAAGGACGGTGCCCTTTGTGTCGAAGGCGACCGGTGTGCCGCTGGCGAGGTTGGCGGCAAAGATTCTCGTCGGGCGGACGTTGCGGGATCTGGGAATCACCGCGGAGCCCGTTCCCGTCGGGTACTTCGTGAAAGCCAGCGTCTTCCCGTTCAAGAAATTTCCCGGCGTCGATACGCTCCTGGGGCCGGAGATGCGGTCCACCGGCGAAGTCATGGGTGCGGCGCCGACCTTCGGCGGGGCGTTCGCGAAAAGCCAGCAGGGCGCCGGATTCCCGGTGCCGCTGCGCGGCACCGTCTATATCACGGTGAATGACCACGACAAGCCGACCGTTCTGCCGATCGCGCGGGCATTGGCTGGGCTGGGTTTTCATCTGGTGGCCACGCGGGGGACGGCGGAGTTTCTCCGCCGCAACGGGCTGGAGTGCGGCCTGGTCAACAGGATGAAAGAGGGTCGGCCTCATGCCCTCGATCTCTTGAAGGACGGCCAGATTGACATCGTGATCAACACACCCCTGGGGCGCGAAAGCTTTCGCGACGACATGCTGATGCGCCGCGAATGCCACGCGCAGAACGTACTTTTGTTGACGACGATGTCGGCCGCGCGCGCCACGCTGGAGGCGATCCGCTCGCTGCGGCAGAATGCCCTGGAGCCGGTTGCGCTGCAGGACATCTATCCACCATGGCGGGGGACTTCGCCCGCCTTTGATGCCGCCCCCTTGGTCGATGCCCGCCTGGTGGCGCCATTACCGTCGATATCGACCGCAGAGCCGCGCTCACGGCAGCGAAACGGGGAGCATTTGTGAAACACTACGAGTTCATCAAGGTGACGGAGTCCAATCGCATCACGCGATTGACTCTGGCCCGCCCGCCGCTCAACGTCCTCAACATGGCCATGCTGTCTGAGATCAACGGCCACTTCGAGACGCTGGTCGGCCAGCAGGATCTGTGTGCGCTGGTCATTGACGGTGAAGGAAAGATGTTTTCCTCCGGAGTTGATGTCCCGGAGCATCAGAAAGGCACCGTCGAGGCGATGATCGGCACCTTTCACGACACTTTTCGGCTGATGCACCGTTTGCCGATGCCGACCGTTGCTGCCGTCCACGGTGGCACCTACGGAGGCGCGATGGAACTGGCCATTTGTTGCGATATCATTCTCGCCGCCGATGATCTCAAAATCGGCGTGCCGGAAATCAAGTTGGGCGTTTTCCCTCCTTTGGCGGTGGCGCAACTGGCGGACATAGTCGGTGCGAAAAAAGCCGCCGAGTTGATCTTCACCGGGTCGGTGCTCGGAGCCGACGAGGCCTTGCGCATCGGATTGATCAACAACGTCTATCCCGCTGCCGAGTTCCGCGAATCGGTGGACAAGTTCCTCGGGAAGTTCTCCGCGCTGTCCGCCTTTTCACTCGGACACGTCAAACGGGCTTTCCGTCTGGCAAACCAGGCCGAGTTCGATCGGGCACTAAAGGAAGCGGAAACGGTCTATCTGCGCGATCTCATGGCCGGCCACGATCCAACCGAAGGCCTAACGGCGTTCATGGAGAAGCGCGCCCCGGCGTGGACCGATCGGTGAGCGGTGTCGGGGTAATCCCTGTCCAAGTAGTGTTCTGTCGGAATCACAAGTCCTCTGGACTCGATCATCACTTCTCCAGCCAGGCGCGCGCGTCGGCCAGCGTCTTGAAGGCCTTGGCCTCTTTATTGCTGTCGGGGGCCATCTCGCGATACGCCTGGCCCATCCGACCCAGCCCAATCGACCCGAGGTCGGGTGCGAGGATGGCCAGGCGCGAAGATTGTATCCGGGAATCCATGCGCGCCGAGAGTTCGGCCAGTTCCTGTATCCCTTGGCTCAACAGGGGTGGCCCCGTTTTCGCAGTGAGTGAATTGCCATCCTCATCGTTCGGCGGCACTCTTCCTTCCCAGGTTCGCATAGAGAATCAGCAGCACGAACAGCGTCAACGCGGTCGACGAAGCGATGCCGCCGATAACGACGGTAGCCAAAGGGCGTTGCACCTCGGCGCCGACACCGTGCGACAGCGCCGTGGGCACAAATCCCATCGCCGCCAGGAGCGCCGTCATTAAGACCGGACACAGACGCGTCAGGGCGCTTTCTTGTACGGCCAACGCCCTCAACACGAGCAGCACCGGCGTCGCCAGCACAACCAACAACCGCTGCTTGACGGACAATTCGAGAACCTTGTCGATCACTGATGCGTTCCTTCATTCGCTGCTTCACGTTCAAACCACCGATAGAGGACCGGCAAAACCACCAGCGTGAGAAGCGTCGACGACATGATGCCGCCGATGACGACCGTGGCCAGTGGGCGCTGAACCTCGGCGCCGGTACCAGTGGCGAGAGCCATCGGGACGAAGCCGAGGCTGGCGACCATCGCGGTCATCAGCACGGGGCGCAACCGGGTCAGCGCGCCTTCGGTCACGGCCTCGGCGATGGATCTGCCTTCGTCGCGCAGGCGGTTGATGTAGCTGACCATCACCACGCCGTTGAGCACCGCCACGCCGCTGAGCGCAATAAATCCGACGCCGGCGCTGATGCTGAACGGAAGGCCGCGCAGCGCCAGGGCGAACACGCCGCCGGTGACCGCCAGCGGCACACCGGTGGAGATGAGGATGGATTGCCGGACGCTCTTGAACGCGCTGAACAGCAGGAAGAAGATCAACGCCAGCGCCAGCGGCACGACGATCGTCAGCCGTTGCCGGGCGGCTTGCAAGTTCTGAAACTGGCCGCCCCATTCCAGATAATAGCCCTCGGGCAATTTCGGCTCGATCTCGCGAGCGATGCGTTCTCGGGCTTCTTTCACGAAGCCGTCGATGTCACGCCCACGCACATTAGCCTGCACGGCGATGCGCCGTTTTGCATGTTCGCGACTGATTTGGTTCAGCCCTTCGACGATTTCGATGCGCGCGAGTTGATGGAGCGGAATCAGCGCACCGTCGGGCGTTCTGACCGTGAGTTGTTTGATTTCATCAATGTTTTCGCGCATCGGCGCCGGCAACCGCACGATGATGTCAAAGCGTTGCTCGCCCTCGAAGAGTTGCCCCGTCCGCTTACCGCCGATCGCAGTCTCGATCAGGCCGAGCACGTCGGCGACATTGAGGCCGTAGCGGGCAATCTTGTCACGGTCCACTTCCAATTGCAGCACGGGCAACCCGCTCACCTGTTCGGCCTCGATGTCTTCCGCGCCCGGGACTTTGGCCAGCATGCTGCGAATCTGCGTCGCGAACCGTTGGAGCACTCCCATGTCGTCGCCGAAGATCTTGACGGCGACATCGGCTCGCACACCGGCGATCAATTCGTCGAACCGCATCTGGATCGGCTGGGTGAACACGGGTCGCTGGCCGGGCAATGCCTCCAGATGCTGCCGCATTTCCTCGATCAATTCATCCCGGGTTTTGGCGTTCGGCCATTGCCGGCGCGGTTTCAACAGCACGATGGATTCCCCGAGGCTGATCGGCATAGGATCGGTCGCCACTTCTGCCGTGCCGATGCGGGTGAAAACATTCTCAACTTCAGGAACCTCCATGAGCAACTTGTCGGTCGATGTTTGCATCGCGAGGGACTGGTCCAGCGATATGCTGGGCAGCCGCCACGCTTGTACCACGAGCGACCCTTCGTCCAGTTGCGGGACGAACACTGCGCCCAAGCGCAGGAACAGCCACAGGGCTACCGCCACCAGCACCGTCGCCGCGATCACGACCGCCCAGCGCAAACGCCACGTCACCCGTAGCGTCGGTTTGTAAGCGCGTTTGAGAAGGCCGACCAGCAAATTGCCGCGCTCGGACACTTTTCTGTGCATCGCCAGCGAACAGAGCACGGGTATGAGTGTCAGCGACAACACGAGCGCACCGCCGAGAGCCAGCAGGACCGTGAAAGCCATCGGCTTGAACATCTTTCCTTCGATGCCATGCAAGGTCAGAATCGGCAGGTACACGATCATGATAATCCCGACGGCAAACGCGACGGGGCGGCCCACCTCCAGCGCCGCGTCCGTGAGCGTATGATGGCGCTCCACGCGCGTGAGCACGCGCCCCAACGCATGCTGCTGCTCGGTGAGACGACGGACGATATTTTCCACCATTACCACTGCTCCGTCCACAATGAGCCCGAAATCGATTGCGCCCAAACTCATGAGATTGCCGGACACCTTGCCTTGCACCATACCGGTCAACGCAAACAGCATCGAGAGTGGAATGACCGAGGCGACGATGAAGGCCGCCCGGATGTTGCCCAGCAAAAGCAGCAGCACCACCAGCACCAGCACCGCGCCTTCAAAGAGATTGTTGCGCACCGTTTCCAATGTCTGGTTGACCAGAACTGTTCGGTCGTACACGGGTTTGATGGTGATGCCCTTGGCCAACATCTTCCGGATGTCCTGCAGTTTCTCACGGACGCGCATCGATACGGTGCGCGAGTTCTCGCCCATCAACATCATTGCCGTCCCCAGCACCACTTCGCGCCCCTGCTCAGTTGCCGCGCCCGTCCTCAACTCCTCGCCCAACCCGACCTCGGCAACGTCCCGCAGATAAACGGGCGTGCCTCGCTGCGTCGTCAGCACAATCTGCTCGATGTCTTGCGCATCGCGCAGCAAGCCAACGCCGCGAATCAGGTATTGCTCCCCCTTGTGTGCAATGTACGCCCCGCCAGCGTTGGCGTTGTTGGCGGTCAGCGCCTCAAAGATGTCACGGAACGTCAGCCCGTAACTCGCGAGTTTCATGGGGTCCGGAGTGACGTGATACTGTTTTTCAAACCCGCCGATGGAGTTGACCTCAATCACTCCCGGCACGGTCCGTAACTGCGGCCGAATGACCCAATCTTGGACCGTCCGCAGCTCGGTCGGCGAGACGCTGTCACCTTCAACGGTGTAGGAAAAAATCTCTCCCAGCCCGGTTGTGATCGGTCCCATCACCGGGTCGGCCAGCCCTTGCGGCAATCGTTCGCGTGCTTCTTGCAGCCGCTCCAGAATCTGTTGCCGTGCCCAGTAGATGTCTGTGCCGTCCTCAAATACGACCGTCACCTGAGAGAGGCCGTACCTGGTCAACGAGCGGATTTCATCCGCCTTCGGGATGCCGCTCATCGCCGTCTCAATGGGGAAGGTTACGAGTTTCTCGACCTCGGCGGGCGCGAGCGCCTTGACTGGGGTGTTGATTTGCACCTGCGTGGTCGTGATGTCCGGCACTGCGTCAATCGGCAAACGCTGGAACGACCACACGCCCAGTCCGATCAACAACGCCGTCAGCATCAACACCAGCGCACGCTGATTCAGCGCAAAGCGAATGACACCACTAATCATGCCCCATCACTCCTCCCCGAGTTCGCCGTTAAGCAGCTCGGATTTCAGAATGAAACTGCCTTTGGTCACGACGCGCTCGCCCTCCTGCAGTCCGTCAACGATCTCCGCGTGGCCGTTTTGCCCGCGGCCGACGGTGACGACACGCTTGGTAAACTCGTTGGCGTCGGCAGCGACAAACACGATCTGTTGATCTTCGAGCGTCTGCAACGCCTCGTCGGGGATGACGATCACGTTGTCCAGAACGCTTGTCACCAG
Organism: Candidatus Zixiibacteriota bacterium; assembly: GCA_016199865.1. Lineage (GTDB taxonomy): Bacteria > Zixibacteria > MSB-5A5 > WJJR01 > WJJR01 > JACQFV01. The sequence goes on along the minus strand of JACQFV010000133.1, from coordinate 6,788 downwards.
CTCCACATCGGCGAACATGCCCGGTTTGAGCTTGCCGCCGCTGTTGTCGACCTCGATGCGCGCCTCGACCGTGCGGGTCTTCTCCTCAACCTCATTCCCGATGAGGACGATTTTGCCGGCAAACGACTCCTGCGGATATGCGAGTACTTGCAATGAGGCCTGCTGGCCGACCCGGACGGCGGCGATGTCCTTCTCCTTGATCTCGGCGATGCCCCAGACAGATCTCAGGTCGCTGACCGTGTACAGCACAGTCGATTGGTCAACAGCCTCCCCGACAGTGCCGTGGCGTTCAATGACCTGGCCGCTGATCGGCGCTTTTAATTCCAACGGCTTGTTGAGCAGCTCTGGGCTGTCCACGAGCGCCATGACATCATTTTTCTGGACGACTGCACCGATGTCTTCATTCATCTTCGCGATGTGGCCCGCAAAGGTCGAGGTGACTTTCGCCGTCTGATTCAGATTGAAGCTGATACGTCCCGGCACGCGGATTGTCATCGGCAGTCTGCCACGTTTGACCGTGGCGAAGTCAATGCCCGCCAGTTTCAGGCTCTCTTCACTCAGCGTGACAACGCCGGAACGCCCCGCGCCGGCCGGTTGATCTGTCCTCAACTTGTTCTCGGACTCCGCCTTTCCCCGACAGCCAGAGAACAGAATCATGAGGGCGGTCAGAGCACAAAATGTGAGGCGCCAATTTCGTCTCATCTATTCCTTCTCCCGCGGTTGGTTTGGGGTCTGCAATTCCGCCAGTGGTACGCCCAGCGCCGATTCCAATTCAGCCTGGGCATCATAGAGCTGCTGGAAAGTCTCAAAGTAATCCGCTTGCGCGTCGAAGTAGGTACGTTGAGTTTCCAGGTAGATCAGTAACGTCGTTCGACCTTCTCCGTAGCTCTCCGCAGCGGCATCAAGTGCGGCTTTCAATTTCCCTCGAAACTCAGCCGTGTAATAAGAGAGCGATTCCTTGGCAGAGTGGAGTTTCTGCGAAGCAGCTGAAACATCGCGCAAGACTTCCTGTTCCAGCATCGCGAATTCCGCCGTCGCCCTTTGTTGTTCAGCAGCGGCGGTCGAGATCGGACCGCGTTTCCGGTCCCATACGGGGAGAGGAAGTGACACTCCCAGACCGTAGATCTGCCCATCTCGGGCATATTCGAGATTTGGCCCGATGGTGAAATCGGGCAGTCGCGACTTGCGCACGGAGCGGAGATTCAAATCAGCGCGCTCGATTGCGGCGGCCTGGATCTTCAGACTGGGGTTTAGGGCCAGTGCCTGGGCATAGAGACTGGAGTCACTGAAGACAGGAGTGGTTCCCTCCAATTTGCCCGTGACCTCGAGGGGTTCGTCGGGTCTGCGGCCAAGCAATTCGTTCAACTCGGTGTGCACGATGTTGTGCTGTGCTTGCGCGTCGCGTAGCGCCTTTTGGGCTGCCACGACTTCGACCTCGGCCTTCGTCACCTCGAATTCCGGCGCAAAGCCACCTTCGACCTTTTTCTTTGCCGCCTCAAGAAAGGATGTCGTGAGCGCCAACCCCTGCTGTCTCAATTCGATTACTTGGTGAGATGCCAGAATGTGGTAGAACACACGTCTCACCTGATTGGCGAGTTGAAAACGGAATCCCTCCAACGCGAGTTGGCGTAATTCGACGCTTTTCTCCACTACGGCGCGCCGCAACGCGCGCTTCCCGGGGAATTCAAACACTTGCGTAAGTTCAAGTGTGCCGTGGAATTGAGTACCCGCTTCGGGAACCATCGTGGTCCCCGGCACTGCGGAGAACTCAGGATTCGGCCACGCGCTCGTCGTGACGACCTCTCCCTGTGCCGCTGCGATGTCGGCGGTAAGCGCACGGATGTCGGGGTTGCTCCTCAACGCCTTATCAATGAGTTGCTCCAGTGTTGCCTGTGCTGGTTCTGCGCCGACGGTGGTCTGATCCGGACCGGCAGCTGAAGCGGCCTTGATCGCACTTGCTGCGGCCAGCACCACCCCCAAGAGCAGGACGTTTTTCCATTGCATGACGCAATCCTCCGACTGTGCAAGAACACTCCCACCGTTCGGGTTACAGGCAGCATGGCACATGACATGCCGCCGCTGGTGGCCGGGCGTCATCATGCCCGGATACCAATGACTCTGGATTGTACGCGGCGTCGGTTGGCGCCTCAGGTTAAACGGGAATCGCCCGTGGAGGGCGATACAGATCGAACATCAACTCGGGAGATGACTCATGAACGGGGTCAGAAACAATCTGGCCAATCGGGCCCAATTCCGGCTGGGGAACCGCAACACTCGTCGGCAGCCCGGTCATCGCACACGCGCAATGGCAGCACGGTTGATCGCCGCAGGGTCTGTCGCCACAACAGTCGGAGTTGCAGATCAGGCACACGGCGACATTGGCAGCGACAAGGAGCAGGAGACCCAGCCCGAGACACCTGGTGATCGTCGAACTCTGACCGAATCGGTTGCGCATAACAATGGTCTTATACGTTCGTCGGCTTAATCGGTTCAATCAACAACTGTCGACGTGCTCATAATACACTTCCAGTTGCGACCGCGCAAGACATAAAGGGCAGGCGCGGAACCCGCCAAGACCGAGCAGATCGCCAGCCGCACGCGCAAGGCGCGGCCTGATGGGGGATTGTGATGCCCGACCCTTTCGGGCGCGGCGCTAAAGCGACAAACCGCCGTCGATGTGAATTTCCTGGCCGGTGATGTAGGCGGCCTGTTCGGAAACGAGGAAAGAGACGAGGTGCGCGACCTCTTCCGGACGTCCGATCCGCCCTTCGGGTACGAGCGACTCCAATTTCTCACGGTCCCGAGTCGACAAGCCCTGCAGGCGGCGGGTCTCGATCATGCCGGGGCAGACACAGTTGACCGTAATGCCGCGGCGCGCGTTCTCAACCGCCAGACTGCGGGCCAAACCGGCCAGAGCGGATTTTCCCGCGGCGAGATTGGCGTAGCCGCGCGCGGTGTGGCGTGACGGTGATTCGGTGAGGAAGATGACGCGGCCGAAACCGCGTTGACGCATCGGATTGATGAGCGCCCGGACCAGATTGTAAGCGCCGCCAAGATGCACACGCATCAGATCGTCCCACTGCTTGCGATGCATCAGATGGAAGGGAATGTCGTCGCGCCGCCCGGCATTGTGGATGAGGATGTCGACCTGACCGCACTCGACGAAGACCTGCTCGACCATCCGCGTGCAGGCGGCCTCGTCGCCGACGTCGCCGGGCAGACTGTGCGCCTGCGCGCCGAACGAGGAGATCACCTCGCAGACCGTGGCCGCGACATGGACGGAGGAATGATAATTGACCGCCACGGCGGCGCCGCGTTGCGCCAGGTCGATCGCCACAGAGCGGCCGATGCCGTGCGATCCGCCCGTCACCAACGCCACCTTGCCGCGCAACGGCAAGGGCGCCGCGGCGGGCAAGGGATGGGCTGCATCGCCTTCGACGAAATCAACCCCGGTCAATGACAGGACGCGATTGATCGTCCGTGGTTCGGCGACTTGTGTCATGATCTTTCCCCCTGACGACTTGGACCACCGATCCGGGTCGGATTCCCCTACGGATCCCGACGGCCCGGTACCCTCTCGTTGTTTCTCCGAGACCTAACGTCGCCGACTCTCTCGAAGGAAGGGTCGCTTCGACTCGGAGATACTATGTCGGCAAATTGCTCCGGATGTTCGCGGACCAAGAGTTGGGCCGTTTCGTAATCCTCGGGACGGCCAATGTCAAGCCATAAACCAGAGTGTTCGTAGGCGACAATCGACTGGTCGGCGCGCAACATGACGTTGACCAGATCGGGGAAATCCATGCGCACGCCGTCGGGAATCCAATCGAGGGCCTCACGGGAAAACGCGTAAATCCCCTCCGACACGCGAAGATCGTAGGAGGGTTTTTCGACATAGGCGCGGACCCGTCCATCAGCTTGAGTCTGCAAGACTCCGTATTCCGATAGGAGCGTGCGCCGATGTGTGGCAATGGTCAGAAGCCGCGACGGCTGTCCGTCACGGTGCGAGTTCAGAAACGACCCGAAATTCAGGTCGCTCAACACGTCCCCGTTGACTACCAGAAAGTGGGGCGGCAGTATGTCGATAAACGATCGCAGCGGCCCCGCCGTTCCCAAGGGCTCTACTTCGCGGGCATAGCGGATCGGCACGCCCCAGCGTGAACCGTCGCCGAAATAGGCCTGAATCAACTCGGCCAGATGGCCGGTGGCGAAGACGAATTGCCCGAATCCGGCACGGATCAGTTGACCCAGCAGGATTTCGAGAATCGGCCGGTCACCGACCGGCATGAGTGGCTTGGGGAAGGAGGTCGTGTATGGCCGAAGCCGCGTGCCCCGGCCGCCGGCCAGAACCACGGCAGTGGGTCGATCATCGATCCAGTGCGCCAATCGTCATCTCCCGTTGGAGCGGGTACGGCGCTGGGGATCTCCTCTTCGATCCGTCAGAGAGCGGGGGTCATCCTGTGCTTCATGCCGTCGATCAGCTCCGACATGGTGCGACGCCGACACGATGGGCGAGCGCTCTGCCATCGCTTGATCCAGCGTCTGGCAGTAGGGACGTTCCATCGCAATCCAATAGAGGATGAAGATCGCGATCAAGAGAAAGAACCAGAACCAAACACCCAGGCCCGATTCCTGTTCCTGGGATTGCGACTGGCCGCTCATGCGTAATCCTTGAGAATTGTTGGCGGTTATGGACGCCCCCCGTCCATATCGGCCCGGCGCGACGGCACCAAGCCGGATCGGACGTCACAAACCCCGTGCCGGGCAATCAGACTGCGCGTGCCGGCTGTGCAATCGATTGCAGGATCAGACGTTCCGTTGTAAGAAGATTACGAATGGAGGAATAGTGCGGATCGTCCGGCGGCGCTCTGCGGAATCGCGGGCCCGACCAACCGGCAGTTTTTTCCGGATCGGCATGTCAGCCCGTCGGTCAGACGATTCGGTCGGCGAGACCGTCTTTCCATTTCCGGAGACTTAAAGCGAGCCCATCACAACGCGCAGAGACAGTCGTCTCGGCCTTCGTTACGATCAGCCCGCCATTCAACGGCCGCTTCGCCGGCCGTCCGAGTTCGGCGTAGTTGCAACGAGCCACGGCAGTGGATAGGAGATCAAACATGCGCGCCACGGCCACCGCCAGATCATAGCGCGACACAATTTCCCTGCCGGCGACATGCCAGACTCCACCGAGACCGCGTTCCAAGAGCTCCGCGATTGCCAGCGCCAGGAAATCGACGGGGGTGATATTGCCGCGTTGGTCGTGCGCGGCACGCAGGGGCGGGTGGTCGCGCATGGTCTGGAGCATCCGCTCGATGAAAGTCGGCCGCCTGGGGCCGCCAATCCCCAGAAAACTCGCGGAGCGGACGATCACATGACCGTCTGGGGCCTCGCGCACGGCGCACTCGCCTTCATATTTTGTCCGGCCGTAGACATTGATCGGATTGGGCGGGTCGTCTTCGGAATAGGGTCCATCGCGGCCGTCGAAAACATAGTCGGTCGATAAGTAGACCATGCGTGTCTGAGTTTGGCTGATTGCCGAGATCAGGTCACGCGTGGCGTCGCGATTCACACGCTCAGCCGAAGCCGGCTCGGATTCGCAGCGGTCGACGTCGGTCATGGCGGCGGCATGAATAATCCAGTCGGCCTGCGCCGATGTGGCAAACTGGGTGGTCGAGCGCGGTTCCGTCAAGTCCAGAGGCAGCAGAGTGACATTCTCGGGCCAACTGGGCCGTGCATGATGCACTCCCGCGATGACCACATGGCCGCGGCCCCGCAGGGTGGCGATCAGCGCCTGCCCCAACAATCCGGCGGCGCCGGTGACGGCGATGCGCAACGATGACGGCTGACTATTCACGCAGAAACGTGGGCGTCCACCCGATGCGCTGCCGGCACCAGTCGAGATTCGATTTGATCCATTCCACCGTCTGCCCGAGGCCGTCGGCAAATGTCGTTTGGGGTTGCCAGCCGAAGACACGTTTGGTCTGCGACCAATCGAGGGCGTAACGGCGATCGTGGCCGGGACGGTCCGCCACGGAGACGATCAATCCCGGATCGGCTCCGCAGAGTTCGCAGATTCGTCCGGCGATGGCGCGATTCTCCAATTCGTCGGGTGAGCCCAGGTGCCAGACCGGACGTTCCCGACGCCTGCCCGGGCCCGACAGGATCGCCACGAGCCCACTAACGAAATCATCGACATAGAGCCAGGAGCGGCGCTGGCGGCCGTGGCCATAAAGCGGCAGCGATTCTTTGGCGAGGGCGCGCGCAGTGAACAAGGGGATGAGTTTTTCGGGATACTGCCTGGGGCCGAACACGTTGACCGACCGGATGATCGTAACGTCCATCCCGTACGAATGCGCATAGGCGAGCCCGAGCCAATCGGCCGCTGCCTTGCTGGCCGCGTAAGGACTGGTCGGACGCAACGGCTCGCCGGTCCCAAAGACCTGGCCTTTCGGAGTCGGCCCATAGACTTCATCGGATGAAATGATCACGACCGGCGGCGCACCCGAAGCGGCGGCCATTGCCAGGAGGGCCTGGGTTCCCAACACGTTAGTGCGCACAAACCGTCCCGCGTCCTCCAAGGATCGGTCGACATGCGTTTCGGCGGCGAAATGCACGATCAGATTGCAATCTTTGGGCCATGCGTCGCGCAAGTCCTCAGCATCGGCCAAGTCGACAGTCACATGCCGATGACCGGGATTCCGCTCGGCTTCTTCAAGATTGTCGACGGATCCGGCGTAGGTCAGGCAGTCGATGTTCGTGATCGTATCGCCGGGGAATCGCTGCAGCCAGCCGCG
>JACQFV010000132.1 GCA_016199865.1 Candidatus Zixiibacteriota bacterium | reverse complement strand
GTAGTGGATACGGAATTCATACTTTGGCCTCGCGAGGGTGCCAGCCCACGGGGCGTTCGGAAATGCAGTAACAGATCTACCAGCAGGTGTCGGAGATGCCGCGAGCAGCATGCTCAGCGCCACCACGGCAGCAGTGCCGACAGAAAGAGACACATGAGCAAATGCCGTACCAGCGATGTGGGATATCGGCCTCATGGATCAACTGGCCTTCTCCTTAGCATACACATGCTAAAGCGTTTCTTCAAATAGGCAAGAAAAAAACGCAATGTTTCGAAGAAAAGTGTTGACAAGCAGATCGGGTCGTCATAGGTAGGTGGTAGCGAGAGACAAGACCGATCGCCAAGGGAGTGGTGTGGGGTTGCTGGCGCGAGTCAAAATCGTCGGTTTCTACATCGGTGCGTTTGCGCTCACCGTAGCCGCTGGGTGGTTGCTTGGCTCAACGGTCGGTGCGCATCGGGCCGAAGTAAGCCATGCCGCCTACATGGCATCGCAGCGCGACTACCTCCTGGAGCACGTTCGCGGCATCGCACGCGGTAACCCATTTCCCAGGATCACCTTGTGGTCCGTCGACGGCGTTCGGACGGCCGAAATCGGAGAACTCCTTCCAAAAGGTGGACTCCTTGTCTTGGTCGGGCCAGGATGTGCGAGTTGCCTCGAGGCAGGGACGGCCCTGGATTCCGCATTGACGTTGGCGGGACCGAAGGCCGTACCTGCGATTTTGGTCACAGATCAGGCGGAGAAAAGCGATGCATTCGCTGAGTTGCTGACGGTGCGCGGGGTGCACGTCCCCGTCTACTGTGACACCCGGGAATCACTGAGGCGTGAGTATAAGGTTCTCGCGAATCCCGTTTATTTCCGCTTGGATTCGCAACTTGTTGTAGCCGATTTCGGCCCGGCGGGGCAGCGAGCCGATGAGTATGCAAGCATTGTCCAGAGATAACAGATACCGCCCGATGGGTGAGCCGTCTGGAAAGGAGGAAAACGATGCGTAGAAAGAGATTCATGCTTGTTCTCGGTTTGGTCTTTGTACTTGCCTTGACTTTCTCGATGTCGATGAGACTACAGGAAGCGAACGCGAAACCGTGCAAGTGTGGCTGCACGTACACCTGTATATACGATGGGCTTGTAAAGAACGGTACTATTCCGAACAACTGCGCTCCGGGTGGCACCTGCACGGTTGACACAGACTGTGCTTTCTGCACCCCCTTATAGTCCGTAAACCAGTCCTCAGACTGGCTCGCACGTCGTGGCGGTATCGAGCCGGGCCCACGGCGGACCCGGCTTCCTTTTGGCGGCGAGGCACAGCAGCCCTACAATTCCGTCTTCGACAACCCGTACTCTTTGATCTTGTTTCACGCGCGCCTTGAGTGAGTAACCCTGCGGCTGGGGCGCCGCGGTGGCTGCTGGGGCGTACGCAGAGTAGACGCCGGGGCGGGTGGGGATGGGTCGGACGAGCAGTTCGTCGATCACGCCTTCATCGTTGCGGACGACGACTTGCTTGATTAGGTTCTCGAGTTGGCGGACGTTGCCCGGCCAGGGATAGGCAAGGAGTTTCTGCATACCCGATGCCGTCAGGCCGGCGAAGGGCCGGTTATAGGCAGCTGTATATTTTTCGAGGAAGTGTTTGACGAGAACGGGAATGTCCTCCGCGTGTTCACGCAAAGGCGGCAGGATCAAGGTCATCTCATTGAGCCGATAGTAGAGATCCTCACGAATCTGTTGGGCGGCGATGGCGGCTTCGAGATCGCGGTTGGTGGCGCAGACGATCCGCACGTCGACTTTGATCGTGTTCAGTCCCCCGACGCGGACGAATTCCTGTTGTTCCAGGACCTGGAGCAGCTTGGTCTGCAATTCCAGCGGCATCTCGCCGATTTCATCGAGGAAGATCGTTCCCTTGGTCGCGGCCTCAAACCGTCCCGGCTTGGTGCGATGCGCGCCGGTGAAGGCGCCGCGCTCGTAGCCGAAGAGTTCGGCTTCGAGCAGATCGCGCGGGATCGCGGCGCAGTTGACCTTGGTGAAAGGGCCGTCGGCACGCGACGATTCCGAATGCAACAGCCGGGCGACGATTTCCTTCCCCGTGCCGCTTTCGCCGCGGATCAGGACGGTCAATTCGCTGTCGGCGATCTCCTCCAGCACGCCTTTCACTTTCTGCATGGCGGGCGAGTCGCCGACCAGGGTTTCAAAGCGCGTGCGCAACTTCTCACGCAATTGCTCGTTTTCGCTGCGTAAAGCGCGGGCCTCGAGGACCTTGCGCAGGTGCAGTTCAACCTCCTGCGGGTCGAAGGGCTTGCTGATGAATTCCGCCGCGCCCAGTTCCATCGAGCGCACCACGGTCTCCGTCTCGCCATGGCCGGAGAGCATGATGATGTCGGTGTTCATCTCGGCCGAGCGGAGCCGTTCCAGCACCTCCAGCCCCGACATTCCCGGCATCTTGACGTCCAGAAGGATCAAAGGCGGCTTCTGTTGCGCCGCCATCTGGATCCCTTCGTAGCCATCCGAGGCGGAGATGACGTCAAATTGTCCCGACAGGCGCTCCGAGAGAATCCACGGCACCTTCGGGTCATCATCGATGACCAACAGCTTGACGGCGTTTGCGTCGACGATGCGCTTCGAATGTTCGACGGCCTGTGTCTCGTGGGCCGTGCTCATGGTGTACTCCCTTGCATTAATGGATATATCGGCTGCTCAGTGAAAGCCCTGAGCCAATTCCTGCAAGGGGGAGGCATTCGGACAGCCTGCGCCGGGGATCCTCAGCGCACGGGGAAGTGCAGACGGAAGGTCGTTCCTACGCCCGGCGTGCTCTCCGCCTCGATGCGGCCGTCCTGGGCCTGCACGATGCGCTCGACGATGGCCAGACCCAGCCCGGTGCCGGTCGGCTTGGTGGTGTAATACCGCTCGAAACAGCGCGCCAATTCAGCGGGCGTCATTCCCGGACCGTTGTCGGCGATCGCAATCGTGATCTCTTCCCCACCGGTCGCGAAATCCGGCTCCGACGTCGCACGAACCGTGAGGCGGCCATCCGATCGGCTCGGTCCGCTCATCGCCTCGATCGCATTCATGAAGATGTTCAGCAGGGCCTCGGTGAGTTGATTTTCGTCGCAGAAGATGGGACGCATGACGGGGGGAATATCCACCGCCAGTTCAATCTTGTGTTTCTGCGCCGATTGCCCAATGAGGGCCAAAGCTCGTGTGAGAATCGGGCGCACGTCACGCCGCTCCGTGCGGTAGCGTTTGGGATTGGAGAAATCGACCAGTTCGGTAACCAATGTGGCGAGACGCACGACTTCTTCTTCCGTGGCCGTCAAGAGGGCTGTCATGTCGCCGCCGGGTTCGAGGCGGCCGCGCAGGACCTGCAGACTGCCACGAATGTTGGTCAACGGCTTGCGCAGATCGTGCGAGATTTCCGAGATCATGTTCCCCATCGTCACCAGCCGCGAGGCGTTCCACAAGGCGCGCTGACGGTCAAAGATGCGTTCGGCCTGAGCCGCGACCAGCGACACCAGCCGTGTCTCACTTTCCGTGAATGGCCGTCCGGCGCGACGGAGAATGACAAAGACTCCCAGCGGACGTCCCGATGACCGCACCGGAACCGCCAGATGGAATTGGGGGCGTTCGGCTCCGGGCAATGCCGAGAGGAGACGGCCAAACGCCTCCATGCAGCGTAAAGGGTCGGACAGTTCAGCTGGGTCAGCGCGGAATGTCGCCGTGTCTTCTGGATCGTCGCGGTAGGGGTGATCCGTGTCGGCATACAGCCGCAGCGCCGCCGTCGCTTCATCCCACTGCCACCACTGCAAACCGTCTGAACCCACCAACTGATCGAAACAGGCGAAGGCCGCCATGACCATCTGGTCGATGCGCCCGACTTCGGAGAGACGGTCGGAGAGGTCGTGCAGCGCCGTGACCTCATTGAGTTGCCGGCGCACCTGCTGAAAGTTGCCGGCGTCCTCGATGGCGACCGCCGCCTGCGCCGCCAATGTAACCAACAGTCGCAGATCTTCATGCGAGAAGGCCAGGGCGCCGCGTTTATCCGACAGACTGATCACGCCGAGCGTCGCCTTGGGAGTTTTCAGCGGCACACAGAGAAGCGATTTGGATTCGAACTGGTGCCGGTTGTGACGCGCAAACCGTGGATCGGTTTCGACGTTTTCGATCAACAAGGGTTCCCCGGCGGCCGCGACGGACCCGGCGATCGATTCACCCATCGACAACTGGGAATCCTGAAACTGCTCGGCCGTCAGGCCGACTGAAGCCGACACGGTCAGCATGCCGCGGGCGTGGTCGGCGAGCATGATCGAGCCGTGGGCGGCGCCGATCACCCCGGTGGCCAGTCGCAGGATGTCGTGCAACAGTTGCGGCAGGTCGGAGGTCGTCGATAACGCGGTCGAGGCATCGTACAGGGCGTTGAGTTCCGCCACGTGGCGCGACAGATCCTGATGCGAGCGGTGCAGATCATCCATGAGCGCCCGCTTCTCGGCCTGGGCCAGCCGCTGCTGCGCCTCCACCAGTTGGGTGGCGGTGCGCCCTTCCGACTCGTAGAGCATGGCATTGTCGAGCGACACGGCGAACTGCTCGAGCACCAGACCGAGAAATTGGACGTCTGCCGGTGTGTAGTCCCGATCATTCAGTTTTCCAGCCAGAAATAGGATCCCGCGCAGCCGCCGCCGGGTCGCCACCGGGGCGATGAGCGTGCAGCCGGATTCCTGCAACTGCCGGTGCAACGGATCATCACCCGAAAGTCGTGCGAGAATCTGCCCGGCGGGGGCCGGAGCCCGCAGGGACATCAGGTGTTGCGGCAGGGGGGAATCGACGGCCAGATCCCAATCGGCGTCGCCGACCAGATTCCAACCCTTCGAACGGCAACGCGACAGCCGTCCCGGATCATCGGTTCCCTCAACGACAATGGCGGCCGCCCCGGCCCCCAACTGGCCGATCGCCGCCAAGAGAATTCCATCCAGAAGCGCGTCGGTATCCAAGACCGCATGGAACCGACGGGTGATGTCGAAGACGGTGTGCAGATCGAAAATCTGCCGTTGTAACTGCGCAAGGCGATCATCGCTCGGAATGGAACCGTCGTCACGATGAACGGC
>JACQFV010000136.1 GCA_016199865.1 Candidatus Zixiibacteriota bacterium | reverse complement strand
ATCCCTTGTTACGATGCCTTTCAGATATCGAGGCAAGCCGCATCCCCATCTTCCTGGGGCTCTTACCCCTGATGTCCTTTCGCCATGCCTGGTTCATGCACAACGAAGTGCCGGGAATTGTGGTCCCCGAAGACGTGCTTGAGTCCATGAAGGCCGCCGGAGAACAGGGGGCCGACGTCGGAGTCGCCATCTGCCGTGACCTCTTGGAGAAAGCCCGATCTCTTGTTGACGGAGTTTATCTCATGCCCTCATTCGGACGGTACGAGACATGCCTGAGGGTGATTGAAGGATTTGTTGAACTGAGCCCAGTCAAGGCATTGCCTAACAGCGCGCTCAAACATCCCGCGCGGTTGTAGGGGCGGCCCTCTGCCTGCCCCGAGCGAAGTCGAGGGGTGGCCGCCCGCTCTGGAGCCAGCAGACGGCGATCAGGCCACGGCCTCGCTCTCGAGCCGTAGCAGCGCCCGCTTGAAATGCAGTCCGCCCGAAAACCCGCCCAGTGATCCATCGGATTTGACCACCCGGTGACAGGGGACCACGATGGGGAAGGGATTCTTCGCCATCGCCTGCCCTACGGCGCGAGCCGCTCCCGGCGACCCGGCCTTCCGCGCGATCTCGGCGTACGACCAAGTCTTGCCATGGGGTATCTGGGCACAGACTTGCAGGGCTTTGCGGATAAAACCGTCAACCCGCGACCAATCGACCTTCAGGTCAAACCGGCTGCTTTTCCCGGAAAAATAGTCGGCCAAGGCCTTACGTGTCCCTGCTGTCCGGGTCTTGTCTTCGACCGCTTCGACACCGTCTTGGCTCAGATCGGCCAAGAACCGGTCCTTGGTCCGGCCAAATTCGATCCGCCACAAACCCCGTTCGCTTTCGGCGAACCAGACTGTACCCAAATCCCCGCCATCGACCTGTCCATAGCGCACGGTTGTCTTCAATTTCGGCATTGCCGTCTCCTGTTTATGCCCCCAGCATTAGAACCTATACGTGAATTGTCCCGCAGGAGACCATCACTTTCTGTGGCGTCCCGCCGGCGCTTTTCTCTTGCCCCATGCGGGGGCCACGATACTTTGACACTGGACACACCCATGGGCGATCTCATCAAACGGGAAACACTCTTCGGCGCCGCGCTCCTGGCGCTGATCGCCGTCGTCTTCTTCCTGTTCTACCGGATCATCGCGCCGTTTCTGGTGCCGATCGCTTGGGCGGCCATCCTCGTCGTTTCCGTGCAGCCCGCGCATAAGTGGCTTGGCCGTCGGGTCCGTCGCCCCTGGTTGTGCGCCTTGATTTCCACCGTGGCGGTCGCGCTCTTGATTCTCCTGCCCTGCGGCTATCTGACATTCGCCCTGGTCGGCGAGGCAATTGGGATGTACGGACGGATGCAAACATGGTGGGGGAGTGAAGCGGCGCTGAAGCTCGCGGCCCGTCTCGATCCCGTGGTCAGTACGCTGTCGGACCGGTTCAAGGGGGTTGTCGATTTGACCCATTGGAATTTTCGCGACGCCGTCATGGGCGCGGTGGGGAAGTTCGGAGCGTTCATCGTGGGATTCGGCAGCACGGCTCTGGCGAACATCGCGCGTGTCGGCTTCCAGTTTGGCGTGATGCTCATCTCCATGTATTACCTGTTCAAGGATGGACCGGCTCTGGTCGGGCACATTGAGACCTCGATCCCCCTTCCCGCGTCGCGGGCCGCGCACATGCTGGCCCACATCACGGCCGTCGTGCGCGCGACGATTTATGGCGGGCTGGCCGTGGCCGGCATTCAGGGGATTTGCGGCGGACTGTTGTTCTGGATACTCGGTTTGCACTCGGCGGTCTTCTGGGGCACGGTGATGGGATTCCTGTCCCTCGTGCCGCTCTTGGGGGCGTTCATCGTCTACATCCCGGCCGCCATTGTCCTGTTCATCGCCGGTTCGTATATCAAAGCCGCCATTCTCGTCCTTGTCGGCATTGGCTTGGTCTCACAGATCGACAATTTCATCAAACCGATGCTCATGTCGAGCCGCACCCAACTGCATCCCCTGCTGATTTTCTTCGCCATCGGCGGCGGCGTCAGCGTTTTTGGCTTTCTCGGCCTGGTGCTGGGACCAGTCATCGCCGCGGTGTTCGTAGCGATGTTCGACCTGTACCGCAACGCCCTGCGCGAGACCGGGGATACGCCCGCATCCCCGTAACTGCACTGGGGGACGGGCCCCGTCCCTCCAATCGACCCACGTCCGGCGCGTTCCACCCACCGCCTTCAGTTCAACCGGCTCTGACCGATAAATCTACTGGGGCGAGTCCGCGGTGACGGACCTCCCGCAGATCGTCAGATCACCGGGATGGGAGAGCGACCGTTGGAACTGCGCCTGGAATCACACCGTGAGGCCGACCTGCTTCGGGTCGCCGGCCGTTTGGATCTGGTCAGTTCGAGCACGCTCAAGGATGCCATCCGGGGACGTCTCGCCGAACGCCGCGTGCACATCATACTGAATCTGGAAAGGGTCGATTTCATTAACAGCTCCGGGTTGGGCGCGCTCATCTCCGCCATGAAGGACATCCGACTTTCCGATGGCCGGCTGGTGCTGTGTGGGCTGACCCCGTATGTCGACGAAATCTTCGAAATCACCGGCCTGAAAAAGGTCTTTGACACTTACCGAACCGAAGCCGAGGCGCTGGCCTCGTTCGGTGTCGGCGACCCCAGCCCAGTGGGCGCGATGAGCCGCCATTGATCGGACATTCATGATTCCGCGCCCCCGCCTGCTCATCGTTGATGACGAACTGCTGATTCGTGATCTGCTCTATGATTTTTTCAAAGGGCGGGAGTATGACATCGCCGTCGCCGACTCCGGACAGAGCGCCCTGGCACAGCTGGAGCGCGGCCGGTTTGACACCGTGATTCTCGATCTGAAAATGCCCGACATGGACGGCTTGGAACTGGCCGGGCGCATCCGCGAAACCGACGAGCGGGTGCCGATCATCTTCATGACCGGGTATCCATCGCTGGAGTCGGCGATCGAAGCGGTGCGCCGCCACGCCGACGATTATTTCATCAAACCCTTCAACGTCAAGCAAATGAACAAGGCCGTGGAAGCCGCGCTCGCCCGCACCGGCAGCGCCCCGCCGCCCGGACCCGACGACCAGGAATCGTGATGAATGCGCCCAAGCCGACACGGGTCCTGATCGTGGACGACGAGCAATTCGTCCGGGATCTGTTGCAGGATTTCTTCACCAAGACCGACTGCACGGTCCACGCCGCCCGCGATGGTAACGCCGCGATTGCCGCGTGCCGGTCGGAGCAATTCGACGTCGCCCTGGTCGATTTGAAGATGCCGGGCAAGACCGGTCTGGAAGTTCTGGCCGAAGTGCGGCGCATCGACCCGGCGCTCCCCGTGATCCTCATGACGGGGTACCCGACCATCGATTCCTCGATCGAGGCGATCCGCCATGGTGCCTATGATTACATCATCAAACCGTTCAAACTGCAGCAACTCAAGGAACTGGTCGACCGCGCCGTCCGCGAGCAGAGCATGTTCCGCGAGATCGAGAATCTGCGGGACCGGATCACGATCATCGAAACCGAACTGCAGAAGACCCGCACGCCGTCACACGTGGAATTGTCACACGACATCGCCGGCTCGCCGGCTTAAGCCGATCTTCATCCCAGCACTTTCCCCCTCGACCAGGCCTTCCGTTGGCCTTCGGGGTGCGCGCTTCGGTGCGATGTTTCGTATTGCGCCTTCGGATCATGCCTTTATCTTCTGAGGCTGGGGAGGCGACATGACACTTTCAAAGCCAGGGCGGGACGGAACGACTGGGAGTCCTCATCCGACCTCGGATTCTCTGTCGTCACTGACACGTTCGGTTGACGCCTTCGGGCGGACCATCGATCACCTGCAGGATGAGTACGTGGCGCTGGAACAACGTCACGGTGAACTCAACCGGCAGTTGGCCCTGGTCAACGAGCAATTGCAAACGGCTCTGGAAGCCAATCGCCGGTTGGCGGGGTATCTCGATCACATCGTTGAGGCGGTGCCGACGGGGATCATTGCCGTCGATTGTGATGGGATCGTACGATTGTTCAACGCTGCGGCCGCTTCGCTTCTCGGCCGGGAGGCCAATCGTGTTGTCGGTCAATCCTACTTGAACCTGTGGCCGGCGCGGCGGGGCGACGAATCCTCAGCGGCCGCCTGTGCCAGGGGGGCATTGCCGGTTGTCAATTCCCGCCGTCAAATCGACCGGCCGGCCGGCGCGCCGATTGCGCTCTCGGTGTCGACCGCTCGTCTACCCTCGGATAATGGCACGCCCGGGGGGGCGCTGGAGGTGCTGGTCGATCTGTCGGCCCTAGAATCGCTCCAAACTGAGATGACGCGAATGCGCACGCTGGCGGCACTGGGGGAAATGGCCGCCACGGTCGCCCACGAGATTCGCAACCCTCTCAACGGCATGCTCGGCTTCGCCGAATTGTTGGCCCGCCACTGTCCTCCCGGCTCGAATCAACACGAAATGGCCGACAAGATCCTCTCCGGCGCTGAAGACCTGACGGCCTTGGTCCACCATCTATTGGAGTTTGCCCGCGACCCCAAGATTCAGCGCCGCCCCATGGATTGGCCCCGTTTTCTGCATTCGACCTTGGAGCAGTATGAAGAAAATGCCCGCCGCCGCGGCAAGACCTTGACCTTGATCCGCCGGTGGCCGGAATCGATGCCCGTAGCCCACGCGGATGCGATCTGCCTGCGTCAGGCGATCTGGAACGTCCTGGAGAATGCCGAGCACGCCGCGCCGGCCGACTTGCCCATCGAATTTGTCGCCGAGAATCGGGGCAGTGGTGTCGTCCTATCGATCTGCGATCGGGGGCCGGGAATCGATCCCGCGATAGCGGGACGGGTGTTCTCACCCTTCTTCACCACGCGCGAGAAGGGGACGGGTCTGGGTCTGGCCACGGCGCGCAAGATCGTGCAGGCACACGGCGGCAGTATCTCGATTTCCAATCGCGAGGGTGGCGGCGCCAAAGTCGAGATCGAACTGCCCACTTCCATCCCGATGCGGTCACCCGAGCCGCGTCACGCGATCCCGTTGGTCAGCGAGAAGTCCTGATGTCCACCGCCATACTGGTCGTCGACGATGACGCCTTGGTCAACGATTTCCTGGTGACCACGTTGCGAGAGTCGCCCTATGAGGTCGATACGGCGTTCTCTGCCGCCGGCGCGCTGGAAAAGATTGCCGGGCGGGAGTACGATCTGGTGATTTCCGACGTCCGCATGCCGGGGATGGACGGTCTGGCGCTTCTCGAACGGATTCGAACCAGCGCTCCCGACACGGTCGTCGTCATCATGACCGCGTTCGGCGAGATCGCCGATGCCGTGCGGGCGATGAAAGCGGGGGCATTCGAATATCTGGTCAAACCCGTCGGCGCCGACGTCACCGACGCCGTGGTTGCCCGCGCGCTGGAGTTCCGACGCTTGAAGGTCGAAAACCGGGTGCTGCGCGAGGCGGTGACGCGACGGTTTGCCGCCGAGCAGTTGATCGGCCAGTCGGCGCCGATGAAGAGGATCTTCGACTTAATCGACGCCGTGGCCACCTCGCGGGCCACGGTCCTGATCACCGGCGAATCGGGTACCGGCAAGGAGCTGGTGGCGCGCGCCATCCACTATCGGGGCACGCGACGTCAGGGGCCGTTCGAGGCGATCAACTGCGCAGCCCTACCCGAGACTTTGTTTGAGAGCAGTCTTTTCGGTCATGAAAAAGGGGCATTCACCGGCGCGGTGCGGGCGCATCGTGGTCTGTTCGAAACCGCCGACGCTGGCACGTTGCTCCTGGATGAAATTTCGGAGATTCCGACCCCAATGCAGGCGAAACTGCTCCGCGTCCTTCAGGAACGCGAAATCCAACGGCTCGGCTCCGACCGGAGAATCCCCGTCGACGTCCGGATGATCGCCACGACCAACCGGCATATCCCCACGGAAATTGCCGCCGGCAATTTCCGTGAAGACTTGTTCTACCGTCTCAACGTGGTCGCCATCGATCTGCCGCCCTTGCGAGACCGGCTGGCCGACATACCGGCGCTGATCGAGTTGTTTATCCATCGCTACAACGCTGAAAACGGCCGCTCCGTCAGGCGTGTCTCGGATGCCGTCCTGCGCCTGTTTGAGCGGTACAGGTGGCCAGGGAATGTCCGCGAGTTGGAAAACTTCATCGAGCGCGCGATCGTAGTTGCGGGCGGCGATACATTAACACCGGAGGATTTCCCGCGCGATCTGGTGACCGACGGCCCTCGGTCCAAAGGCCGGATAATCGAGCCCGGTCTGTCGATCTACGAAATGGAAAAAGCGCTGATCCTCGCGACCTTGGAAGCGGAAGGGAACAACCAGACGAAGGCATCCGACAAACTGGGGATCTCCTCCCGTACGTTGCGCAACAAGTTATATGAGTATGGCCTCAAGACTCCCGGTGGCGGCGCCGCGCCGCTCTGCGCGGAAGAGGCGGTGACACGCGGCGCTGAACCGGCGTGATTCGTCCTATCGCGGCAATCTCCATGAAGCCCGGTCGCACCATTTCCATCACGGCATTGTCGCTGGCGTGTGTTCTGGGAATTGCTGACCGACCGCCGGCCGCAAACGCTCCCGCCCAACAACCAGGCACATCACTCATCGATCTGCAGATCATCATCGGGCGGCCGATCTGGCTGGGGCCGGTGATCCGTTACACCGTCTATGACTCGGTCCGGGTCGAGGCGCGATTGAGCGCGCTCGACGGCGAGTTGGTCTCGATCTTTCGTCTGGGGGTCCAGGGTCCCGGCCAGTACACGCTCCCGTGGGATGGGAGCGTCGGTGACGGCGTCACCTTGTTTGAAGGGAAGTACTTCTACGAACTGTTCTTCGACGACGAATACGCCTGCAAATTCTGGTTTCTCTGCCGGGCCATCAACGAGCCCAGCTGACACTCACATCCGATAGATTCATGCCGCAATTGTAGGTCAGGTGCCCTGTGCACCTGACGATCTGGCTTCAGGAAACGGTCCGCAGTTCCAAAGATGCTGTCCGATGCGCTCCACGTCGCTTTCACGTTGATTCAGCCCTTACTTCACGGCTACTTCCGAGCGTGAATTCGATCACTTCCAAACAGGTTATTGCCGTCTTAGGGGCCGGCAGTTGGGGCGTCACGGCGGCTCGGCACCTTTCGGAAATTGGCCACGATGTCTGCCTCTGGGAACACGATGCCCAGGCCGCCGACCAACTAACTCGAAATCGCGAGATCCCCGATAAATTGCCGGGCATTCGCTTACCGGATTCAATTAAAGTGACACATGATATCACGGTGGCGGTTTCCCGAGCCACTGCCATCGTCTTCGTTGTGCCTTCCACGGCAATACCTGTCACCGCTGATCTCGTCCGCTCGGCATCGACTTCCGCGGCCACAATCGTCAGTCTGACAAAGGGCATCGACGTGGAATCCGGTGAGCGGATGACCGAGATCATCGCCGAACGGCTCAAGCGCAATGATATCGTCGCCCTCGTGGGTCCATCGCACGCCGAGGAAGTCGCGCGCGACGTGCCGACGGCTCTCGTGGCCGCGTCGGCCGACCCATCGGCAGCAGTACGGGCGCAGCAATTGTTCACGTCGGAGCGGTTGCGGGTCTACACCAGCGACGACGTCATCGGCGTCGAACTGGGGGCCGCTCTCAAGAACATTGTGGCGATCGCCGCCGGCATCGTCGATGGACTCGGCTACGATTCGGCGGATAATCTCAAGGGGGCGCTGATCACGCGCGGTCTGGCGGAGATCACCCGCCTCGGCGTTCGCATGCGAGCCCGACCGGAAACGTTTGCGGGCCTCTCCGGGATCGGCGATCTGGTGACCACCTGCCTGTCGCGGCATTCGCGCAACCGGCATGTGGGTGAACAGATCGGGCGAGGGCGGACGCTCGCGGACATTCTGGCGCAGATGTCGATGGTCGCCGAAGGCGTCAACACAACCCGGGCGGCGCTGCGTCTGGCGGAGCGATTGGACGTCGACATGCCCATCGCGCGCGCCGTCGGCTCGGTTCTTTTCGACGGGCGCGCGCCTCGGGACGCTCTGGGCGAGCTGATGGCCCGGCCTTTACAGCCCGAGATCAGGCGGTAAACGCCCCTGGACGGTTCAAGTAATGCTTTGGCTTTGGCCGGCCATTGTGTATTTTGCCCCAGTGACTGAAGATTGTCGACCCTAAACCTCCAAACCGACCGGCACCCTGATGAACGATACGGCGAATGATTCCGATGGCTCAGGCCGTCTCAAACTCAAGCGTCTGGCCGAACGCAAGTACTACTCGATTTCGGACGTGGCCGAGGAAACCCAGCTCAAACCCTATGTTTTGCGCTTCTGGGAAAAAGAATTCCCGATGCTGCACCCGAAGAAGAACCGCGCCGGGAACCGTACCTACCAGCGGCGCGACATCGAGTTGGTCCTGCGCATCAAGCACATGCTCTACCAGGAGGGGTTTACCATCGTCGGGGCGCGGCAGCGGCTGCGGGCCGAACTCACCGGCGACGAGGATCCCCCCGATGCCATGAAGACCAAGACGTTCTTGGGCGACGTCCGACGCGAACTGGAGGCGATGGCCTCGTTGCTCCCGTAGCGCGGCCCGGGATTTGAACACTGAATGCGTAAAATGGTCATGATCCGCTCGCGTGCTGGTTTGACTCTGATCGAGAATTGGTGGGCGAAGCCCACCCTACAAATCGTGCCTGGACATGATCGGGGCGTAGCGCAGCCTGGTTAGCGCACTCGCTTGGGGTGCGAGAGGTCGGCCGTTCGAATCGGCTCGCCCCGACCATGCATGGCGAGCCGTAAGGCGGCTGTCGTGACATATCTCATCGTCATTCCCGCTTACAACTCCGCCAAATTGCTTGTGGAGCTTCTGCCGCGTGTCCGCCGCGCGGCGCCGGATATCGGGATTCTTGTGATCGATGACGGCTCCACGGATTCGACTCGATCCGTTGTGGAATCGTCCGGCGCTTCGGTACTGTCCCTTCCTGAGAACCGGGGAAAGGGAGAGGCGCTGCGGACGGGATTTGCCGAGGGATTGCGTCGTGGCGCCGATGCCGTCGTCCAAATGGATGCCGACGGCCAGCATGCGCCCGAGTATTTGCCCCGTTTCTTTGCCGCCTTCGAAAGGGGAGAGGGCGACGTCATCATGGGCACGCGCGATTTCCGCGTCGGCAACATGCCCCTTTTGCGCCGTCTGTCCAATGTGTGGACCTCATGGGCAATTAGCCGGATGGCGGGAGTCCGGATTGCAGATTCACAGTCGGGGTATCGTTTGCTCAGCCGTCGGGCGTTGGAAATGATTAAACCGCAGAGCGGCCGATTCGCCTATGAATCGGAGTATCTCATTCTGGCCGGACGCGCCGGGTTGAAAATCGGGTCCGTGCCGATTTCGACGGTCTATCACGGCGAAGGCAGTTTCATTCGCATCGGCCGCGACGCGCCCCGTTTCTTACAGTTGGTCTGGCGGCATGGGCTTCATGGCCCGCGGCGTACCCGACGATGACACCATGAAACTGCGCATTTTGATTTCCAATGACGACGGCGTCTACGCCGCCGGACTCAGAGCCCTCACTCGTGAGATGCGCCGGCTGGGCGAAGTGACCATCGTCGCCCCCAATTCCGATCAGTCGACCGTCAGCCATTCACTGACGCTCACGCGGCCGTTGCGCATCAAGGACCACGGCGATCGTGTCTATTCGGTGGACGGCACTCCGACCGATTGCGTGACCCTGGCCTTTCATCAGATTCTCAAGCGCCAACGTCCGCACGTCGTCGTCTCCGGGCTGAATCATGGCAGCAACATGGGGGAGGATGTGACCTATTCCGGAACCGTGGCGGCCGCCCTGGAAGGGACGATCATGGGTGTCCCCGCGGTTGCCTGCTCGGTGAGTTCCGCCGATCTCTCCGAGCGCGCCTTCGCCTCGGCAGCGCGATTCGTCCGACGGTTGGTCGCGCGCAGCATTAATCGCTTGCCGCGCTCGACTTTACTGAACGTGAATTTCCCGAAGATGCCGCGCGGCGGCTTCAAGACACACCGTATTACCCGTCTGGGAAGGCGCATTTACACCGATATCATCTCCTCGCAGACCGACCCGCGCGGCCTACGATATTTCTGGATCGGTGGCGAGCCGACCTGGGAGCGGACCGACGACACCGATGCCGGCGCCGTCGGACGCGGCCTGGTCTCGATCACACCGCTCAACATCGACATGACCGATCAAACGTTGCTTTCAACGATGCGTTCCTGGCGACTGCAATAGCGCGATGTTCACTTGCGGCGCCAAGTTAGAAATAGCGCCAACGGTCATGCAACGTCCGTAGGGGCGGCCCTCTGTGGCCGCCCTTTCTTTTTCAGACAGAACCATTCCGTCTTCGGAATCTTCTCGTAGTGGGAAACAGTTCTGATAAACCCGGACCGTGCTGCCGTGAACCAAAGTAGGGACGTCTTGCAATATGCCCCTACATTGGGTGCCACGCACAAACTCGTTTGTGCGTGCCCGGTCCATGTCAGGGGTAGGGTGCGTGCTCTGCACGCACCGAACGGGATGTAGAGAGATCGGTGCGTTCAGAGAGCGAACGCACCCTACTGTGCTGCCGTGAACCAAAGTAGGGACGTATTGCAATACGCCCCTACATTGGGCGCCACGCACAGACTCGTTTGTGCGTGCCACTTCAGACACTGCGAACATTCCCTCCACCACATTGCAAGATGGAATTCACAGTCGGTGAACAACTTGCGAACACACCGGAGAAGTGATTGATCTCTGAGTGATCTCCCGTATGTTGCAGTCGATGCCGCTGGATCAGACCACACTCTCCGAACGGGAACTGGTCGGCCGGGTGCCGCCACAGGCCCTCGACGTGGAGATGGCGGTTCTGGGCGCGATGATGCGCGACACCGACGCCGTCGGCGTGGTGATCGAGATTCTGCGCCCGGCGGATTTCTACAAGCCCGCGCATCGCAAGATCTACACGGCCATCGAGGCCCTCTTCGAACGATCCGAGCCGGTCGATCTGGCGACCGTGGCCGGCGCCTTGGACCGTGCCGGGGAACTGGAACGCTGCGGCGGGCGCGGGGCCTTGATCGACATCGCCGATTCGGTGTTCACCGCCGCGAATGCCGCCTCGCATGCGCGCATCGTGCAGGAGAAGGCGGTGTTGCGACGCCTGATTACCGCCTCGCAACGGATCAGCGACTCGTGTTACACCGCCCCCGGCGACGTCAGTGATCTTCTGGACGAAGCCGAAGGGCAGATTTTTGCCATCTCCGAGTCGCGGGCGCAGCAGGATTTCGTCAAGATCGACTCGCTCTTGCCCCACACGTTCGATCAGATCGAAAAGTACCGTGAAGCGGGTGGCGGTATCACCGGCCTGCCGACCGGATTTGACGAACTGGATACTCTGACGGCAGGATTGCACAAATCGGACCTCGTGGTATTGGCCGGACGTCCCTCGATGGGCAAGACCGCGCTCGCCTTGAACATGGTGGAACATTTGGCCATCGAAAAAAAGGTTCCCTGTGGCATTTTCTCGCTGGAAATGTCGAAAGAGCAGGTGGCCGAACGTATGCTCTGCTCCTATGGGCACATCAACGCCCACCACATGCGCACCGGCCGTCTGCGCCCGGCGGAGTACTCCAATCTGGGGATCGCCGTGGGCCCGTTGTCGGATGCGCCGATTTTCATTGATGATTCGGCGGCCATCGGTGTCCTCGAATTGCGCGCCAAGGCGAGGCGGCTCAAGGCCCAACACAAGATCGGACTTGTCGTTGTGGATTACCTGCAGATGATGCATGGCCCGCGCAACGCCGAGAACCGTCAGCAGGAAATCGCGCTGATCTCCCGTTCTCTCAAGGCACTGGCCAAGGAGTTGAGCATACCGATTTTGGCGCTGTCGCAGTTGTCCCGTCAGGTCGAGCAACGCGGCGGCGAGCGACGCCCGCAGCTGGCCGATCTGCGCGAATCGGGCGCGATCGAACAGGACGCCGACGTCGTCATGTTCGTCTACCGCCCGGAACGGTACGGGATCACCACCGACAGCAAAGGGAATTCCCTGGAGAATGACGCCGAGATCATCATCGGCAAGCAACGTAACGGCCCCACCGGGTCCGCGCGGCTCACATTCCTCAAAGAGTTTGCCCGATTTGCCAACCGCGCCGATCCGCGCACCGTGGGAGCGCCGCCCAGCTCCATGGGTGAACAGGAAGAGGGACAGACGCCGTTTTAGCTCGTTCCCGAAGGCTTTGGTGATTCTGACAGGTTCGACGATCAGTCCACGATGACGATACGCGTATGCTCGGGAGGGCGAGGCTCCTGCCGAGCCGAATCATGCCTGAACGGGAATTGCGGCTCAGCGGGAGCTTCGCCCTCCCAACACCAGATACTCCGAATCGTCTGTGAAAACCGCCGAAGTCAAATCCTTCTACGCCTGCTCGGGCTGCGGATCGGTCTTCGCCCGCTGGCATGGACGGTGCCCCGACTGCGGGGCTTGGGACACTTTGCATGAAGAGAAGGATTCCGCCCGCCCCGCCCCGGCCAAGTCGACAGCGAAAAAAAGACGGGTCGCGGCTCCCGCCGCGACACCTCTCGCGGACGTCCAACCCGATACGGCCGGATTCATCGCCACCGGCATTGCCGAGTTTGATTTGACGCTTGGCGGCGGGGCGATGCCCGGTTCGACCGTGCTGGTCGGAGGCGAGCCGGGAATCGGTAAGTCGACACTGCTTCTTCAGGTCGCGGGACGTTTGTCGCAACGCGGAATTCCGACCCTCTATGTCTCCGGCGAGGAGTCTGCGGCCCAGATCAAACATCGGGCGGACCGTCTGGGTATCCGTTCGGGCCTGCACCTGCTAACGGAAACCGACTTGGCCGCGATTCTGGCGGCGGCCGATCAACTGAAGCCCCATCCACGGGCGCTGATTCTCGATTCGATCCAGACCACGTTTGACCGTCAATGGCAGAGTCCGCCGGGAACCGTCGCTCAGGTCCGGGAATGTGCCGCCGCCATCTCCGATTGGGCCCGTCGCCATGACGCTGTCGCCTTCGTGATCGGCCATGTCACCAAGGATGGCTTCATCGCCGGACCCAAGGTTCTGGAGCACATGGTCGACACCGTGCTCCAATTCGAGGGGGACCGGCGCCAGTGGATCCGGCTGCTGCGCTGCCTCAAAAACCGATATGGCCCGACCCACGAGGTCGGCTTGTTCGAAATGACCGAAGCCGGGCTCAACGAAGTGACCGATCCGTCGGGGCATTTTCTGACCGACCATGCCCCAGGCGGACGCGCCGCCGGGTCGGCGGTCGCGGTTGCCATCGAGGGACGCCGACCTCTCTTGCTGGAGATCCAATCTCTGGTTGGGCAGGGGGTGGGCAATTCGCCACAAAGAGTTGTATCCGGACCCGATCCCCGTCGGGCGGCAATCATCATCGCCGTCCTGCAGAACATCGCCGGTCTGTCATTGTCCGGGCGCGACATCTACCTGAACATTACCGGCGGATTCGTCACCGACGAACCGGCGGTTGATCTGGGGTGTGCGGTGGCCGTGGCCTCCTCCGCTCTCAAGCGTCCCGCCGACCCACGCACCGTCTGGATCGGCGAGCTCGGGCTGGGCGGCGAAATCCGTGGCGTGCCCCAGATCAAACGCCGCCTGATCGAAGCCGAGAAGATCGGTTTCCAACGGGCGATTGTTCCCGCCGCCAACCAACGTGACATCGCCTACGGCGGCGAGATGCAGATTGAACCCGTTGGCCGGATCGACCAAGCGCTGGCAGGCATTTGAGACGATTGGAAATGGGATGTCATGCTAAGATCCTGTGACAAAGAGCGCACAGTGTGCTCCGAAAGAAGATTGTGGACGCCGGGCGTCCCCGCCCGGCGCCTTATCGCCACGCGAGGACGCGTGGCGTCCACTGGAGGACGTTGCTTTTGATTACGAAGATTCAGTTTGTTTCTTTGGCAACCTCGTGCTGAACCAAAGGCCCCACCCTGCGGGTGGGGCACCTTGTGGAACCCCCTTGCATCCTCCTTCGGACCCATCCGGATCGTCTTCATCTGAACATCGATTCCGGTTGGATCACACCGACGGTCTGGCCCGCGCCGGGACTCTGTCCATCCACGATCACACCGTGGAAACGCCGGTTTTCATGCCGGTCGGCACCGCGGGGTCGGTCAAAGCCCTCCCACCCGATGATCTGGCGGCCTTGGGGGCATCTCTGGTGCTGGCGAATACGTACCATCTCTACCTGCGCCCCGGTGCCGAGATTGTCCGGCAGGCGGGTGGTTTACACCGTTTCTGCGGATGGAATGGCGCCGTTCTAACCGATTCAGGAGGATACCAGGTTTTCAGTCTGCAGGACTTGCGAAAGATCGATCCCGACGGTGTCACATTCCGTTCGCACCTGGATGGTTCGGAGCACCGGTTTACACCAGAGAGCGTCGTCGACATCCAGTGCGCGCTGGGCACGGACATCGCCATGGTCCTGGATATCTGCACGCCGTACCCGGTCGACCATGCCGTGGCGGCAGCCGACCTTGAAGTAACACTTGAATGGGCCAGACGTTCGCGCTTACACCATGAGTCGGTAGCATCACCCAAACCGGCCCTCTTTGGCATCGTTCAAGGTTCGGTGTACCCGGACCTGAGACGGATCGGGGCGCAGCGGCTGATCGAGATCGGGTTCGATGGGTATGCCATCGGCGGGCTGTCGGTCGGCGAACCGAAAGAGCCAATGTGGGAGATGACCGCCGTGACAACGGCCGAGTTGCCCAAAGAGAAGCCGCGCTACCTAATGGGCGTCGGCACCCCGGAGGATATGATTTCAGGAATTGGGTTGGGGATCGACATGTTCGACTGTGTCCTGCCCACGCGCAATGGCCGTAACGGCACCGCTTTCACTTCCCGTGGCCCGCTGGCCGTCAAAGCCGCCCGTTATGCCGCAGATTTCTCTCCACTGGACTCCGATTGCGACTGCCCGGTCTGCCACCGATACTCCCGCGCCTACATCCGGCACCTGTTCAATGCCGGGGAAATCGCCGCAATGATGTTGACGACGCGGCACAATTTGCATTTCTACTTGTCCTTGGTGCGCCGTTCACGGCGCGCGATTGCCGGGGGAGAGTGGGCGGATTTTGCCGGGGAGTTCTTGGAACGCTACAGATCTGGGGCCGCCGAAGAGACTTAAGGGAGGATCAGTGCTCAATATGTGGTTGGGAATGGCGCCGTCGGCGCCGGCCGGGGGCGGCTCCGCAAACCCGATTCTGACTTTTCTGCCGTTTGTGCTGATGATCGGGGTGGTCTGGTTTCTCCTGATCCGCCCACAGCGCAAACGGCAAAAGGAGCATCAGTCGATGATCTCCCAGCTGACCAAGGGGGATGAAGTGGTCACGAATTCGGGAATTCTGGGAACCATCATCGGCTTCAACGAGAAGAAGAACACGGTGACGTTGCGTGTCGGCGAGGACAGCCGCAGCGAGACGAAAATCGAGTTTTTGAAATCGGCCATCGCCGGCCGGGTCGAGGTCCGGGCTTAGCATTGACCCAAGCGGGTGGCCAACAGCGTCCGTGGGCAAGGCAGTCAGCGAACTGATCCGGGTTTACGGCGACCCAATTTTGAGTCGTCCCGCTGCCGCCGTGAGCCGTTTCGATGCGACCCTCAGGCGGCTGGTCGAGCGGATGCTGCGGGTTCAGTCCGAGGCGGACGCGATTGGCCTCGCGGCGGTGCAGGTCGGGGTGCCGCAGGATGTATTCACCGTGGATGAAGGTCAGATTTATAGGCGGGGCAAGACCGATGTCCTGATCAACGCCGTCCTGGTCGCAATGGAAGGGGAGGAGACCGACGAAGAGGGGTGCCTGTCGTTCCCGAAGGTGTTTCTCCACGTCGTGCGGCCGCGACGTGTCGCGGTGACCGCCTGCGATTTGGAAGGAAACACCATTGAACGTGAGGCCAAGGGGATGCTGGCGCGTGTCTACTCCCATGAGATCGATCACTTGCAGGGGCGATTGATGATCGACCGGGTCGACTCCCGCGCGCGCGCCCGGGCCGTCAAGAGAATGCGAGAGGTTCACACCGCCCGGAAAACGTAGGGGCGATCTTCATGATCGCCCGATGGGTGTTCCGCACGCGGGCGAACACCCCTCGACGAGCTCGGGGCGGGCAAGGTTCGCCCCTACGGGTGAGATCACAAAGGAACACAGTGAACGTCGTCTTCTTTGGCACTGCATCGTTCGGTCTGCCCTCGCTCGAGGCGATTGCCGCCCATCCGAACCACCGCTTGGTCGCCATCGTGACCGGCCCCGATAAACCGATGGGGCGCGGCTTGAGCACCAGCCCGACTTCGGTCGGCTCCTGGGCCGAGCACCGGCCCGAACGGCTGCAGTCGCTGGAATTGGTGGCTGACTTGCAGAAATTGAATGCCGATGTCTATGCGGTCGTGGCTTACCGCATACTTCCCGAAGCGGTCTTTGCAATTCCACGCTATGCCTTCAATCTGCACGCCTCGCTACTGCCGGCCTTTCGCGGCGCCGCCCCGATTCAGCGCGCCATCATGGCCGGCGAAACCCGGACCGGGGTGACCACGTTCCTATTGGAGAAGACGGTCGACACCGGCTCGATCGTGGCGCAGCGGGAGACCCAGATCGGCCTGTTGGAGAATGCTGGCGATTTAACCGACCGTTTATCCCGTCTGGGCGCCGAATTGGTGATCGAGACTCTGGAGATACTGGCTTCGGGCCGCTTGACACCACGCCCCCAGAACAGTGCCCTCGCGTCGCCCGCGCCCAAGATCGGACCGGCCGACCAGATTCTCGATTTTGACGAGACGGCCGCCCACTTGATCAATCGCGTCCGGGCACTGGCCCCACGGCCGGGGGCAACGGTCGGTTTTCAGGGAAAGGTCATCAAGATTTTCGCTCTTAGAGATGCCGGCTTCCTCCCGGATGGCGCCCGGCCAGGCAGCATTGTCGCAGCTGATCCCAAAGCCGGCCTTCTGGTGGCGGCCCGGGATCGCGTTGTCTCGGTGGCCCGGATTCAGCCCCCTGGGCGCAAAGTCCAGACCGGCGCCGAGTTTGTTCGTGGGTATCATGTCAGCGTGACAGATCGGTTTGAACCATTGCCCGAGCATAGTACATTGCCCCCAGAAGCAGACTCCGGATGACCGAGAAGACCACCGAACAAGCGCAACCTAAGCCCCGTGGACGTCGCCAGTCCCGCCCGCGCCGTCCTTGGGATGCCCCGCCGCCGATCCTGCCGCCGATCAAGAAAGACATCATCATCAACGTCGGCGAAGGGGAGACCCGGATCGCCATCTTGGAAGAGGACAAGCTCGTGGAGTTGTCCTACGAGCGTCCGGACGACGTCAAGCTGGCAGGGAATATCTATAAAGGCACGGTGACCTCGGTCTTCCCCGGCATGCAGGCGGCGTTCGTCGAAATCGGCGAGGCCCGCACCGCCTTCTTGCACGCCTCCGATATCGGACGCTTCGACGAGGACGAATACGAAAGCGAGCTGGAGGAAGATTCCGAGTCCCGCCGGGAATTGGTGCGCCGCGACCGCCATACGGCGATCGAGGACGTCGTCAAGAAAGATCAGGTGCTCCTGGTCCAGGTCGTCAAAGAGCCCCTGGGCAGCAAGGGGGCGCGGGTCACGACCAATGTCTCCCTGCCGGGACGGTTTGTCGTCCTGGTCCCCGATGATTCGCACGTCCGCGCCTC
The DNA here is from genome assembly GCA_016199865.1 of Candidatus Zixiibacteriota bacterium. Taxonomy (GTDB): domain Bacteria; phylum Zixibacteria; class MSB-5A5; order WJJR01; family WJJR01; genus JACQFV01. The sequence goes on along the minus strand of JACQFV010000136.1, from coordinate 3 downwards.
GAA
>JACQFV010000031.1 GCA_016199865.1 Candidatus Zixiibacteriota bacterium | reverse complement strand
GCACGGTTGGGGTCAATCCCAATGCCGCGGCATTGTCGGCGGTCCGATTGAGAGATCGTCGCGATTGATCGACAAAGATGGCCCGCTCGGCCCCGCGTGACAGCGCTTCCAAGCCCAGTGTTCCCGCGCCGCAGAACAGGTCCAGCACGCTGGCGCCGGGCAGTTCGGCCGCGAGAATGTTAAAGAGCGATTCTTTCACCCGGTCGGCGGTGGAACGGACGGTGTCGCCGGGCACCGGCAGCAGTCGACGTCCCTTGAATCGACCGGCGATGATTCTCATGGGTCGGCCACCGAGTCGGGTGTGACGAGGCGCGATGTGTCGGGCGCGGAAAACCAAATCCAGCCCGCCAGCGTCGCTGCCTTCTTCGGCCCTATTCCCTTGACGCGCTGAAAATCCACGAGGTCGACGAAATGGCCGCGCTCCTGCCTATCGTGGATGATTCGTTGCGCCAGTTCAGGCCCGATGCCGGGGAGTCGTACCAGATCGGCCAGAAGGGCGGTGTTGACGTCGATACGCGGCTCGCCTGCCCGCTCTCGCGTGGATCCAGTGTCCGCCGGCACGACCGTCCGTGCGGTGAAGGCGGGAGAGAGAGATGGTCCCGTATCAATGGCAACGTCCTCGATCGGCCATTCGGGACCTTCGGCAGCGAGACGATTGTTCCACCACTGATAGAAACTGAATGCACCCGCCACGACACACACAACGAGGAGAGCCGTGATTTCCGCCCGCGAAAACCCGTATGGCCCGGCGCGACGCCACGAACTTGGCGCTGTCTTTGAAGTTTCACCGGGTGACGCGCCCGTAGCTGCGTCGTCGTTCGTATCGCTTGCGTCGTCCGGCATGCCTACTCCGAATACATCATCTCCAGAACCACTCTTCCCACTGTGCCGAGTGATGAAGCCGAACAGTGTTCGGCTGTGTCACCCGTCGTGTGCCAGTAGGGATAGTCCAGATCGATGACGTCCACTGCTGGTATCCCGTGCATGAGGAGCGGAACATGGTCATCAAAAACGACCTGGCCGGGCTCGGGGGCAAACGCGGTTTCACCCAGACGGGACGCCAGCGCCCACAATCGTTCCACGGTCGGTCGGGCCAACTTCAGCGAGTATCCCTCCTGTGGCAAGCGGAGGTCGGCGTCGCCGACCATATCGAGGTTGATCGCCCATTGGTACTTGCCCGGCAGGTGTGAAGCAAAATACCGTGACCCAAGACACCAAGTGCCCGGGGCGTTTTGATAGTCACCGCCGTCCTCGCCGTCGTAGAAGACGAAATCCACTCCGATCGGCGGCGGCAGAGAATCCAGGCAGCGGGCCATCTCCAAGAGCACCGCGACGCCCGAGCCGCCGTCATTGGCGCCGTCGAAGTGTCGGCCGTGTTTGGATGAATCGGGGTCCATGTCCGCGAAGGGCCGTGTGTCCCAGTGTGCGGAAACCAGAACGCGGCGCGACGCATCGCCGCCGAATCGCGCCACGATATTGACCATCGGCACAGAGTCGCCGGCGCCGGGAGAATATCCGGTGAAATCCTGTTCCCAAACGGAATCGGCGACAGTCTGTAACTGGGCAAGCAACCATTCGGCGCAACGGGCATGCGCGTCTGAACCCGGAACACGGGGGCCGAACTGAGTCTGGGTTACCAGATCGCGGAAGGCGCGGTCGGGATCAAATTGCGGCTTCGGGTGTGAGCAACCCAGAGCGACCAGGATCCACAGGCAGAACGGTGCAACGGTCAAACAATCCGGCAGCGCGATTCTGTGACGGTAGCGATCCGCAAAAATCATGTGTCAGTATAGCCATTTCGAAGGCACCCGGAACAGGGTGAACCAACGGGCGGCCCGATCTCAGAACGAGAATTCCGCCCAGATTCCCAGCGCCCGGACATGGGACTTCTGCGGCGTCGGCAGTGTCTCGGAGTGGTCCGACCATTCGGCGTTCATTCCGCCGCGCATCCGCGAGGAAAACGAATAGCCGACCTGCACGGTAACCGACAGATCGGTGCTGTTCTGCGTGGGGTTGTACCCGGAGCCACCCTGCTGGGCGGTCGCGGCATTGCTCGACTTGCGGGTGACCGCGACCGACAGCGACATCTGCGAGTGCAGTCGGATGCCATGCAAAAGCGGGAGCGGGATGCCATTGGGCGATGAGAAGGAATAGTCCCCGGTCACGCGGACACTGCCGGTCGACCGCTTGGTCTTCAAGCTCGACTGGGGAGCGCTGGCGGCGCTCGTGCGATCGACGCTGATCGTCGTGCGCAGTCCTTTCAAGGTCGTACCGCTGATCGACACGAGGGGCGTGTAATTGACGCTGGTGTTGCTCGCGGTGAGCGTGTCGGCTTGAAACGCCTTGTCGTTTTTCTTCTCGTAGGAGAAGCGCGCGGATGCATTGGAGAAGATCCAGCCGAGCGGCTTGAAGCGCTCGATGCGATCCAGGGACGTAGTCAGAGACGGGAAGATCGTGCCCTTGGTGGTGCTGCTGAGACTGCCGGCTCGATTGGTGACAGTCGAGTTGAAGGTGTACCCCGTTCCAAACGTCAGGAGCTTGAAAAAACTGACTTGATTCTTGACGCTGAAGTTCTCCCGGTCGGTGCGCGCGTCCACCTGCGCGTAGGAGGAGTTCGTGGTCCCCGTCGTCTTTGGCGGCACATTTCCAAAATCAAAGCCGAATTGATACATCTTGGAGGGACGGCTGATCAGATCTTTGCGGGTGTCGGAGGCCGCGCGCGCGTAGCTGACCGTTGCCGGCTGAATGGGCGAAGTCAACCAGCGCAACCCTCCCATGAATCCCCGCCAGATACCGAGCGGCCCAAGTCCCCCCGTCTGGGACGGAGGCGGGCCGCCCCCAGGAGTCGGGGGACCAAAGAGACTTTCGGCCGATGCGGCGGGCTTGGGCTTGGTCCCGGCAGGCTGTCCCGGAGTTCCGGAGGGCTTCGCTTTGGTCTTGGAGGGCGCGGCGCCCAGCGCCGTCCAAAAGCGGGCCAGATCGAACGACCCGCTGGCCGACCAACTGCGATCGCCGTTTACCGAGTGATTCCCATACGTGCGGTCTATCTTATCGCCAAAGTTTCCCGAATAGGTCAGGGCGGGCGTCAGGAACGAGAACAGTACCGGACGGTAGTTGGAGGAGATTTTTTGCGTGTACGACAGTTCATCTCCCAGCCGGAACTTCTGGGGATCCAGCGAGAATTGGAGCGAAGTGGGATCGGACAGATCGCGCTGGGTGGCCATGTCATAGGTGACGGAGAGGCCCGGGAACGGCAAAAGATCGACCCCGGCATTCCCCTGGAAGTTGCGCGTGTAGGCATCGGTCACCAGCCCCAGACTGTTGCGTTGCGAGGAGCGATTCCGGTTGACCGTGCCGTGGGCATCGAAGCCGGTCGGCAAGAGGGAAAATCGCGTGTCGTGGACCCGCTTGGGCAGGAGGAAATAGCGCGTCCAGAACAACGCCGGGAATGACAGTCGCTGCTTGAATTTCAAGTTGTAGTCGGCGCCGGCGTTGTAGACCTCGTTGATCGAATATGGCGTCGTCGGGGTCCACGATTGGGAGCGGCTCGCCGAAAAGCGCGTGCTGAACGAACCGACCGTTGCGTTCACCAGCCAGTTGGTCGTCTTGGGCCGCAGCGTGAATGGGATCGAGAACCCCTCGCTGATCGAGGTCGATTTCTGCTCCTCCTGACGCTTGGGGGGCAACACCACATCCGAGCCGGTCAGAAGCCGCGGCGTGCTGACCGCCTTCGAATAATTGACGGAGATGGGCAACCCCAATCCCAGCGAGGGGGGTGTGAATTTATGCAGGGCCAGATTCCCGTTCCAAGTCTTCGTCAGCCGGTCGGAGCCCGCTTGAACGCTCGAGGAACGGCCCTGATTCAATTGCCGAAAGGCGTAATTTTGATCCTCGATCGTGGCGGTGAACCCCACCAAATCGGCCATCTGTACGGTGAGTTTCCCCGAGGCCGCCAGCCCCGGGTCCTTGCGCACGTCGTTAAGTTGCAACTCGTCGCACCAGATCTCGCCGGAGATCGTATTGGGGTCGTGGTCGATCCGGGTCAGGCGGATTTCACGATAGATGACGTTGGATAGACTGGGCTTCCCATAGACTCCAATCTTGGCAATCGAGTCGAACACGGCGTAATTTCCCCCCGTGCCGGCGACGGAGGTATCCTTGAGCGCCGTGAGCTGGTTGAAATCGATGGCGATCGCGTTGGCGTTCCAGTTGGAATCGGAATTGGCGGAATACACCAGCATATCGCGATATTCATAGTAGTTGTTGCTGTTCTGGCCGAAACGAAAAGACATTTCCATCTTGCGGTCAGAAGGGGCGTCGGCATGCACGAACATGTGCAGAGATCGGTAGCCGGTGTAGTCCTCCTTGGCCACGGTGATGTTGACCCGGCCGGAATCCCCGACGCGGAAGTTCCCATATTTCAGGAGCAGCGACTGCTCCTTCTCCTGTATCTGGGTTCGTGGGTCCACCACGCCGCTGACACCGGGCGGCGGCGTGTAGGTGCTGAAATTTTCTTCGGTGTTGACCACGCCCAAACTGAAAGATGCGTCGTGGGAGGACACTGACATCGGGGTGGGGTAGTCCTTGCCACGATGACCCAGGTCGGGAGGCCCCGGTATTAGAGACGCCGTCCACGTCCGTTGCACCAGATCGGCCGCTGCGATGTAGACGCGGGTCGTGGCATCGGCGCCGGAGAGCCAGAGCCGGGAGTAGAGGATCTCGGCGGGGCTGGGATGCGTCCCGGCGTCGCCGAACGAGTCGTAATCCGCGGTCCGCCAGAGCGGGACACGGTAGGTCTGCCAAACCAGGTTGTCAGCAAAACCGGTCACGTCGCCGGACTTTTTCTGGGTACTGTCAACGAGCGACGGATCCAGGGGATCTCCGAGTTTGAATGAGAATTCATAGTAAGAGTTTTTCTGATCAAATACCGATTCCCCTCCCAAGTCCTCGGTGTCGGGGTAGCGGCCGCGGACGGGATCGCTGCGGTTGTTCTCGGTGCCGTTGATGTGGTCGTAATTATTTTGCTGGGCCGGGGAATTGTCATAGGCCCAGTCATCGCCGTGAGGGTCGGTTGTGGTATCGGCACTGTCCGCACGCTCCTGCAGGTCGGGAATGCCGTCCAAACCCACGTCCTCATCGGCGTCCAGCGCCTTGTTGCGATATCCCGGCGTGCCGCGCAACTTGTCCTCGGTGTTGAACACGCCGTCGCCATTGACATCCTCGGAGACCCGCCCCAAGTCGAGATGCAGAGTTCCGCGGGGTTGCCCCGTCTTGGTGGCCACTGCCATTCGCAATTCAATGAACTCCGCGCGTGACTGATCCCACGAGGAGACCGGCAGTGCCCGCATGATGCCGCCCCAAGCGTCTTCGATTGGCGCCCCCGCCTTCCGCGTGGCGGACTTCTCCGGGCGAAATTCCATCACCAGAACAGGCGTGCGACGTTGTTGGGAATTTGTGTTCGCCGGGTTGCGTTCGTAGATGTCGGTTTCGTCAAACGCAGTGTAGGGGTCAAACCAGATGAGGGCCGAGTCGTATAGCCCTCGCGTATGCAGAGTATCACCGTCGTGATTCAGAGGTGGAGACGCAATCGTCCACGTCTCGCGCAGGACCCCCAGACTCTGGGCCCGCTTGGTCCCCTCGAAATCGTCGATGCGCACGTCTCCCTTGGTGTTGGGATTGGGCAGGGAACGCGCCACCGCCGCAGACATATCGATCAGTGAACGGGCGTCGGTCTTGACGAGCGGCAGGGCGTTGGCCATTCTGGTCAGGAGACCGGATTCGAATGACCAGTTTAGGAACTGTTCGCCGACCATGTCGCGAAACGGTTCCTGACCCAGTTGGGCCGGGCGATCCGTGGCCTTGGTGCCTTTGTACAGAAGCGTGTTGCCCGTCCGGAAATTGGCGCCGCGTACATAGCGGGTCGAGAATCCAAAGAGATTGCGCTTTTCCGCCGAGAGAAACGGGGCGTATTCATAATCTATTGTGACATTGGCGTTGGGATCCAAGACGTCATCCCTCGTAAACGTGATCGTCCCCTGTCCGTAGTCGATGTCGTAGTCAGTGCCGCGGTTGAGACGCTGGCCATTGAAGGTGACCACTTCAGAACCGTCGAGGATGTCGATGGCGCCGAGCCGGAGCTGCTTGGACCTCTGGCGCGTCGTGAGTTTGATGTAGTACTGGGTGGAATCCTTCCAATACTGATCCGAGCCGGCGTAGAGGTTGGTGACCCGGCTGTCCAACTTCGGCAGGTCGAAGGGGTGACGGCTGGGGAAGATCAACAGTCCGTTGTCGACGTCGAGAATGGACGTCTTGTCATCGATCTTATTATCGGGCGGCGGAACACCCGTCGCGCCAATGGAATCCAGGCCGAGAAGCTGCAGGTAGTAAACGCCGTTCTGGTGGTCGAGGTTGGCGGCATTGACTTCATCTCCCGCCAGTCCCTTGTAGATGTCCAACGACAGGTCCTGGTAGTTGATATTGCGCACGCGCAGGTCGTAGACGTTCTTCCACTCGGCGTCCCACAGCCCGTCCCCCGGATGGGGAAGGGCACGTTTGAGCATCTGCAGCTGGTAAGTTCCGGCTTCACCGGTCGACGGAATGTGGCCAAAGACCAGTTCGGCGCCGTCCTTCTTCCGGACTCTCATGTAATAGGCCAGGACGGAAGTCTGGACGTTTTGCAGGTGCGTGGGAAACCACACGTAGAACTTCCCCGGATCGAAGTTGTACTCCGGCGGGGTGAATTTTAGAGGACGAAAATTCAGGACGAGGGAATCCGGACTTGTGCCCCTGTTCAGCCAGTCGGCATAGGCGACGGATTGCGCGTTGAGCTGATCGTACGAGCCGGTGCTTTGAAAGAACTGGAATTCGACGATGGTGTCGCCGGGCTGCAGAAGCGTGTCACCGTTGATCAGTCCCAGGTCGAAAAAGCGGTAACGGTCGAAATTGTAGTCGCGAATGTAAATATCCTGCTGATTGGCGCCGGCCGTGAGACGGTTGCGGGTGGTGTTCCCCTTTTCCTGCGAGGCGATCAGTTTGAAATCGACCGGCCCGAGTTTTCCCGCGGCGCCGATCCCAAACAGACCCTGGATCTGCTCGCTGTAGCCGATGAACCGCGAATCGGTCAGGGACAGGGTGGTGTTACCCAAATCGAGCGACTGGATGATGTCGTCTTCGTCCCCCTTGTACCGAATGATGATCCGATTCTGCAGGTCGGTCGTGCGGCGCGAGTCCTGGTCGACCGACACAGTGATCTTGGAGCCGACGGTCCCCTGGATCTTAAACTGCGACTGTTGTTCCATCTTGAGGGATGGAAATTTGCTTTGATGCACGGACGAGACGCTGGCGGCATCGCTGAACTGCGATCGGCCGGAGAAGAGGATCTTCTGCGAGCCGGAGACCTGCAGCCCGGCTCCTCCCTCTCCGACGATGCTCTGCATCGCGGAGGGCAAAGCGAGTCCGATCTTGAGTTCGCCGCGTTTCTGGCGATCGGTTTGTTTGAGAAGCGTGGAGATGCCGTTGTTCCAGCCGCCGACCACCGTTTGTTGGTTCCGGAAGGCGATGTAGGTCTGAAGATCGAGCGAATCGGCATGCTTGGGCCCGAGGGGGCCCAAGTTCAATGTCCAGGGAGAGAGGTCATTGGGTGGCGGCTTTTGCGGGGCCCGGATCAAAGGCCCGACGTTGAACGAGACAGTTGTGTCCTTGTGAGGTGCAGAAAAAAGCGACGATTCGGGGGCGTTTTCTTCCGGCGAGTACGAGATGCCGGGGGCGCCATGAGCGGTGGAAGCGGCCAGCCACCACACGCAAGACAGGGCTACCAAGAGTGGGCGCAACCCATTACGGGATATTCGGTTGTGACGACCGCGGTGCAATCAATGCACTCCACCCATAGGGTGATCACTAATCTTTAAGGATTATCGATAGAGTCTCCTTTGTTTTGAGTCCAAGTCCTTGTCTGGCAAACACCATGCCACTTTCCTTCCCAATATAGTTGAAAATTGGGACTGTAGCAATCTCTCACATCGGTCGAAGGGTGAAGACTGCCCCCCCGAGGTCGTCAGCCCATCGGCTCCCCCAAAAAACGGACCTCATTTTCCAGTTCTATGCCGTAGCGCCGCCGCACGATGTCTTTCATCCGATCAGCCAAGGCCAGAACATCGGCGGCGGTCGCCTGACCCAAGTTTACGATCACGTTGGCATGTTTCTCGTAAACTCCGGCGTCGCCGACGCGCAGAGACTTGGCGCCGGCGTCTTCCAGGAGACGACCGGCCGGAACCTTGCCGTACTCGGCGGAGGGATCCTCGATGTTCTTGAAATACGAGCCCGCCGAGGGGATGTCAACGGGGAGCTTCGTGGCGCGAATGCCGATGATCCGCTCCATCTCCGCGCCAATGGCGGCATGGTCCCCGGGACTCAGTCGCACCAGACACGACAGCACGATCCAGCCGTTCGCGGCGCATCCCGAGCGGCGGTAGGCGAACTCGAGATCGCCTTTGGCCAAGCGGAGCCGCTCCCCCTCGCGCGTGAGCACCTCCGCCCAGACGAGAACGTCGGCAATCGAGCGGCCATAGGCGCCGGCATTCCCATAGACGGCGCCGCCGACCGATCCGAAGATGCCCGAGGCAAACTCCAAGCCCGTGAGAGACTCGTCGCGGCTGCGGCTGACCAAGTCCGCCAATGAAGCCCCGGCTTCGGCGTACAGATCGTTCCCGCGGCGTTCGATATTCCGGGCACGGTTGTGAACCACCAGCCCGCGTATGCCGCGATCGGAGATCAAGACATTGGAACCATCCCCCAGAAGCGTGATCGGGACGCCCGCCGCACGTCCAGCCGCCAAGGCCGCGACTAACCCTTCGACGGATTCAGCCGGGTAATACCAGTCGGCAGGGCCACCGATGCGCAGGGTTGTCATCGGCGCCAGGGGTACGTGGCGTTTCAGAGCCCCCCGCATTGGCTCGGTCCATGCGGGCCAAGACGACGTCGCGCCATCTGAAGCGGGGGGGTTCAAAGTTTCGGTTCCGGGCATCAATTCCTCAACGGCGACCTGGCGACGGCGACAGGCGGAAAGAGCGGTTGATGAGGGGACCACGAGGGGCACAAATGCGCGTTCGTTGACTCTCTCCTTTGCTCATACAATCAGCCCTCACGGAACGTTCAATCGGAATCGGCATGGCCCGTCGATTCCCCAGTAGGCGACGGTGGCGCCTTGCTCGTTGTCTCGTCCAGAAAGTTCATGCGCAATTCGAAGAGCGCTCGCTCGAGGAAGCGCCTTTCCTCGTCGGTGAGATTGCCCTTGGTCTTCTCTTCCAGCACGGCCAGCAATTCGATGATCTGGCGCGCGCCCTCCAGATCGCGGTCCACGGCGCCGCTGGCCGGGTTGATGATCTTGCCCAATTGCATCATCCCGGTCGATTGCAGCGACGCGACCAACGAAATGAAATATGGATTGTCATCCGGCATGGTTCACGCCCTGTCGACGGTTCCTCGCATCGGACTCTGTGTACGGACGCTCACGGGGCTGAATTTGTCAACGAGTCGCTCTCATCCGGCTGACAATAGCCGTCGCTTGTGGCCAAAGCGCCGTTCCCATTCGGCCCACAAGGGTGAACGGTCAGGGTCCGCCCGGCGTGAATCAAGTGCGGCCGCCGCAAAAGCCGCCTGGCGCGCCGGTTCGATCAGGGCGGCATCACGAATCAAGTGGGCGATCCGGAATTCGGGGATGCCGTGCTGGCGTGTCCCCAGGAATTCGCCCGG
>JACQFV010000125.1 GCA_016199865.1 Candidatus Zixiibacteriota bacterium | reverse complement strand
GCCCCAGGGCACCTTCGCCGAACGCATCCGCGCCGGCGGCGCCGGGATTCCGGCCTTTTTCACCCCGACCGGAGTGGGAACCAAAGTCGCCGAAGGGAAGGAGACACGTGTCTTTGCCGGACGCGAGTTTCTCCTGGAACAGGGCCTGACGGCCGACCTCTCTCTCATCAAGGCCCGCCGCGGCGATCGCGCCGGGAATCTGATCTACCGCAAGACCGCGCGCAATTTCAACCCGATGATGGCGACGGCCGGACGGGTCGTCATCGCCGAAGTAGAAGCGTTGGTCGATATCGGCACGCTCGACGGCGACGCCATCCACACGCCCGGAATTTTTGTGGACTACATTTTTCCGGGAACGCGCTACGAGAAACGGATCGAGCAACGCACCGTTCGCCCAAAGAAGTGACATTCCCAAACCGATGAATCCACAGGAACTGATCGTTCGCCGTGCCGCCCGTGAACTCAAGGACGGGTATCTGGTCAACCTCGGCATCGGCATGCCGACTCAGGTGTCCAATTACCTGCCCAGCGGCATCAACATCGTCCTGCAATCCGAAAACGGCATGCTGGGCATCGGCCCTTTTCCCTATGAAGGGGAGGAGGACCCCGACCTGATCAATGCCGGCAAACAGACTGTCTCCGAAATGCCGGGGACTTCGTATTTTTCGTCCGCGGATTCGTTCGCCATGATCCGCGGCGGCCACGTCGACGCCACGATTCTGGGCGCCATGCAGGTCTCCCAATATGGCGATCTGGCCAATTGGATGATCCCCGGCAAAATGGTCAAGGGGATGGGGGGCGCCATGGACCTGGTCGCCGGCGCCCGCCATGTCATCGTGACCATGACTCACACCGCCAAGGATGGCGCGCATAAGATTCTGGCCGAATGCACGCTCCCATTGACCGGGAAGCGCGTCGTCGATTTGATCATCACGGAGTTGGCCGTGTTCACCGTGAATGACCGGGGACTTCTGCTGACGGAGAAGGCAGCGGAGGTCTCACTCGACGAACTGCGCCAGAAAACCGGATGTGATTTCGCGGTGTCGGGAAGTCTCGGAGTCCTCGCGTAGGATGTCATTGCGCCTACGATCGACGTTCCAAGCCGCGGGAGCGCAGGGCTCCCGCGCTACAAAATGCTCATAGAGGAAATTGACCATGCCCACTCCCAATAACGACGCCGTGATTCTCTCGGCCTGCCGCACCGCCATCGGAACCTATCAAGGGATGCTCTCGTCCCTGAATGCTCCGCAACTGGGGGCGCTGGTGATTCGCGAGGCGATTTCGCGCAGCGGTATCGACAAGAACGACTTGGACGAGGTCATCATGGGACAGGTGGTGCAGGCCGGGTCGGGGCAGGCCCCCGCAAGGCAGGCGGCGATCCATGGCGGTGTGCCATCCAGCGTCGGTTGCATGACGATCAACAAAGTTTGCGGATCGGGTCTGAAGGCGGTGATGCTCGCGGCGCAGTCGATTCGCGCCAGCGATCAGAATGTCATCGTGGCGGGTGGCATGGAGTCGATGTCGAACACTCCATTCGTTCTCCACGGCGCCAAGAAGGGATTACGTTTCGGCGACCAGACGCTCAAGGACGCGATGGTCATGGATGGCCTGTGGGACTCCTTCAATAACTTTCACATGGGGAACGCCGCCGAATTGACCGCGAAGAAATCGAACATCACCCGGCGCGATCAGGACGAGTTCGCCGCCGCCTCCCATGCCAAGGCCGTGGCGGCGGGCTCCAGTTGCAAGTTCAAAGCCGAAATCATTCCGGTCGCGATTCCCCAGAAGAAGGGCGATCCGCTCTCCATCGAGAAAGACGAATGTCCCCGTCCCGGCACCACGGCGGATTCACTCGCCACTCTGCGACCGGCCTTTCAGAAAGATGGGACCGTCACCGCCGGTAACGCCCCCGGTCTGAACGACGGTGCCAGCGCGTTGGTCGTCGTCTCACGGGCCTATGCGCAGGCGCACGGGCTCAAGCCCCTGGCGCGGGTCATCGATTACACGACGGCGGGAACCGATCCGGAATTGCTTTTCTATGCGCCGATCTATGCCGTGCGCAAACTCTGCGAGAAGATGAAAGTCCCGATCAACCACTGGGATCTGATCGAAGCCAATGAGGCCTTTGCGGCGCAGGCCATCGCCGATGGCCGTGAACTCAAATGGGATTGGGAGCGTGTCAATGTTCATGGCGGCGCCATTGCCTTGGGACATCCAATCGGAGCATCGGGGGCGCGCATCCTCACGACCCTCATCTATGCCTTGAAGGATCGCCGCCTTACTAAAGGCATGGCAACGCTTTGCCTCGGTGGCGGCAATGCCGTGGCCTTGGCCATCGAACTGGAATAATCGACTTGTCGAATTTCCGCCACGGATGCCATCCGCAAGCACCTCGGGTGCGTGTCGAAGATCCCGCTTGCGGGGCTCTGCACGCACCAATAACCGTCGGAGGACAAGTTGTTTGATCACGCCCTGACCGAAGAACAAAAACTTCTCCGCGACGCCGCCCGGGAGTTCGCGATCAAACGGCTCTATCCCAACGCCGAGGCGTTTGACAAAGCCGAACGTCTCCCCGATGATCTGTTGAGCGAACTGGCGACTCTGGGATACTTCGGTCTGACCATCCCCGAGGAATACGGCGGGATGGGCCTCGACGCCATGGCCTACGCGTTGATCCTGGAAGAGTTCGCCCGCGCCTGCGCCGGACTGGCGATCACGTTGTCCGTTCACAATTCGCTCGTGGCCGGGGCGGTGCGGCGCTATGGCACCGATGATCAGAAACGCCGCTTCCTCCCCCGTCTCGCGTCGGGGGAGATCGGCGCCTATGCCTTGACTGAGCCCGATGCCGGAACCGACGCCGGGGCGGTGCGCACGTCGGCGCGGCCCGCCGGCGACCATTACATTCTCAATGGCGCCAAGGCCTTCGTCACCTCGGCGGATTATGTCAAAATGTACCTCGTGTTCGTCTCCACCGATCTGAATCGGGGTTCGCATGGGTTGTCCGCTCTCATGGTCGAGCGCGCCACGGCCGGCTTGGAAGTCGGCAAGCCCGAACGCAAGTTGGGGATCAAATGCTCCGACACACGTGCCGTGGCTTTCGTCGATTCCCCTGTTCCAAAGGACAACCGTCTGAGCGCCGAAGGGGATGGGTTCAAGATCGCCCTGGCCCAGTTGGATCATGGGCGGCTGGGGGTGGCCATCCAGGCCCTCGGGATCGGCGAGGCGGCCTTCGCGGAGGCGCGCAAGTACGCCAAACAACGTCACCAGTTCGGCCGGCCCATCGCCGAATTTCAGGCGGTGGCCTTCAAACTGGCTGACATGAAGTTGAAACTCGATGCCACCCGCCTGCTCATCGATCGGGCGATTCAAAAGCTCATGGCCGGGGAACGCATCACGCTGGCGGTTGCCGAAGCCAAGTTGTTCGCTTCAGAAACCGCCAACTGGGTGGCCAACGAGGCCGTTCAAATACACGGGGGCTATGGATACATGAAGGATTACCCGGTCGAGCGCTATTTCCGCGATGCCCGGGTCACCGAAATATATGAAGGGACATCCGAAGCCCAGCGCATCGTGATTTCCCGTGCCGTGCTGTCCGAGGAATAGCCCCCGATGTGGTGGAATCCCAAAGTCGAGATCTTCCGCCGGGAGATCCGCGCCTTCGCCGAAGAAGTCGTGGCGCCGGTCGCCCAACGGATGGACGAGACCTCCGAGTTCGACTCCGATCTTCTCCAACAGTTACGTGACCGTCATCTGCTCTGCCTTCTCTGTCCGGTGGAGTACGGTGGCCCCGATTATGACACCTTGACGTATGTCGTCGCGGTTGAGGAACTCTCGCGCATCTGCGGCTCAACCGGCATCACCGTTGCCGCCGCCAATTCGCTCGGCGTCTGGCCGGTAGCCAACTTCGGCTCCAAGGCGCAAAAGGAAATGGTCCTGCCCGGCGCCGTGACGGAGGGCCATGTCATCGTCTTCGGACTCACCGAGCCGGGCGCCGGTTCCGATGCCGGCGGCACGAAGAGCGCCGCCAGCCGTCAAGATGGCGACTGGCTCTTGAATGGCTCGAAATGCTTCATCACCAATCCGCATTTTGCCGAATGGATTATCGCCACCGCCGTGACCCGGCCGGGGGAGGGGAAACACGGGATTTCCTCCTTCGTGTTTCATAAGAGCACCACCGGGTTCTCCGTCGGCAAGCGCGAGCACAAACTGGGACTTCATGGCTCGGACACCGCGACATTGCATTTCGACAACATCCGTCTCTCGGCCGGTGCCCTCTTTGGGCCGGAAGGGGAGGGGTTTAAACAGTTCATGAAGACACTCGATGGCGGCCGGATTGGCATCGGCGCCATGGCGCTCGGACTGGCGCAGGGGGCGTTGGACATCGCCATCGAGTATGCCGGCAAACGTCGCCAGTTTGGCCGCCCCATCGCCGACCAGCAGGCGATCCAGTGGAAGCTGGCCGACATGGCAACCCAGATCGAAGCGGCGCGCCACCTGGTCTATCAGGCCGCCGACACCAAAGACAAAGGCGGGTCATTCGCCCGGCAGTCGGCGATGGCCAAACTGTACGCCTCCGAAGTGGGACGATTTTGCACCTATCAGGCGATTCAGATTTTGGGCGGCGCGGGGTACATGACCGCCAATCGGGTGGAACGGCATTATCGCGACGTCAAACTGTGCGAAATCGGCGAAGGGACATCGGAAATCCAGCGGATTGTCATTGCCCGCCACTTGTTGAAAGATTTCGAGAGGGCGGTGGAGCCGGCCGCGACACGGGAAGTGGCCGCGACCGAACCCGTCGAGATTTGATCCGGCGGTTCTCTGGAATAATCCGTGTGAAAACAGCCGATGGGTATTATATGGTGAACCCGGCTCGGTCGGGAGTGCGTACAACTCAAGAAGCGTTCTGACTGCGCTACTCCGTGGAGGCCGCCATGGCATTGGAAAAGGTCGACAAGATTTGGATGAACGGCGAGTTTGTCGATTGGGATGACGCCAAGATTCACGTTCTCTCCCATGTCGTCCATTACGGCTCCTCAATTTTTGAAGGGTTACGCTGTTATCGCAGCAAACGCGGCTC
>JACQFV010000038.1 GCA_016199865.1 Candidatus Zixiibacteriota bacterium | reverse complement strand
CCACCCGAGGGCGGGCGGCGTGCACCTTGTTCGCGGGCGCCGGGAGCATCATTCTGTTAGAGGCTCTGAACATGAAACTCCCGGATTGACGCCGCCATTGCCAAGTGTCGGTAGATTGATTATCTTGGCATTACAGTGCCCGTTCGAGGCGCACTGACGGCGGCCCCATGTCCATGACGCGTCGCAAACGGCTCCAGAACGCAGAACGATTCTTCGTCATGGCCCACGATTTCCAGAATTTGGGGTTCTACGTCGACGCGGCCCATTACTACAAAAAATCGATCCGCATGTACCCAACACCGGAGGCGTACACGCACCTGGCGTGGGCGCACTCGTTTCTGGGCGAGTACGATCAGGCCATCGAATTCTGCAAGGTGGCCATTTCGCTCGATCCCGATTACGGCAACCCCTACAACGACATCGGCGCCTACATGCTGGAAAAGGGGCAGATCGACGCGGCCATCCCCTACCTGCGCCGGGCGGCGAAGGCGCGCCGTTACGATCAGCCGCATTTTGCCCACTACAATCTGGGACGCGCCTGGGAACGCAAGCACCAGATGGACAAGGCGCTCGGCGAGTACAAACGCTCCTGGGAAATCTCTCCCGATTACGAGCCGGCACGCATGGCGTATTTCCGTTTGGTCCGCTTGACGAATTAGCACAAGAGGTGGGCCGAGCCCACCCTACAAGACCGCATCACACGGCAGACGTAGCGGGCTTGGTTGGCCCCAGGGTGCGACGATCTCGTCGCCGCCGAACATCTGTCGGGAGACAAGGCTACACGCATAGCTGACGAGATACAAGGGTGCGTGCTCTGCACGCACTATCCTTTCCGACATCAAGAGAGGTGCGTTCTGAGAACGCACACTACGAATCTTCTAGGGCGACGTTACAGATGGGCGAATACGAAGAGGCACGATGAAGTCGTTATGTACCGACGCGAATCCGGACAAAAGATCTTTGCAGAACAACTCGGGCGCCACGGGAAATTTGCCGACGGAGCCCCATAAGTCTCCATGGGCAACGCAGTTTCTTTCTTCGGCTAAGTGACCCCATTGTAAATAAAGATTCTGAAGTCCCTTTTTCTTCCAGAACTTCCCCAGGCTAACTTCGGTCAAGACCTTGAAGAGCTCAAGGCCTCTCTGTCGACCTTCGCAGTTCTTCATGACGGCACGTCCCAAGCGCGCATCATTCGACTTGTAAGCAATCATCTGGAATAAGGTTTCTCGCAGGAGCGCTTCTGCTCCTACAGCCAGGAAGATGACCCCGATCTGCCTTTGTTCGTCCTGATTCCAATCTTGACGGAGCCCCACTTCTAGGCAATGAGCGGCCTCAAAGTGTGGCCAATCGCAACCGATTTCGCTGGGTTCACCACATATCGGGCAGGGATGCCCCACACGCATCATTTGGCGTTGCGGGTCCGGAAAGGCATTATGGCACCTTTGGCACTCGTTGAATTCGTAGGCTATGCGCCGAGCGTCATCCTTACGCTGAATGCGTCTTACGAGCTCACCTTCTCTCTCAAGCATTCCGTCACTGTCCAAGCCATTCCTCACGATCCGATCAGTCCGTAATCTTCAGCACCGCCAGGAATGCTTCCGGCGGGACATCCACCCGGCCGACACGCTTCATGCGCCTCTTGCCCGCCTTCTGCTTTTCCAGAAGTTTGCGTTTGCGGGTGATGTCGCCGCCGTAGAGTTTGGCGGTGACGTCCTTGCGCAGGGGCTTGATCGATTCGCGCGCGATCGGCTTGCCGCCGCCCAGCGCCGCCTGAATCACCACTTCGAACTGCTGGCGCGGGATCAGTTCCTTCAAGACCTCGCACATCTTGCGGCCGATCCGGTAGGCGGCATCGCGATGGACGACCGCCGAGAGGGCATCGACCGGCTCTCCCGCCAGGCGAATCTCCAATTTCTCCAGCGGACTCTCGCGGAATTCGAGAAAATCGTAGTCCAAAGAACCGTAGCCGCGCGTGATCGACTTGAGCCGGTCATAGAAATCGAAGATGATCTCGGCGAGCGGAAAATCAAACTCGAGGCGCGCCCGGTCGCCGGGGACATACTCGGTGTTGCGGTAATCGCCGCGTTTGCCGGTGCCGAGCGTCATCACGGAGCCGACCGACTCGGTCGGGCAGACGATGTGCGCCCGCACATACGGCTCGGAGATCGACTCATACTGCCCGCGCGGCGGCACGTCGGCGGGATTGTCGAT
>JACQFV010000131.1 GCA_016199865.1 Candidatus Zixiibacteriota bacterium | reverse complement strand
GGCCCCGGTCTTCGACTCGGTGCCCCCGGTTTCGGTTCTCGAGGGTGACACGTTGGTCATCCTCGTGCATGCCGTTGATCCTGAAGGCGGCACGATTCTGATGGGCACGCTCAATTCGATCTTGAATGCCGTCTTTGTCGATTCGGGGAACGGATTCGGGACAGTGACGTATCGTCCCAGTTTCCTGCAGTCGGGCACCGACACCCTGCGAATCCTGGCGGTGGACAACGGCACGCCCCTGGCGACCCAGACCTTGAAGATCGCGATCACGACGCTTGATAAGAATCAGCCGCCGAATCTCTGGCCGATCGGCAGTCGGACCGTGCTGGCGGGCGATTCGATCAAAATCCGCGTGGTGGCCACCGATTCGACCGCGCCGGCAGGGAATCGATTGTATATGGCGGCGATCAACCTCCCGGCCAATGCCACCTATCAGGATTCGGGCGGCGGGATCGGCAAGTTCAAGTTCAAACCGACGTCCGCACAAATCGGGTCTTTCAACGTCACTTTCATCGTGACGGACAATGGCAATCCGGCGCTGGCTGACCTGGAGACGGTGACGATCACGGTGCAGAGTCAGAATCGTGCGCCGGTGCTGGCCAGTATCGGAGCGAAGTTGGTGAACGAAGGCGATTCGATACAGTTCAACGTATCGGCGACCGACCCGGACGGCACCATCCCATTCCTGACCTGCGCGCCTTTGCCCCTCAACGCGACATTCGTCGATTCCGGTAACGGGCATGGCCGATTCCAGTTCAAACCGAGTTTCGTCCAATCGGGGCTGTATTCGATCACCTTCACCGCCAGCGACGGGCTCCTCTCGGCGCAGGAGCAGGTTCTGGTTCAGGTGAAGGAGGCGGGCAATCAAGCGCCCATTCTTGGGCAGATGGCTGATTCCGTGTCGGTGTATGAAAAGAGCACGATTCTCATTTTGGTCAGCGCCACCGATCCCGATGGCGGAAATCCGGCGCTGGCCGTGACGCCGCTTTTGCCCAATGCGACCTTCGCCGATTCCGGCAACGGCACCGGGGTCTTTCGCATGACCCCCGATTACTGGCAGGATTCCGTGTACACGCTGCTCTTCACGGCGACCGACGTGCTGGGGAAGAAGGACTCGGCCTATGTCGTTCTGACCGTCATCGACATCGGCAATCAGAGGCCGTTCTTCCTGCCCATCGCGACACAGACGGTCATCGAGAAGAACAGCCTGATCTTTTCCGTGACGGCCAAGGACTCCGATCTCACAATTCCGACATTGGTGGCGCGTCCCCTCCCGGTGGGGGCGGCCTTTGCCGACACCGGCAATGGCATCGGCGTCTTCAGTTGGGTCCCGGATTACACCGACGCCGGGACGCACAACGTCTATTTCGTCGCGACCGATGCCGAAAGCTCGGCCTACAAAGACAGTGTCCTGGTGCCGATCGTCGTCCTCGACCGCACCCGCGCGCCGCAGTTCAATGCCTCCTCAACCAACGGCATTGCGGTGACCATGGCGCTGGGCGATTCGATTACCATCTGGTACCACGCCTTTGACCCCGACGGCCCGGCGCCCAAGATGACCGTGACGAATCTACGCCCCCACATGAGTTATGTGGATTCCGGCAATGGGTTCGTTTATCTGACGTACAAGCCCGCCTTGAGTGATCTGCCGGGTGTCTATTCCGTGAATTTCATCGCCACCGATTCGGTCTACGACACGGTGTCCGTGTCACTCAATCAGGTGTTCAACGTCGGCTTCAAGAACGTGGCGCCAGTGCTTGAACCCATCGGCCCCAAGACCGTGCTCGAGGGCGACTCCCTGATCTTCGTCGTCACGGCGACCGATTCCAACGGCACCGTGCCCTTTGTCTCCGCCTCGAATCTGCCGACCAATGCGACCTTTACGGGCTTGGGGAGCGGCTTGGGTCGGTTCCGATTCCTGCCCTCGTACACGCAGGCCGGGATCTATTACCCCTTGTTCAAGGCGCAGGATGGCTCCGGCGCCATCGACACCGAGCGCGTGGCCATCACGGTTCAGGAGGCGGGAGATCGGCCGCCGGTCTGGGTTACGACCTTCCCCAGCGACACCATCCGGCTGAACTTCGTCTCTTCCTACACGCTCCGCATGGCGGCAACGGACCTCGACAACCCGCTGTTGACCCTGGTGGCCGTCGGCGCGCCCGCTCATTCGACGTTTACCGACTCGCTGAACAACGCCGCCTCGTTCATCTTCAACCCCGACTCGACGCAGGTGGGGCAGGTTTACCCAATCCTGTTTATTGCCCAAGATGGCACGCTGGCGGACACGGCCGTCGTCATCATCCAAGTCTTGTCGTTCCTGCGGGGCGACTGGAACAGCGACAGGGTGGTGGACATCATCGACGTTGTGTCCCAGGTGAACTACACCTTCCGCGGTGGGCCGGACCCGGTTCCCTTCGATCTGGCCAATTACAATGGCGATGCCATTATCAACGTGCTCGACCTGGTCATTATGATCGATTATGTCTTCCGTAATGGCCCGCTTTTACCACCGTAGACCCGCAAGGCGTGGGGGGGAACGTGATCGGCCTTGACAACGGACGTCTGGTGCATTAGATTGTTGACGGGTGAAGTCGGGGCAGCGCCCCGGCTTGAACCTCACACCCCGGACTCAATTTCCCTCGCCGATCAAACGCCCCCTGAAACCGTGCCCGGCGGTCGAGTGTTTCACTGTCGGATGAGAAGCCCCGTGTGGTTCTGAGAATCCGGTGCCGATCTCGATTAACATGGATGGTTGGATGAGGCAGAGCGGCCGAACGATCCTGGTGGCCCTGGCGGTCGGGATTCTCTGTGAGGGTGCCGCCGCGCGTGCCACGGATCGCTATCGCCCTGACGTTCTCATCATCAAGCTGAAACCACAGGCCGCCAAGACCGCCGGTCTGGCCGGGACGGTGACCCGTACCGGGGTCCGGTCGCTGGATGAGCTGAATGTCCGGCTCGACATTCGGGGTTTCCGCCGGATAATCCCCGCGGCTAAGTTGGCAAGGACTCAGAAGGACGTCGCCGGACTGGGACGGTACTACATCGTCCAATTGGCGCCGGGGACGAACCTCGACAGCGCCCGGGCCGCCTATGCCGCTGATGCCAACGTCGAAGTCGCTGAGCCGGACTACATCGAACCCATGGACATGGTCCCGAACGACCCCGATTACGCCATGCAATGGACCCACAGCACCTCGACCGACATGGACATCGATACGCAAGAGGCCTGGGATCTCGAAGTC
>JACQFV010000037.1 GCA_016199865.1 Candidatus Zixiibacteriota bacterium | reverse complement strand
GAGGGCCAAGCCGTGGGTGCGCACCAAGTCGGTCAGTTGCCGTAGGATGCGCTCGACCTCGCGGGCTTCTTCCATGCCCAGACGACGGAGGCGATTGTTCAATTCCACGACCGCCATCGGCTCGACGAACAACGTCGCGCCCGATGATGATCGATCCTGAATGACGCCATCGTTCGCGGATGGGTCTCCCTCGCGCATGGGGATGACGAAACGGTCATTGCGCAACGTGATCAGATCATCCATGCGCGTGGGATCAGTCTGCCGGGAGGCCAGCATCCGTTCCAGACGGGTCACGACGGCGTCGCGGGCGCCGCGTTTGTCACGGCGGATCTTGTTCAACTCCGGCGACGCCGAATCGGCCACGTCGGCCTCGGGCGTGATCGACCGCTCGATGGCCGCGCGCAAGGGATAGACCGCCGACAGCCCTTCCAGATATGCCTCCAAACGCGGGAAGGCGTCTTTGGTGATGCGGGCGAATTTCAACAGTGCATCGACCCCGGAGACAAACTCGCTCAGTTGCTGGAATTCGCCGGGATCGAGGAAGGCGCCTTCATGCGCGGACTTTTCGAGATGGAGACGGATGTCGGGGAGACGCGTCAACGGAAAGGCGCCCCCCGACAGCACGGCCATCATCTGCCGGGCTTCGTCGGCGCGCCGGTCCAGCATGTCCGTATCCTGGACGGGCCCACGCGAACGGACCTGCTCGGCGCCCATCGCGGTCAGGCAGAAACCCGCCGTGGCCTCGACGATCTTGTCGAATTCGAGGATCGTGCGCACGTGATCGGAGGCGACGTCGGTACCGGGCATATGGACAATATAACACACGGAGGGCGCGTTCGGCGCCGCCCGGAAACACATCCAAGGGTGCGTGCTCTGTTCATGGTGAGCAGAGTCGAACCACACGCACCTCTTGCGTGGCGGGACAAAGAAAGAGGTGCGTTCAGAGAACGAACGCACCCTACGAAAGATTGGAAAGGAAGATCGCCCCGTCAGAAATCGGAGGCGAAATAATGCTCGATCCGATCCAGGAAATCATCGACCCGGGCCTGATCGGTGGCCCCGCCCGTGTGGGCACGGCGGCTGGCGCTGCGTGTGGCCTTCGTGTATTTCAAAGCGCCGTCCATCGAATCTTCCATCTTGGCCATGAAGTCAGTCTGCGAGGGATGGAGTTTGCCGGTGACCTCATAGAGAAACGGGACCGTAGCGCCCATCTTCATCGCCAGGACCGTGGTGTCGAATTTGTCTTCGAGCGTGTACGGCAGCGGCAGGAACATGACCAGAAAAACCAGATACCCCATGAGGATCCAGCCGAAGGCCAGTCCCATCGCCGCGCCGCCGAATTGATCCCCCTTGCCGATCTTCTGCACACTCGCCACGCGGAAGAACAGACGGGCGCACACGCGGAATAGGGCGAAGATCAGAATCGACGAGAGCACAAAGGCCCACATCGACACCCAGAGGGGTGAAGCGTGGAAGTAGTCGGCCAGTTGTTCGGTGAAACTGTCGTTGTAGTGCACCGCGATGACGATCGCCGCTGACATGCCCAGTGTGATCATGAGCATGCGGACGAAACCGCGTTTGGCCCCCCAAGCGGCGCACGCGACCACGCCGATGAGAAGCACCAGATCAAACAGATTCATGCCCCGCCTCCCTCTAAGGATGCGCACGGCGGACGTGTGGCAAGACCGAAAGCTATAGCGTACTAAACTGGCTGTCCGGTTCGCGTCCCGCCGGGTGGCGAGACGCCCTGCCCCATGCCGAACCGTGAGCGCCGACCTACTTCTGTAGGTTTGTGACTTCCTGTCCCCCCTGCCATCGGCCCGCCAGCCGATGGGTCATCATGATACCAGTTCGAAGGAGAAGGCCTTTACTCCGGCCCTCCCCGACGATCTTAACTTCCGACAATGTCACTTTGTGACCACACACAACCTGCCCAGCCCCGAACAACGTCTCAATCGTTGGTGCTTCTTTTGCGACTGCGCCGTTTAGCTTGATTCAGTTTGCGCTTCTTACGGTCAGATGGCTTCTCAAAGTGTTGGTGCTTCTTGATGTCCGAAAGGATCCCCGCTTTTTCACAGGTCTTATTGAACCGTTTCAGGGCCTTTTCGAAACTTTCATCGTCGCGTACGCGAACGCCGGTCATGCAAGCGTTCAACTCCTTTCAAGCCGGATCTGGTAAGTTAAAGTGTTGGACATACTTGACTTCCGTTATCCCGTTTCTTCTGTGGGGTCAATCCCAAAGTTAGTTGAAGTTTGAACGGCCCATGGTTGTTTACGCCGCTTTCGACAGGGCGGCACTCTCCAGTTTGAGTTCCCGTTGCAGCGCTTCCCGCAGGGTCCCCAGGTGCTTGTGCCCGCACACGGTC
>JACQFV010000130.1 GCA_016199865.1 Candidatus Zixiibacteriota bacterium | reverse complement strand
GACGAAATCACCTTCGATGAGTTTCTGGAATTGCTCGAGGCGCATCGCGACGGCACAGACGGCACGTTCCTGCCACAATCGGATTGGGAGGGATTGCCCGGATCGGAGGCGGGGTATCTGTCCCCTCCCGATTCGGCGCAAACGTTGACCGAGTTCGCCCCGGTGACTCAGTCGTCGAATCTGCCCGTGCGTTGGAGCGCCCGCAGCGGTTATGATGCGGCGCTGTCGACGCCGACAGGCGGTGATGGATATACCGTCGGGCGATTTGCGTGGAGCAATGTCCGCGGGTTGGTCGATTGGCGGCACGATGGCGACCGCGGCGTCTTCCGTCGACGCACGGTCGCATGGAGCGATCATGGCGTGACTGCGCAAGCGGGGAGCATTGAACCGCGCTGGGGGCGGGGACTTGTCATCGGGCGCCGTTCGCGCGTGATCGGCACGTCCAATTTGAGTGGCTCCTTCTGGCAGCCGACGCGGAGCCGATTCAACGGAATCTGGGTTTCGACCGACGAGCGCCACTTCGTGAATGCCGGTACGATGTTCTCCGACATTCGCTCGGACAGTTTGATTGACCACGTCGGCGCGGCGCAGATCACGATGGGGCGGCCGCGGTGGCGCTTAGGTCTGAATGCGGCCTCAGGCGAAATCGAATGGCGGGATCGAAACGCGTCATTCCAAACCCACATAGTGAGTGGGCATATTCAGGCGGGAACGACGCAGCGGCAGGTACTGGCGGAATTGGCAACGGATGACGATGGCCACACCGCCAAGGCCGCCGAGGCGGTCTGGGCGTTTCCCAAGGGACAGATTCACGGCTGGGCCTGGTCATACTCCGAACAATTCATCAATCCCTGGGGCGGCGGCCCCGGAAGCAGCGATACACGCGAAGTGGCGCTCGATTCGATCGACGTGGAGTTTGCATCCCGGACCGCCGGTGAGCGCGGCTTCCAACTGTCCACGCGCGTCACGCCCAACCACGCAACGACCTGGCGCTGGGAGTGGATGACCCATCGCGAGGGGCTAGAGATGCCGTTGATCCATCGCTGGACCGCGCGCTGCAATGTTCACGCGCGCCGTTGGTCGGTGACACCGTTCGCACGTGGCCAGAGCGTAGAGGGACAGGCCGCGACATACGCCATCGGCTCATTCGGCGAATGGGGTGACGATTCGCGGCAGGTCAACGCCCGCGCCGAATTCGGACGGCATCGTATCGGCGCGGACCGATATGTCCGGGCGGGCGCGGGTTTGCACTGGCGGCTGAATGCGCATGTCCGCCTCTCCCCCGCCATGCGTTGGGTCGATCCCGATCTGGATCAGCCCGCCGACGGATATTGGTACTTCTATTTCACCGAGACGCTTCTCCCCGTGGCCGGAAGCCGCATTGAAGCGGCGCTGGTCTGGCAACGGTATGAAGATCGCGAGCACGGCGACCGGGTTGAGTTGCGCATCCGCTTGCTCACCCGGCCGATGTAGGTGAGGTTGCGCCGACGGCATGGATTTGGTTATCATACCTTTCGGTTTCTCGACAGCCCTATGCCCATGGCACACTCACATTGGCTGCCAATTCGAGCGATGCTCTCCGCTACACCCCAGCGGTTCGCGTTAGGACTGATAGCAGCCACACTCTGTCTGATCACAACTCGCGACACGCGTGCCGCCCTCATCGTGAATGAAGTCATGGCCAACGAACCGGGCAGCGCGACGTCGCTGGAATGGATCGAACTGCTCAACTGGCCCGATACGGGACACGGCACTGTAACACTATCGGGATATCGCTATGTCGACGGCAAGGACACGACGCTGCTGGACACGGGGCTGGTGGTCTCTCCCGGTCACTTCGTGATTCTGGCGCGGCGGGTCACCGGTACGTCGAGTTTCGAATCCCTCTGGGGGAACAACTCCGGCGTCTGGGGGGACACGTCGAGCGAATCGTACCCCGTCATCGGCGTGACGAAGATGTCCTTGCGCAACAGCGGCGACACGGTCACCCTCCTGTGGCCGGGTAGCGGACGATCCGTGCTATGGTGGCGCAGCGATGGCCCCGACGGAATATCCATCGAACGGATTCGCCCAAACCGCGGCGATGATCTGAGCAATTATGCCTTGTGCCGCGCCCCGGCCGGTTCCACGCCGGGGCGGATGAATTCGGTTCTGCCTCTACGCGGCGATCTGGCACTGGATTCATTGTGGTTCGTCTCGACCAATCCTGCGTGGGGGCTACCGCTCGCCGTGCGCGTGAGCGTCACGAATGTCGGCTTCGGTGACGTGAACAATGCCGTCATCGATCTGTCCGCCGCGCCAATCCTGTCGACTGAGTCCGGAAACGCCCAGATAGTCGATTCCGTGATCATCGCGCACATCGGCGAAGAAACCAGTCAGACACTCAACTTGGAATGGACCTCTCCCCCACCGGGGCCATCGCATCTCACGGCACGCATTCGCAGTGACCCGGATTCGACGAACAACGTTGACACCGCGAGTACGGCCGTGCGCTTCACGCAACCGCTCGTGATCGTCTCGGAATACATGGCCGGACCGGCACCGGGAGGGCCGGACGAATGGGTTGAACTCTCCAACCAAGCCGGATTCCCAGTCAATCTCTCCGGCACGCGTATCGGCGACTCGTTGAACACGGAAGCACTCCCCGGCCAGACGGACTTACTGCCACCGGGCGCGTTGTGGATTCTGGCCGAGAGCGCGTCACGATTCCGGACATTCTATCCCGGCTTCACGGGCACGGTCTTTGAGATTCCCGGCTGGCGCGAATTGAACAACACCGGCGATCGGATCCGTCTGGTTGGCGCGGCAGGCGAGATCATCGATTCGGTGAGTTATCGCACTACCTACGATGGCAACCGATCTACCGAGCGTGTCGAATTGAAACCCGCATTGGCCGCTCCCGGCGATTGGACGGTTTGCCGCGACCCATCGGGCGCGACGCCGGGTCAAGTCAATTCGGTCCAGCGGGGAGAACCGGGATCGCTGACGATCGATTCGATCCAGGTCAGTCCCGACGGCCCGGGTTGGGGAGAAGCGATTACGATCCAGGTCGCCGTGCACAATCCCGATTTCGGTCCGGTCGCGCTTACGGAAGTGTCCCTGTTTGAGGACTCAGACCTCCGTTCGCCGGGAACGAATCTGACGTTGCTCACCACGTGGTCCGTCACGGGACTTGGAGAAGGGGAAGCGGAAAATCTCACGTATGAATGGAATGGGGCGTCGCCGGGCATTCAACGGGTCGTCGCGCGGATTGACAGTTCCGCCGTGATGGACGGGTCGGAGGCAGCGCAAGTCGTCGTCGTTCACCACACACAGCCATTGATCATTGTCTCCGAATACTTGGCCGGCCCCACGTCGGACGGGCCCGGCGAATGGGTCGAGATGTACAACGCATCGCAATTCCCCATTGCAATGAATGGAACGGCACTGGGCGATTCCGACGGCCATGCGCCGCTGCCGCCTGAAACTGGACAAATCAATCCCGGCGATTTTTGGATTCTGACGCAAAACGCCGATCAATTTCGCTCGTTCTATCCCGCCTTCTCGGGGACAGTGCTTGTAATCACCGGCTGGCGCGACCTGAACAATGCGGGCGACGAGATTCGTTTGTTGGGCGCGGCGGGTGAGATCATCGATTCCCTCAGCTATCGTGCATCGTATGGAAAAAACCAATCGACCGAGCGGCGCGAACTGTCGCCGACATTCGCCGATCGCCGTGACTGGGGGGGATCACGCGACCCCGCCGGCGCCACGCCGGGGAAGCCCAATTCTATCAACCGGCCACAAAACGATCTGGCGCTTGATTCACTTCGAATCATGACGGTGAATCCCGGCTGGGGGGAGCCGATCAGCGTGGCGGGACGGATTACGAATGTCGGATTCGCGGATGTTAACTCCGCGCGCCTGGCACTGTACTATTCCGTTGGCGGGCCGGAATCTCCATTGGGCCCAGCCATCGGCGTCGTGCCTCTGCCACCGGAGAGCACTGCACAGTTACAATACTCATGGCTCAATGCCGCTCCGGGCAAAGGCCGGTTGATCGCGCGATTGACGGCGGATGACGACACGGCCAACAACGTGCAAGCCGTAGACGTCGTCGTGCGTCACACGAAACCACTGGTCATCGTCTCGGAATTCCTCGTGAACCCGGAGAGCGACGGGCCGGGCGAATGGGTCGAAATCTACAACGCCGCCGGATTTCCAATCGCCATGGGCGGGACGAGTCTGGGTGATTCGGATGGACTGGCAAATCTTTCCCCCGGCGCTGGGGGGATCGACCCCGGAGAGTTCTGGGTGTTGACCCAGAGCGCTGACGACTTTCGCTCGTACTATCCGGGTTTTTCGGGCACGGTATTCGAATTGCCCGGTTGGCGCAGTTTGAACAACTCCGGCGATCAGATTCGCCTGCTGGGCGCCGTGGGGGAGATCATTGACTCCCTCAGCTACCGCGTGGCCTATGGAAACAATTATTCGTCCGAACGGCGGGAACTATCGGCGAATTTCGCCGATGCGCGCGACTGGGGCCAGTCGCGCGATCCCAGCGGGGCGACACCGGGGAAACCCAATTCCATCGACCGACCGCAAAACGACTTGGCGATTGATTGGATATTAATTGGGACATCACCCGCCTGGCATACGCCGATGACCGTGCACGCCCGTGTCACGAATGTCGGATTTGGCTCGGTCGGAGGCACCCATCTGGACCTTTATTACGACTACGGCAAGACAGAACCGCGGTTGATCCACACTTGGAATCTTGAAACGTTGCCGCCCGAGCGCACCACTGAGGCCGAATACGTGTGGTTGGATGCGCTTCCAGGCCAGGGTCGCCTGACCGCGCGACTGAGCAGCGACGAGGATTCTTCAAACAACATAAACGGTGTCAGCTTCGCCGTGAAGCACACAGATCCGTTAATTATCGTCTCTGAGTTTCTGGCAAATCCGACGGGCGTCGGACCTGGGGAATGGGTCGAGATTTCAAACCAAGCGGATTTCGCGATCAACCTCGAAGGCGTGCAAATCGGTGACTCGACGGGAACCACGCTACTGCCGGTGGGAGCCGGACTGATGCCGCAGGGTGCCTTCTGGGTCCTGGCCCAGAGCGCTGCGGCCTTTCGATCGTTCTACCCATCATTCACCGGGACCCTGCTCGATGTTCCAGCATGGCGGGAATTGAACAATTCCGGCGACCGCATCCGGCTGATCGGCGCTGCCGGAGAGATCATCGATTCGGTCAGTTACCGTGACTCGTACGGTGATAATCATTCCCGCGAGAGATTGTCCTTGGGGCCGGAATTGGCCGATTCCGCCGACTGGGCCGAATCGGTGGATCCCTCCGGGGCAACGCCGGGCCGCGCCAACTCGGTCAGCCGCGACGCCGCTGGCCCGTTCGCGGTGCAAATCTTTCCCAACCCGGTCTTTCGCGGCGCGGGCGAGGTGGCACAGATATCGTTCACGATGCAGATCGGCGAGAAACTCACGTTGGAGGTCTTCGACCGATCAGGCCGCCTGGTGCGGACGATTACCGACGAAGAGCCGGCCGCGACGGGCGCATTGACCTGGGACACGACCGACAACAACGGCGCCTCCTTGCGGCCGGGGCCATATGTGCTCCTGGCGCGGTCGAAGCCCTCCGGCGCCGTTCGCAAAGCAGTAATCGTCGTCGCGCCGTGAAGAGCGGAATTGTTATCACAAGGATCGCTATCACATGACTTCGGCCTGGCCACGTGGCGCAAGGAATCATCGCTTCGTATGCACTATTGTGGCGTGTGTGCTGGCGGTCGCTGCATCTGCGAACACTTGCCCCGCGGAGGATTTCGGATCGGCGCTGCTGGAGGGAGTCGCGGGGGCATACACCGCGGCGCTCGATGCCCCCGGCGGGGTTTGGTCCAATCCCGCGTTACCCGCTCTGGCGGATCAACACGGAGCGGCGGAATTGTCGTATCGACGCCTGTTCAATCTGGAAGAATTCGATGATGTCACCGCGGCGGCGCGGTTAAATCCCGGCCATCATTTGGCCATCGGCGGTGGGATGTCGCGGTTTGGCCAGTCGGAACTGTATGTCGAAACGAGGGGCGTGATCTCCGCCGCGCGTACAATTTGGCGGCAGTGGGCGCTGGGCGCCGGTTTGCAGGTCGAACGCACGGAATTCGGTCAGGCGGTCAGCCGGTTCGCGGGAACCTACCTCAACTTGGGAATGGCCGCGCGGCCACGGTCCGATCTGGCCGTCGGCCTGGCGGTGCGACACCTGACGATCAACCGGCTCTACGGCGATGATGATCGCGCGCCGACCTACGAAATCTCCGCCGCGTGGACGGCGCCGCCCGACCTGACGCTGGCGGGGATCTGGTCCAAGCACTCTGGCGATGATGACCAGTGGGGAATCGGTCAGCGGCTGCGGCTGGTTTCGGGCATTGAATTTCTGTCCGGATTGCGCCTGAATCCGACGCGCTATTCACTCGGCGGACGAATATCGCGCGGCGGTGGCTCAATTAATTACGTGTATTTGAGCCACGCCGACTTGGGAGGTACGCACACGATCGGCATGGGGTGGCAGTGGTGAGACGGCGCCCGTAAGGCGCCGCCTGCGGAACGTAGCGGGAAAGTACAGATGGTTCGATCTTCACTGGAACAACGCGAGCGGCAATCTTTGGCCGGGTATGCGGCGCAGAGCACCCATTCGCTCGGACGGGTGCACCGCGAAGAGCAGCATCCCTACCGCACCGAATTCCAACGCGACCGGGAGCGGATCATTCATTCCGCCGCCTTTCGCCGTCTGGAATACAAGACACAGGTTTTTGTCAACCATGAAGGGGACAATTACCGGACCCGTCTGACGCATTCCATCGAAGTGGCGCAGATCGCCCGCTCGATCGCCCGCGCGCTGGCGTTGAATGAAGACCTGGCCGAGGCGGTGGCGCTGGCGCATGATCTGGGGCACACCCCTTTCGGCCACGCTGGCGAGGACGCGCTCAACAAGAAGATGGAGCCGGATGGCGGGTTCTCGCACAACCGGCAGTCGCTCCGTGTCGTCGACGTTCTGGAGGAACGCTATCCCAGTTTCGTCGGACTCAACCTGACCTTCGAGGTACGGGAAGGAATCGTCAAGCACGAGACGATTTACGACAAGGCCGCCGCCGACACCGAGGGGTTTCATCCCGAATGGAAGCCGACGTTGGAAGCGCAGCTGGTCAATCTGGCCGATGAAATCGCCTACAATTCCCATGACCTCGACGACGGCCTCCGCGCGGGGCTGTTCGGTTGGGATGATCTAGCCGGCTTACCGCTTTGGCAGGAACTGAACGATCAGTCGCGCCGGGAACATCCGGACCTGGATGGCCGTCTGCGACGCCATCACGTCGTCCGCCTCCTGATCAACCGGCAGGTCACCGACTTGGTGGATCACGCCAGCCGGTTGTTGACCGAAAAATCGGTGCGCACGCTGGACGACGTGCGGCAGGCCGATTCGCTCTTCATGCGCTTCTCGCCGGAATTCGCGACCAAGATCAGCGCCTTCAAGAATTTCCTGTTTCACTCGATGTACCGTCACTACCGGCTCGTGCGCATGGCGCTCAAGGCCGAACGGATCGTGCACGGGCTCTTCGACGCCTACACGCAGGAGCCGAGGCAACTGGACCCGAAGTTTCTCGCCCGTCTCCAACGGCCGGGATTGGAGCCATCGCCCACCCAGACACGTCAGGTCGTCTGCGACTACATCGCGGGCATGACCGACCGTTACGCCATGCTGGAATACCGCAAGTTGTTCGACCCCCTGGAACGGGTGTAGACTCCCGGCTCAGTCGACACGTCGCAACAATTCTGCAATTCCCTGCTGACTCGGCGCTCAGATCGACCCCTGCGTAGACTCTGCTCCGCATGGCTCGGGTGGCGAAATGACGCCACGCTGCGACGCGGGGCGTCCATCAGACCGATCAGTTGCGCCGAAGGCGCGGCATTGGCTTTGCATTGGTCGCCTCTCAACGAGGAAACCTGCCGATGCGCTGCTACTTCTCTTCGGAAAAGCCCGGTCTGCCCCATGAGCCAGGGGATGGATTTGTGTCGTTTGTCATTCCCGAACTCTCGATCACCTTCCGCGCCCGATACCGGGGCACGGCCGCCGCCTGCGAATACGCCAGTCTGCTGGCGCTCCTGGAGTTCGTGGAGATCAATCCGAAGCTCTTTGCCGAGCGCACGATCGAGATCTTGGGCGACTCGTTCACGGTGGTCAATCAGGTCAACAACCGGCTTCTGTGCCGGCGTGAGCTGGAAGCGTTTCGCAACACGGCCTTGATCCTCAGACAGAGAATCCCCTACACGATCGACTGGGTGGCGCGCCGGGAAAACCCGGCTGGGCCGCAGGCGCGGTAACGCCCTCGTCGACGCGCGCGACGTAGGGTGGGTGCTTCGCACCCACCTCTTTTTGGTGTCACCTGGGGGTGGTGGGTGCAGAGCACCCACCCTACCGAACCATTTGGTCTTCGTGGCTCTATTCTCTATGTTGCTTGACTTCCGGCTTACGGACCGGGCGGGCAAATCATGGGGTTCTCCGAGGATCGCGCCACCGGCAAGTTCGGCCCGTTCTATCTTCTGACGGCCGAGAATCCCTATGTGCTTTGGGATGCGGTCGAGTCTTGGAAGAACGTATCCCGCACGAGTGCCGGCGCCTCGCGCCGAACCTTCACTGCTCCGCATATCGACTTCGAACGACTCTCGGATCTGGGGACGACATTGCCGATGTTCGAGACCCTGCAGTTGGTGCACGTGGCCAACGTGGATAGGGTGCCGTCGGCGCGCCAGACTGAATTTGTCGAAATCCTGCGCCGCTTCGGCGCCACGAATCGAGTCCTGTTGACGGCCGAGGCCATTGACCGGCGAACGACTTTTTTCAAGGCGCTGTCGGCTCTCGGCCTTAATGAGGCGTTTCCCCGAATCTACCCCGAAAACCTGCCCGGCTGGGTAATGCGTATTGCCGGCGAATTCGATTGGGCCCTCTCCCCAGACGCGGTCGATCTGTTGGTCGGCGTCCACGGAAGTGATCTATTCGAAGTGCGGCAGACGATCGAACGGGCAACCCTCTTCATCGGGGCGCGTCGGCGCATCGAGAAATCCGACGTCGAACGGGTTATTGCCGGGCAGGGAGAGCACGATGTCTTTCAGTTGGTCGAAGCCCTCGCGCGCGAGGATACCGTGCAGGCGCTGGCGATTGTCCGTTCCCTGCAGGCGGTGGCCATTCCGGCCTCGTTTTGGCTCCGCTCTCTGACAACTTCGTGCATTCGTCTCATCAGACTCTGCGGCTTCAAGGATAAGCCAGACACCGAAATTGGCCGCGAGCTCGGGATGCATCCCTGGCTGGTCGGCAAACTCAGGCCCCAGGCCATGGCATTGGGGGTTAATGGGTTAACACAGGCCATCGCCGCCATCTTTGAGGCCGATTGGGCGATCAAGACATCCACGATGACCGATCGACTGGCGGCGGAACTCTTGGTTTGGCGTCTTGCGTCGCGTCGGCGCCGGATTGCGCCGAACTGGTTTGATTTGGGATTTCCCACGACACGGGAATGATCCGCCATCCTAAGGCGGTCAGCACAATGAGCGGTTCCGACGACAAGCATCCGCCGGAGGCCGCCGATTTCGACCTCGTCGTGGCCGCACAAAAGGGCGACAACAGTGCCTACGACTGCCTGGTCCGGCGCTACCAAAGGCAGGTTTACCGTTGGGCGTTTCACGTTGTGCGCACACACGATCTGGCAGATGAAGTCACGCAGGATGTGTTCGTCAGGACCTATGAGGCGTTGGCACGGATCGATCCGAACCGACCGTTCGGCGCCTGGCTCTGCCGCACGACCGTCAATATCGCACTTAACTTGTTGCGTAAGAATCAGTTTCGGGCGCAGCAGATCCTGCTAAACCGGCCCGATCCGTCCGATTATGAACGCGAAGCCGCTCAGCCGGAGGCCAGTTTTCGTCGGCGGCGACTTCTGGCCCGTCTGGAGGCGGAAATCGACCGATTGCCGGAGGTTTACCGGACCATCATCCTCTTGCGTCTGCGTGATGCCCTGACGTATGAAGAGATTAGAGAGGCATTGGGGGTCTCGATGGGGACGGTCATGTCACGTTTGGCGCGGGCGCGCCGAAAACTCCGTGAAGCGCTGGGGGATTTTCTCGAAGATTTGCGGGAATAAGTCCGGTGATCACCGGTAACAACGTATGAGAGTGGGGCGGTGGTATGCGAAGTTCTCGGTATAGCGTGTGCGATGGGACTCAAGCGCAGCTGGCTTGACTCAGGCGATCGTCATACAATGGGGCAGTAACATGCGTTGCGTCAAAGCAAGACAGTGGCTCTGGTCACATGGCGTCGGGGAATTGACGCCGTTGGTGGAGATTCACATTGCCGGCTGTCCGGAATGCCGGGCTGTGGCCGATGAAGTCCGACTGCTGGACCAGACAGTCGGGCAGGGAATGGTCCCCGATCCGGGTGATCTGTACTGGGAGGAGTTCCCAACACGGGTGGCGTCACGGATCGCGGCGGGTGCGGCGCAGACGACGATTCGCGTCCTGCCGGTATCACCGCGCCGGCGTTGGGCCTACCTGTGGGCACCGGCCTTGGGAGTCGCCGTGCTGGCGGTATTGATTGGCCGCGAAGTGATTTTGCGCCCAGTGACATGGACCGTCTCTGAATCAGAAGTCCCCGTCATCCGAACCACTCCAGCGCCCCATCCCGATCAGCCGGGATCATCCTCCGCGATCGTAGAGCCCAATACAACGGCTCCGGCGACCAGCGACAACTGGTCGGGCGCGAAGAAGGGGTCCGATAAGGCACGATCAACAAGTGCGACCGGCGCAGGGAGTCAAGCGTCACAGTCCGCGCACTCGACACAGGCGCAGGAATCCGTCGTGCCGAACGAAAAGGGCTCGGCCAGCTCTACGTCGTCCAACGAAGCAGTTTCCACAAGACCGACCGTGCCGGTGAACGGACCGGCCATCGGGGGTGGCAACGAAGACAATGAGGTCTGGCCGCACCGCCAAGTGACGATCATGGGAAAAATTGCCTCGGATACGCCGGGCCAGCCGGTGAACGACTCCAAGCGATCCGCGCAGCAGGACCCCTACGGCAAATATGAACGGCAGATGGCCCAAGGCGTGATGGAGGCCGAGACGGCGACCGTGTCGCCGACACCGGGGCGGCTGCTGGAAGCGCCGCGTCAGGGGACCGTGGCGGGGTTTGCCGAGAGTTATTCGCCGGCTGAGGCGATGCGGCGGTTTGATGAGATCGCCGGACTGCGGAAGTTGATCGGGAATCTGCAGAGCATTGACCGAAGCCAGCGTTCCGACGATGACCGGTCGCAGTTGTGTGCTTTATGGTTCCGTCTGGGCATGATCTCGGACAAAGCGGCGCTCGTCGACTCGGCCGTCAGCGTGGTTGGAGAGTATCTGAACTCGCTCGACAGCAGCTCGGCGGGATCGACGGAGTGGGCCGCCAAGAAAGATCGTTTGCGGAATCGTCGTCAGTCCATGACACGCTGAGAGGCAATTAACCCTCCGTGCTTCGCGGTGTGGCGTTCAGCCCCGCCCCTGTCAGGAGCGGGGCTTTTCGTTGCCCGGGCGCCGGGCGAAAGCCGTTGCGCCGCCGTCGATTGTGGCATAAGTTGACGGACGGCCAACACCCGTTCATGTGGTATGCGACCGGTGCGATGGCCATAACTGGTGGTTGGTCGGAAATGCCGGCATCTTCCTTGAGTCCCCGATTCCCCGAGAATAGAACGACCGAAGCGCCCGATCGAGCGCGTGAAGAGATGGTCCGCACGCAGGTTGCGGCGCGGGGCGTGACCGACACGGTCGTGTTGGACGCGATGCGCGTTGTACCGCGGCACCGTTTTGTCGCCGATGAGCGGGTGCGCGAAGCGTATGACGACCATCCTCTGGCGATCGGATACGGCCAGACCATTTCCCAGCCGTACATCGTGGCGGCGATGACTCAGGCCCTGGCGCTGAGGCCGCGGCACCGGGTTCTGGAAATCGGCACGGGCTCGGGATATCAGGCGGCGGTTCTGGCGGAAATCGCGCGCGAGGTCTACACGATCGAAATCCTCGATCCCTTGGGCCGCCAGGCCCAGTCGACGTTGCAGGCGCTGGGATATAGCAACGTCCACGTCCGCATCGGAGATGGGTATCAGGGGTGGCTGGAAGAGGCGCCCTTCGACGCAATCATTTTGACCGCGGCCCCCGATCACATTCCCCAGCCGCTGGTAGACCAGTTGGCCGTCGATGGGAAAATGGCCCTCCCGTTGGGCGAAGAGGATCAAACGCTCGTCGTTCTGACCAAGACGTCGCAGGGGTTACGTCAGGAGCGTCGCTTTGGCGTTCGGTTTGTGCCGATGACCGGCGAGGCGCGCAAAACCCGTTCGGTCCACGACTTGGAGTGATCGTCAGCCGGCGCCCCGGCCGGGCAACACCCCCAAAACCTCGAAACTTCCCACTTCGAACCCCGTACTCAAGCTGGGCCTGATTGTTTAGCCCTTGCCCAGAACTCGTTCCAGCGGAGATGGAATGAAGAAGCACATCCATCGCTCGAATCAGTCGAAGGTCATCGCCGGGGTCTGCGGCGGGATGGGGGAGTATTTCGACGTCGATCCCACTTGGATTCGTCTGGTGTTTGTCCTGTTGATTTTCGCCAGCGGATTCGGGCTGTTGGCCTATGTCATCGCCTGGATCGTGGTTCCCCGGCAACCCGCCGTGATCGACGTGCGTACGAGTTCGCCTGCGTCGGGGACGGGTGGGGCAGCGCCGACGGCACAGGCGGCCACAAAGCACGGCCATGGCTTTCTTCCCGGTGTCATCCTGATCGGATTGGGCTTCGTGTT
This sequence comes from Candidatus Zixiibacteriota bacterium, assembly GCA_016199865.1. Taxonomy (GTDB): domain Bacteria; phylum Zixibacteria; class MSB-5A5; order WJJR01; family WJJR01; genus JACQFV01. The sequence continues at coordinate 4,608 of JACQFV010000130.1, read as the reverse complement.
TCTATTCCGCCGACTATTCTTCTGGTTCGATTTTGAATACGTCTGGCCATTGATCCTGATCGTGATTGGCAGCGCCTTGATCTACCGCACGATGGCGCCACAGTACCGCCACGAGCCAACGAAGTCGGCCGAAGGGCAGACGGAGGAGGGAGCCAATGCCGGTCGGTAGAGTCAGAACGGGTGTCATCCTCATCGCCGTCGGCGTGCTATTGCTCCTGAACAGCACGGGGGTCGTGGACTTCGGCTCGTGGCGGTATATCTGGAAGCTCTGGCCGGTCATCCTGATCGCCATCGGTGTCGAGAAGATTTTCTCAGCCACTGGCTCGCTCAAGCCGTTGGCCTGGCTCTCGCCGATCATCATCGTCGGTGTCGTGACCTACGCCGTGGTGGCCGGCGGGCGCGACAGTGGGGGCGGTTGGGACAACTGGAATTGGAATTTCAATAATTTCAACGACAATGAACCGGACAACGCCGTTTATCTCTGGACGGAAAGCGCCGGTCCGACGGTCAAACGTCTCGATTTGTCAATGCAGATGGCCGGGGGGAGACTCGTGTTACGGGGCGGAACCGATTCGGGAAACGCGGTCGTCGGTCGCGTGAACTGCCGCTGTGAAAAACCGCGCACGACCAGCGAGGAGACCGACGGCGTTCTCCGCGTCCACATCGAGGACCGCGACGGTCGCGGGCATCGTGACAAGGACCAGTGGATCGTGAAGATCACCGACGGTCTTCCGGTCGACTTGAAGGTCGAAGGCGGAGCGGCGCGGATGCGCCTCGATCTGACCGCCGTCAAAGCCGAGCATGTGACCCTGTCGGCGGGCGCCGCGGACGTGAACGTGGTCTTCGGCCCATCGGTTCCTGTCGTCGATGCGAGTATCGAGACGGCGGTGGCCGCTTTGGACATCACCATTCCCCCCGGGGCCGGTGTTCAGCTCGACCGCCGAAGCGCCATTTCCAGCTTCTCCTCCGGGAGTCTCAATCTGGTCGAACACGGCGACGTCATGGAAACGCCGGGTTACGACACAAGGCCGGTGAAGATACGGCTGCACTTGAACTCTGGAATATCTTCGGTGCGGCTGCGTGAAGGCAGCGGCGCCGAGAGTTCAATTTAGCTATTCCTTCCAGACTGAATCTGCGCACCCCCGCCCACGGCGGGGGTTTTTGCTTGTGGGAGAAAGACCGAAACGCGATGTTGGCCGCATGTGGTCTCAAGGCCAATGGCCAAGATCGTGCGGGTCTGCTAAAGAATCGGGCAGACAAGAATGTCTGCCCCACCAGTCTGCCGATAGTTGCGGCGCAGCCGGTGGCGCAGGCATTCCTGTCTGCGCACGCCTTCGGCAACGGAGGGTATTTCAAGATACTCAGTACGTCGCGGCCCGAATCGCCTTTGCCCTCCTGTTCCTCGGCTGCGTCGCAATTGTCGGCACCGGATGTGGTGCAGGCAATGAGTCGGGGTGGGCGCGGATGTCGCGCACGGGGGTTCTCCGTGTCGGAACCGACGCCACCTATCCCCCGTTCGAATGGATCGATACCGCTTCGGGACAGCCCGAGGGATTCGACATCGATCTCGTGCATGAAATCTGCCGCGAACTGGGATGCGCGCCGGAGTTCGTCGTGGTGCCGTTCGACGGCATCATTGCCGGTTTGGTCTCCTCCAAGTACGAGATGATCGCCTCCACTTTCACCATCACCCCCGAGCGCGCCCAGCAGGTGGCCTTTTCCGATCCCTATTACGACGGCGGTCAGGCCATTGCCGTTCCGGTCAGCGACACCAGGATTCACAGTGTCGAAGACTTGAAGGGTGGCCGGGTCGGCGTTCAACTCGGCACAACCGGTGAGCGGCGCGCCAACCAGATTCCCGACGTCAAGGTGATGGCCTTTGAAAGCATCGGCGCGGCCTTCATCGACATGGAGAACGGCCACCTGGATGCGGTCATCAATGACCTGCCGACGACCGAACTGATCATCCGCCAGCGTCGCTTTGCCAGAATTGTCGGGCCGACGTTGACCTCGGAGAACTACGGCTTCGCCGTGCGGCTCCATGATAAAGAGCTGGTGACCGCGATCAACCGCGCTTTGGAAAAGATCAAATCGGACGGTCGCTTCCAGACCATTCGTGATCGTTGGTTCGGCGCGGGGGGGTAGGCGCTATTGATCGGCCCGCCCCGCGCAAGGCGCAGCATCGACGTTCCGTGACAAGAAATTCCTCTTTCTTGGTGCCACAGGACTGAGATCGCATAGCATCACGACTCTTTAGACCGTGGGCGCCGGGTGTCCTCGCCCGGCGAAGCGACGGCCAGGCGAGGACGCCTGGCCTCCACGTCGAATTCAGCCTCCCCCCTGACAGGATTCACTCGGTCCGGGGCTCTCAGCGTGGCACAATGCCGTTGAAGTTCCCCCCAGCGTTCGATAAGTTGATCGTTCTGTGGGGGCACGATTGAATGCTCCCGCTTCCAGGAGGAAGTATCGAGTTTCTGGCCAAACAGGGAGCGCTGGCGCTTCACATACTCAAGTTTCTTCTGCCGGCGGTGCCGGTCACGATCGGCATCACGCTGGCGTCGTTTGCGCTTGCCTTGGTTCTCGGCTGCATCGTCGGAATCCTCCCCGTTTTTCGGAACAAATGGCTGACGGGGATCAGCCGGGTCTATGTCGACACGCTGCGCGGCGTGCCGCTTCTGGTGCAGATTTTTTTCATCTACTTCGGCTTGGGCAAGGTGCTCGACTTGGGACAGTTTGCCGCCGGAGTGACGGCGGTGGGCATCTGCTATTCGGCGTATTTGGCGGAAATTTTTCGCGCCGGGGTGCTCAGCATTGCCCACGGCCAGCATGAGGCGGCCGCGGCCCTGGGCATGTCGCCCTTGCAGGCGATGCGTCATGTGATCCTGCCGCAGGCAACGCGCACGATCATCCCCCCCGCCGCGAATGAGTTCATTGCCTGCCTGAAAGATTCGTCGTTGGTGTCCATCATCGGCCTGCGCGAAGTCACGCGCGCCGGCCGGGAATACTACTCCCAGTTCTTTGTCGATTTTCAGACCTGGCTTTTGGTCGGGTTGATCTATCTGGCGATGACCCTGGCCTTGACCCGCCTCACCCGTTCATTGGAGCGCCGTTTCGCGGTCAAGGGGTTTGGGACCGGAGGGCTGCGGCATTGACAGCACTGGACCAACACGCCACGGCCGTGGTGGCATCTGGGGTCACCAAGCGATTTGGCGATCTGATCGCGGTGAACGAAGTGTCGCTCACCGTCGCCGGATCGGAGGTTGTGGCGCTTGTCGGTCCGTCGGGATCGGGAAAATCAACATTTCTGCGCTGCCTGAATGGGCTGGAGATACCCGATGAGGGAACGATTGACATTGCCGGAGCGCGATTGGACACCGAACATCGCGATATCCACGCCATTCGCGCCAACGTCGGAATGGTGTTTCAGCAGTTCAATCTGTTCCCTCATCTGACGGCGTTGGAAAACGTGGCGCTGGCGCCGCAGATCGTGCGCAAGCTGAACAAGGCGCAGGCGCATGAGCGCGCCACCGAGCAGTTGCGCCGTGTTGGGCTGGGGGACAAACTGAACGCCCATCCCGCCGAGTTGTCGGGGGGACAGCAACAGCGGGTCGCCATCGCCCGGTCTCTGGCGATGGAGCCGAAGGTCATGTTGTTCGACGAGCCGACGTCGGCACTGGATTCGGAGATGATCGGCGAGGTCTTGGCGGTGATGCGCGATCTGGCCCAATCGGGAATGACGATGGTGGTTGTGTCGCATGAATTGGATTTCGTCCGCGAAGTGGCGAGCCGCGTGGCGTTCATGGCGGGGGGGCGCCTGCTCGAATGGGGCACGCCGCAGAAACTATTCGACGACCCCACTAATCCGCGGGCCCGCGAGTTTTTCCAGAAGGTGCTGTGAATGACCTCACGCTTTGCGGCGAGTCGCATTCTGTCCATGAGTATCGCCCCATCGGCGACGCGACTCTGAAACCGGATATGCGAATCGCCCGTCTGCCTTTTTCGCTTCTGGCCGCGATGGATAAGGGGCCGGAGAAGGGGATTAGTCAGTCGAACATGCCAGCAGTGATGTCACCGCGCGCGGCCGCGCGGATGGCGGCGCGTGGCGCCCGGTACAACCCCGCCGTCGATCGCCCGATATATCCTCTCTATCGAGATGAAGTGATGGCGTCAGGTCTGATCATCCGCGCCGAATGCCGCTGGTTGAATGCTCTATCGGGCACAATCGAGGCGGATCGGCTGGCCGCACTCTCGTCACTGGATTGCGTTGATTCGCTACGACCTGTCGCGGAGTCGGAATTCCAGTTGCCGGAGCCAGAGACGACTGGGATGGAGACTCCCAAGCCGGAAGTTCCGTCCGGCGGGGAACCCTACGATTACGGACCCTCCTTGAATCAGATCCTGGCGATTCAGGCGGATCAACTCCATGCCGTCGGGCTCGACGGAACCGGCGTGCGGATCGGCTTTCTCGATACCGGGTTTTCGTTGGACATCGATGCCTTTGTCCATTTGCATTTGATCGCCACGCGTGACTTCATCAACGGGGATGACGACGTCGGCGACGGCGATTCAGCGCAGATGAGTCATGGAACGATGACCCTGTCGACCTGT
>JACQFV010000129.1 GCA_016199865.1 Candidatus Zixiibacteriota bacterium | reverse complement strand
TCGAGGCCTTCTGTCCAATCGCGACATAAATGCAGAAGAGGTCCGTGCCCGTCTGGTTGATGATCGTGTCGATGGCGATGGCCGTCTTGCCCGTCTGGCGGTCGCCGATGATCAGCTCCCGCTGGCCGCGGCCGATGGGAATCATCGAATCGATCGCTTTCAACCCGGTCTGCACCGGCTCTTTCACCGGCTGGCGCTCGATGACCGACGGCGCCCTTCCCTCCAGCGGCCGGAAGCGGTCGGTGACAATCGGCCCGGCGCCATCAAGGGGCTGTCCCAGAGGGTCGACGACACGTCCGATCAGGGAGTCCCCGACGGGCACGGAGGCGACACGCCCCGTGCGCCGCACCGTGTCCCCTTCTTTGATCAGGCGGTCGGAGCCAAAAATGGCGCAGCCGACGTTGTCTTCCTCGAGATTCAGGACCATGCCGGTGACGTCGCCGGGGAAACTCACCAACTCCGACATCATCACATCGTCGAGCCCCCAGACGCGCGCGATCCCATCGCCGACCTGGAGAACGGTCCCCACCGACTCCATAGCGAGACGGCCTTCGTATTCACCGATTTCGCGGGCGATTACCGCCGATACTTCTTCCGGTCTCAGCGCCATTAATATTCTTCTCCGTAGCTGGACGATTGGCTATGCGGCCTGATGGACTTTCACGGCGCGCAGGGCGTCTCGCAAACGCGATAGGTCAAAACGAACGGAATGATCGATGATCTCACCGCCGATCATCACGACGACACCGCCCAGAATGGCGGGGTCGACCTCGACATGGTGGTGAACGGTCCGACCGGAGACCCGCTCCAGCCGGGCGACGACGTCGCGCACTTCCCCATCCGCCAACGGCACGGCGCTTGTGATGGTCGCGTCGACGACCCCCATCGCTTCGGCATGCAGGCGTTCAAACAATTCGATCGTGCGCAGCAGATGTTCCGTGCGCGCCTTGTCGACCAACAGCAGGACGAAATCAACGACGACCGACTGCGATGATCCGGCCAGAACCCGCCGCACGACTGCGTGTTTTTCTTCATCGGAGATCTGCGGCGATGCCAAGAGATCGAGCAACCGACGGTCTTTCTCAAGCCCGTGGCGCAATGCCACCAGATCCTCGCGCATGCCCACCTCGATCCCGCGCGACCGCGCCAGGGCAAATAGGGCCGTAGCATATTTCTTGGCGACACGGGATTCAATCATGATCTGGCTCCATCCGATGCTGAGGTCACGTGGCCGTCACCGACCTCCCGTTGGCGAAACCTGATCCAGTTCATCCAGGAAGCCCGAGATCAACCGACGGTGCCCCTCATCATCGAGGGACCGGCGGATGATTCGTTCGGTGGCGGAGATGGTCATGCCGACGATTTTTTCCTTCAATTCAACCTGCGCCTTGGCCAATTCCCGTTCGACGTCGGCGCGGGCCTTGTCGATGATGCGCTTGGCCTCGGCGCGTGCCTCCTCGCGAATCTCCCCGGCCATCCGACGCCCATCGGCGATCGCCTCTTGGATCTTGGCGCGCGCATCGGCCTCGATGTTCCGCAGTTGGGCGGCATACCGTGCGGCCGTCTCTTCGGCCTCGACGCGCTTGGCGGCGGCGGCGTCAAAATCCGACTGGATCCGGGCACGGCGCTCTTCGAGAATCCCGAGGAGCGGCTTCCAGGCATAGCGCTTCAACACCCACAGCACGACCAGGAAACCGACGACGTGCGTCAGAATTTGCTGGATGTCAACATTCATCCGTGCGGATTCCCCGTCTCAAACTCGCACTCTGGCCCATCGTGACCGGCGTGGGCCAATTACTTGATCCGGTCCTGGAGAATGAAAAATGCCACCAGGGCGTAGATGGTCAAGGCCTCGATAAGCGCGCAGCCGATGATCATTCCGGTCTGGATTTTTCCGGCGGCCTCCGGCTGTCGGCCCATCGCCTCCATCGCCGCGGCCACCGCGCGTCCCAGACCAAGTCCCGAGCCGATCGCCGCCATTGCCAGCCCGAACGGCAATGCCAGGGATAAGGCGGTTTGGAAAGTCATGGTTGTGATCCCCTTTCTGTTCTGCCAATCCGTCCAATCATCACATAATCCAACTGATCAATTCACCCATTCAATGCGCCTCGTGTTCGGCGACCATCATGGAAAAATATACGGTCGACAGGAGCGTGAAGACCAGCGCCTGAATGGTGCCGGTCAACAGCGCCAGAAAAATGAACGGTACGTGCAATGGCAATCCGATCGGCAGATGCAAGAAACCCGTGGCCGCAACCCCCAAGCCCAGAAAGGCCGCCAGAAGAACGTCCTCGCCGGTGATGTTGCCGAACAAACGCAGCGAGAGCGACAACGGTTTGGCCAGTTCGCCGATTAAGTGGATGGGCAGATTGAGCGGCACCAGGACCCACTGGATCGCGCTGCGTGGCGTCCCCATCAGATGGTCTACATACCCCACGATCCCCTGCCGCCGCAGGCCGGCATACTGAACGTAGAAGAAGACGCAGACGGCCAGGGCGATGGTGGTGTTGATCCCGTTGGGTCCCCCGGTCGGGGACATCATGCCGGGAATCAACCCAAACAGATTCATGCACCAGATGTAGAGGAAAAGCGTGCCGAGAAAGGGCGTAAACCGCCGTCCTTCGGGGCCGAGGATACCGGCGAAAAACTCATCCAGTGATTGCACCGCCATCTCGAAGAGATTCTGGAGTCGTCCGGGTATCATCGTGCGATGGCGCGTGGCGATGTATGCCAGTACTGACAGCCCCGCCGCCACGATGAAGGCATAGATGACATTTTCCCAGTGATGGAGAAACTCGACGAGCGGCACTTCGGGGAATCGTGCCGACAACAGCGTGATGATGTTGGGCACCTCCGGCGCGCCCTTCGGTTCGGCGCCCGCCTCGGTCACGGCCAGAAACGGCTGCAGCATGGCCAGGAATGCCGGTGTCATTAGGATGACATCACCGCAGGAGTTCGCGCCGATGATCCGATTCCATCCGGGGTGGATGACGAAGCCGAGCGATCATCCAAATGCAAATAGGCACGTCCCAGGGCTTTCAGGAGAGTGACCAGAAACAGAAGTGAAAACCCGGACAAGAGCGCCTCCGGCGCAAACCACCGGGTGCGCAGGATCAGATAACCCGCCAGGTACAGGACCGGGAACTTGACGGCGCCCAGGAGAATGGCCCGGCGACGGTTCGCGGGAGAGGGCGACACGACAGCGGTCAAGAACCGGGTCAGGGCTGCAAAGTTGGCGATGCCCCAGACGCAGCCGATCAGAATCCCCGTCGCGAAACGCGCGTCATAGTAAACGGCCACAAAGGCAAACACGATGACGCCGACCACGACCGTCATCGCGCCAATCCGTTTGAGAAAGTCGAGATTCATGGAATGAAGTCGCAACCGCCGGTCAGTCACCGTTGGTGTCGCGCGAAGCGCGTTTGATCAGTCCCCAGACTTCGCGCCCCGACGCCGCAAATCCGAGCGCGATGAACAGGACCATGAGATACGGCTCGGTGCCCCAGCGTCGGTCCAGCCAATGCCCGACAAAGTATCCCACGAGAGGACCGACCATGAGCACGAAAGGGATCGCGGTCAGAATCCCCACCGGGCGCAAGCGCCGTCCGACCTCTTCGGGTCCAGAACGCCTCATTGTCGGACGGTCACCCGGCCGTCGGATTATCATCCCAGCCTACCCGCGACCTGGTGACACAGTTCGCAAAGTCGGGCCGAAACGAAACGCGAATATGTCCGGGAAGAAGCGCCGCTGTCAAGCCGATTCTGGCGCGGGAGCGACGTGGTGAAGGGTCACTCCCACTCGATCGTCGCCGGCGGCTTGGAGGAGACGTCGTAGACGACACGGTTGATCCCCGGGACCTCGTTGATGAGGCGGTTGGAGATCGTCTTGAGCAGATCGTAGGGGAGTTCGGCCCAGTCGGCCGTCATGCCATCGGTCGAGGTCACGGCGCGTAGGCCCAGGACACGCTCGTAGGTGCGTTCGTCGCCCATGACGCCAACGGAACGGATCGGCAAGAGGACACAGAATGCCTGCCAGATCCGATCGTACAAGCCGGCGCGCCGCAATTCCGCCAGATAGATGCTGTCAGCTTTACGGAGCAAATCCAGATCGGGACGGGTGACCGGCCCCAAGATGCGCACGGCCAGTCCCGGGCCGGGAAAGGGGTGGCGGCCGATCACGGAGTCCGGCAATCCCAGCCGCCGTCCGGCGGCGCGGACTTCATCCTTAAAGAGCCACTTGAGGGGCTCGACCAGTTCGAGCTTCATGTGTTCCGGCAACCCCCCGACATTGTGGTGCGACTTGATCACCGACGATGGTCCCCGGACCGAGACACTCTCAATCCAATCGGGGTAGAGTGTCCCCTGGGCGAGAAAATCGACATGGCCGATGCGGCGTGCCTCGGATTCAAACACTTCGATAAAGACGCGTCCGATCGTCTTTCGTTTCTGTTCGGGATCGGTGGTTCCGGACAAGGCAGCGAGGAATCGCTCGGCGGCATCCACGGCGTGCACCTTGACGCCGGACCTGAGCAGGGCATCCTGAACCTGATGCACTTCGGCATCACGCAACAGGCCGGTGTCGACAAAGACGGGATGCGCGCGATCCCCGATGGCACGCTGTAGCAGAACCGCCAGAACTGCCGAATCCACCCCCCCGGAAACACCAAGCAGAACATGTCCGTCACCGACCTGGCCGCGCACCGCGGCAATGGCCTGATCGATGAAGACGCCCTCATTCCACCCGCCCCGGCAGCCGCAAATGGTGTACAGGAACGCCTTGAGAATATCCCGGCCGTGTTCGGTGTGTTCAACCTCGGGATGAAACTGCAATCCCCAGAAATGGTTGGGCCGGTCAACAGCGGCAGCCAACGGCACGGCGCTCGTGGCGCCGATTGCTTCCATCCCCACCGGCAGCCCGGTCAGGGTATCGCCATGGCTCATCCAGACGTTGAACGACTCAGGCAGACCCGCCAGCAGGGGATCATCGCCGGCGCGGACAAATCGCGCCCGACCAAACTCCCGTAACTGCGATCGGGTCATCTGGCCGCCACGGGTTTTGCCATACAGTTGCAGGCCATAGCAGATACCCAACTTGGGAAGGTCAGTCGAGAAGAACCGTGGATCACACTCCGGCGCGCCCGCTTCGATGACGGAGGCCGGCCCGCCGGAAAAGATCAATCCCTTCGCTGCCGACCAGTCGACCTCACCGGGTGATACAGTGCACGGCGCCACGCGCGAGAAAACACCCAATTCCCGCACACGGCGCGCGATCAACTGCGTGTACTGCGAGCCAAAGTCCAGAATCCAGATCGCCTCACCGCCCCCGACCGTACGGCCCGGCGGGGCCGGATCTGATTTCGGAGGAGTCTCCATGTTTACCGGCTCCGCACCAGAAGAATGGTATCGTGTCGCCATTTGTCGTCGTCCCGCTTTGGCCAGTCGGTTCGCTCGTGAAGGCCACGCGACTCACGCCGCTCCAGCGCGCTCCGGGCGATTAGTTTGCCCACGAGAGAGGCATTACGAAACTCGATGGTGTCGGCGTTGGCGCCAATCCGCAGAAACCGGCGTTCGGCGTCGCGGCACAGGCCACGCAGCACGGCCATCGCCGCCAGGAGCCCGGCTCTGTCCCGTATGATCCCAACACTATTCCACATGATGTCTCGCAACAGGGCCCACTCGCGTCGGGCGGTGACATGCGCGCCGACGGGAGGTGGTGGCGCCGCGCTCCCGGCAGTCGGCAGCGATCGCCGCAAGCGCTGATACGCTTTCGCGGCTGATTCCGCCGCGGCGTTGGCAAAGAACATCGCCTCCAACAATGAGTTGGAGGCCAGTCGATTGGCCCCGTGCAAACCGGACGACGCCACCTCGCCCGCCGCCCAGAGGCCATCCAGATCGGTGCGGGCCCAGCGATCAGTCATGACTCCACCGCACATGTAATGGGCGGCGGGAATGACGGGAATCGGCTCTCGGGTCATGTCGATTCCCAAAGACCGGCAGCGCCGGTCGATGTTGGGAAACCGCTCGTGGAGAAACTGCGGCTTCAAATGGGTCATGTCGAGGTAGGCGTAGCGCATCCGGGTGCGGCGACATTCGGCGACGATGGCGCGCGCCACAACGTCACGGGGGGCCAGATCGGCCAAAGGATGCACCCGTTTCATGAACGCTTCACCGCGGGCGTTGCGGAGAATCCCGCCCGCGCCGCGCAACGCCTCGGAAACAAGAAAGCGCCCCGCGCCGGGCAGGCACAGTCGCGTGGGATGAAACTGAACAAATTCCATGTTCGCGACCCGGCCACCGGCGCGAAAAGCCATCGCCACGCCGTCGCCGGTGGCAATTTCCGGATTGGTCGTGTAGCGATACACCTGACCCGCACCGCCGGTGGCCAGCACAGTCACCGGCGCCAGGATGCGCCTGATCTGCCTTTTGCGCCGGTCGAAAACCCAGGCCCCGGTGCATCGTGGCCGACCCCGGAACGAGGCCAGGATCAGATCGATCCCGAGATGGTGCACCAGAAGCGTGACCTGCGGATGCTCCGAGACCGCTTTGACCAACGCCGATTCGATCTCCTGCCCGGTTAGGTCGGCGGCATGGACCACGCGCGGCGCCGAGTGCCCACCCTCCAGCCCCAGATCGAGATGGCGCAACGACTCGGACGCACCTTTGAACGTGAACCGGACACCGACGTCGATGAGCGCTGCGACCATGGACGGTCCGGCGCGGACAACGTCACGCACGATGCGTGGCTTGGCCAGCCCGGCCCCTACGGCGAGCGTGTCGCGGACGTGCGCTTCAACGGAATCCCATTGCGACACGACGGCGGCGATCCCCCCTTGCGCCAAGTTGGTGTTCGACTCGGCTTCATCCTTTTTGGTCACGACGAGAACACGTCCGTGGTCGGCCAGGCGGAGCGCCGACCATAGGCCGGCGATCCCCGAGCCGATAACCAGGAAATCACATTCAAGCTCCTCCACGGCGGCTCGTACCGATGCCGAGCGACGTACACCGGCCCTGCGGGTTGTATCGCGAGTGCTCATCTTCTGTCGTTCAGCACTACCGACACGAGATCGTCGCCGCTGGTTTGCTCAAGACGCATACCCATCCAGAAGATCGGCGTCGATCCGACCCAAGCGTGATCGATTTTCACCGCGTCCTTCAACGTCGTCAGAAACCACGAACTCCCCGACCGTTCACGCAACTTCTGCAGATGATCGATGTCGCGACGCCGATAACGGTGATGATCCGGAAAGAATCGCGCTCCGCCGCAGTCAATCCCGGCTGTACGCACATGTTCCAGGAACCGATCCGGACGTCCCAAACCACAGAAGATGAAGGAACGGCCTTTCACGTCGGAGGGCGCGTTCGATGACTCGCCCCCATTCAGGCCGGCCAAACCCGTCGCTCGACCGTGCACACAGGCAACGGGGCCCTCATAGCCCCACGAGGCGAGTCGATGCCGATAATCCGCAGGAACTCCCTCGGGCGTCGCGGGGCTCCCCGTGACAACGACACACGCCGCCTTGGCAACAAATTCCGGCGGCACACGCCACCTTCCGTCAGGCAGATAGCGGACCGGTTGTTCCAGGTCGAAGGAGGAGAGAACAACGACACGTCGCTCGCCCTCCCAGGATCGGCTGATGCCATCGTCGAATACGATGACCTCCGCGACACCACGTTGGTCCAGCTCGGCGATCACAATGGAGGGATCGTCACCAACGTGCACGGCTATTCCCGTCATGCGCCACAGTTCGGCCGCCTCATCGCCGACGCGATCAACAAGTATGGGATCGCGATCAGACTGAATGGCATGAGTTCCCCGTTGGGTGCGACCGTAGCCGAGGGTAACGATGGCGGCGGACAGACCTCGGTCCCGGCACGCTTGCGCGATGTACGCCGCCACCGGAGTCTTGCCCACCCCTCCGACCAGCGGCGAGGAGACGACAACGAGCCGAGCTCGGCTCAGCCGCGGCAGGGGCCGTCGATTGAGCGACGAGCGCGCCGCTGACAGATAATAGAGCCACGAAGCCGGCTTCGCGAAGACGCCATAGCGATACAGCCCGGCGGAGCGCTTTCCTGCGGTCCAATCTTCAAAGGCACGAACAAGATGTCGGTTCATCGCGCCTTTCTATGACTGCAATCGGCGGACGTCAGAGCATCAATGCGCGGTAGCATGTCGTCAACAATGCGTTCCCGCACACCGCCAATCCTCGCCATGAGTGCGGCCGCGCGCTGAGCCCGCGCGGCGGCCGACTGCTGGGTGCGGAGAATCTTCGCAACGGCCTCCCTCAGTGACGGACCATCCGCAACTTCCGTCGCCAGGCCCAGTTCAACGAGCAATCGCGCCGATTCACGTTGCTCATTCATGTGCGGTCCAAATATCACCGATGCTCCCGTCAATGCCGGCTCCAGAGGATTGTGACCGCCGTAGGGCAGAAGACTGCCGCCTACGAGCCGCAACTTCGTCGAAGCGCTCCGGATGCCGCGGCGCCACCCACAGGCGAAGATTGGGGAATTCGCCGCGCAATTGGCCAAAGGCCGCCAACACGATCTCTTCCTCGCCGGGACGAGTGCACCCCGCGATCCAGATCGGTCCATCAGTAGATGCAGCATGCGGCGCAGCCGTCGAAGCCGCATTCGTGGTGATGCCGATTTTGAGAGTTCCGGAGGCGGCGACGCGTTCCGACTCCACACCGAGAGCGATCAATCGCTCGGCGTCGGCGCCCGAGCGCATGTAGAAGAACTGCACGCTGCGCAGAACGGCCCGCCAATAGGGGGCGAGGATTCGATAGCGCCGGAAAGACCGCTCGGAGATTCGCCCGTTGATGACAAAAACCGGCGCACCGGCTCGCCCCGCATGAGTCAGGAGATTGGGCCACCATTCGGTCTCGACTAGGACGAGGGCGCGCGGTTGGAAATGGCCGAGCGCTCGCTCGACCGGGCCGGGCAGATCAAAGGGCACACGGAAAAACGTTGCTCCCGCGGGGTAGACATCGCGGCATAACGCGTATCCGGTCTCGGTCATGGCGGATGCGACAATCTCCCGGCCACGTGACACGAGAGCGTCTGCGAAAAATGCGCCGACTCGGACTTCCCCCATCGACGCGGCATGAATCCAGATGGGCCATGCCGGACCGGGAGGCAGGTTTCGTCCCCAACGCCCCGAAACAGAGTCGTTAGTCCATGAACCCGGTCGGAATGGTGGACGGGACGCCAAAAACGCCGCGGCGGAGGCACCTACGGTGTAGAGGTCGGTGGCGCGGGATGCCCAGAACGGCAATGGGACCTGGGATACGTCCACATGGGACGTTTGTACAGATCCATCCGTAGGAAGCGGCGCCGGCCCGCGATTCATGCGCGGGAAGATAGGGCAAAACCGAGGGCCGAGGGAGACTGAGTGGCCCGGATCGATCCTCTTCACGTGGGCGAAGCGTCTTTCTGCAACCACTGCTCGACGACATCCACGGCCCGCTCGACGGCCCCCGGCAGTCCCAAGAGCCGACACACATCCGCCAATCCCTCCTGCTGTCTTTGGTACCGGGCGGGATCGGTCAACAGTTGCCGGGCGGCCTGAGCCAACGCCTCCGGTGTCGCGGCGTTCTGAATGAACTCGGGGACGATGGGCTGCCCCGCGATGAGATTGGGCATGGCTATGTAAGGGACTTTCACGAGCCGTCGCGCGATGGCGAAATTCAAGCCGCCGGTCCGATAGGCGCAGACCATCGGCGTCCCCAGTAGTGCACACTCCACCGTGGCGGTTCCCGACTTGGTGAGCACCAAATCGGCGGCGGCGACCAAGTCATATACGGCGGTGGTCACCGGCAGTGGACCGGGCCGTTCCGACAGACCCGCCGCTTGTTGAGCCAGAGAAGGCGCCAGCCCCAAAGCCCACCGGATTCCCGGCATGGATGCGCCCAGACGGGCTACGGCGTCGCGAAACACCGTCAGATGGCTTTCAAAATCCTGAACTCGCGCGCCCGGAAGGATGGCGACGAGCTTGTCACCCTCACCGACTCCCAGATGGGCGCGCAGTTCTTCACGACCGGCGGTCGGCTTGACCCAATCGACCAACGGATGGCCAACCCAGTCGACGGTCACGCCATGATCGGCGAAGAACTTCTTCTCGAAGGGGAAGACGACGACAGTCCGGTCAACGTACCGGCGGAAAATCTCCACCCGCTTCTGCCCCCAGGCCCAGATTTGCGGCGCGATGTAATACAGGACAGAGATCCCGGATTCCCTTACGCGACGGACGAGTTTCAAATTGAAACCGGGAAAATCGATCAGGATGACACCGTCGGGTTTGCGGCGCCTGATCTCAGCCGTCAGATCGGTCAGCCGCCGATGAAAACGGGGCAGGGATTTTAACACCTCGGCAAATCCCATCACCGACCAGCCGCGTGCATCCTGCCACAATTCACATCCCGCCTTGGCCATGCGCTCGGATCCCACGCCCCACAGTTGCCAATCAGGATGGCGGCGCTTCATGGCAGAGATCAAGAGCGACCCCTGCAGATCGCCGGATGGCTCACCGGCGACGAGGCAGATCGATCGCGCGGCCATGAAGAATGGTCTCAGGCGGTGACGGTGGTTGAATGGGAGTGAGATCGTTCGGGGTTGCGTGCCGCTCGCGCGCTTTCCTTGCAGGCCGCGGCGATGGCCAGTGCCAGACGTAGCGATCGCGCCCCTTCGGCGAAATCAACGCGTGGTGGCCGTCGTTCGAGGATCGCGGCATGAAAATCACGCAGCTCGGCTTC
Organism: Candidatus Zixiibacteriota bacterium; assembly: GCA_016199865.1. Classification (GTDB taxonomy): domain Bacteria; phylum Zixibacteria; class MSB-5A5; order WJJR01; family WJJR01; genus JACQFV01. Next base: position 12,916 of record JACQFV010000129.1, on the reverse strand, counting down.
CAACGCATTGACCTGGGGTACGGCGAAGGCCTGATGCGCGATCGCCTTCCCCTGCCATTGCGTGAGCGTCCGATATCCTTCCGCGGGGGGCAATGCGGCGGAGCCGAAGAGACGGTATGATTCCGCGCTTTTCTCCGCGAGATCAACCACGGTGTAATGGTCGGCTGAGAAAATGCGCAACTTGCGCATGGGTGTTGCCGAAATCCGCGAGGCGGTCAGGTTGGCGATGCATCCATCGGGGAAGGCCAGACGGCAATTGGCGATGTCGTCGGTTTCCGACAGCACCGGCACCCCAGCGGCGCGAATCTCGACCGGCTCGGCGCCGACCAAGTCGCGCACAATGTCGATGTCGTGGATCATCATCTCCAGGATGACGTCGGTCGCGAGCCCGCGCGGCGAAAATTGGTTCAGACGGTGCGCTTCGATGAAGCGCGGCGAGCCCAAGTGTCCGCGGATCACGGCCAGGGCCGGATTGAACCGCTCGACGTGCCCGACCGCTGCCGTCACACCGGAATGGCGGGCCAGCGCGATCAACTCCCCGGCCTCGACGTCGGATGAGCACAATGGCTTCTCGACCAGGACATGCCGCCCCTGGGCGATGGCGCGCCGGGCCAACGGCGCATGCGATTCGGTCGGCGTGCAGATAACAACCGCCTGAACGCGTTCAATTAATTCGTCGATGGAACCGCACGTGGACAGATTGTATTGCGCCGCAACTGTGGCATTCTTCCGGGCATCCACATCGAAGACACCCGCCAGTTGCCACAGATCGAGTGCGGCGAGAATCCGGACATGGTGCGATCCCAAATGTCCGACGCCAATGACGCCGATGGTGAGAGGTGCGGTCATAAAACGTCTCTAAGAGACTGACCGTCTGGAAGGAGTACGTCAACTTGGGACGCTCTCGCGCGGCGTGGTACCCTCACCCCAGCTCTCTCCCTGAAAGGGAGAGGGAGTCTATTTCCCTCTCCCCGGCGGGGAGAGGGTAGGGCTAACGGATAATCCCCCGCTCGGCCCCGCTGATGAACTCGATCAAATGACGCGTCTCCGGCGTGTCCGGGCAATCCGTGCGGAGCCGTTCGAGCGACTGTGACATGTTCAGCCCGGCGCGAAAGACGATCCGGAATGCTTGCGACATCGCGGCAATCTGCTCCTCGGCGAATCCGCGCCGTTCGAGCCCGACACGGTTGAGCGAGAGCGTCTTCAACGGATACCCGCCGACGATCACGTAGGGCACGACGTCCTGTGTGACGCGAAATCCGCCCCCCACCATCACATGCGCGCCGACTTTGCAAAACTGGTGCACGACGGTCCCGCCGCCGATGATCGCCCAGTCGCCGAGCGAGACATGTCCGCCCAGTTGCACGGCGTTGGCCAAGATCACATGATCGCCGAGCACGTTGTCGTGCGCCACGTGGGCATAGGCCATGATCAGGCAATCGGCCCCAACAATGGTGCGGCCGCTGGCCGAGGTGCCGCGGTTGAGCGTTGCGAATTCGCGGATCACCGTTCTGTCGCCGACGAGCAATTCCGTTCGTTCGCCGCCAAATTTGAGATCCTGCGGCGGATTGCCGACCGCGGCGCCGTCGAACACGCGCACATTCCGCCCCAACCGCGCGCCGGGCGCGACGTGCGCATGAATGCCGATCACTGATCCGGAGCCGATTTCGACGTCACCGTCGATGACGGCGTAGGGCCCGATGGAGACACCGACGTCCAGCCGCGCCGAACGATCGACGATGGCCGTCGGGTGGATACGCGTCTCGGGAACCACGGACTCCATCTGGCGCGTATGGACAGGCGAATCCATAATTCTTGTGGGCGTGGCCCTGACCTTGGTCAGGGTCTATTAAGCGAATTCTGTGAGCACCATGGCGCGCTGAACTTCATGAATACTCCGATGGAATGACGCTCTTAAACCCTGACCAAGGTCAGGGCCACGAGAGCACAACTTCCATGACCGGATGTCAGCCACTCAGTCACTTCTCCATCAACATCGCCATCATCGTCGCCTCGGTGACGAGGGCATCATCCACATACGCCTTGCCGGCGATCTTCCACATTCCGCGGCGGGACTGCAGCATCTCGACTTCGAACCGCAACTGGTCACCGGGGCGCACGGGACGGCGGAAGCGCGCATTGTCGATGCCCATGAAGTAAACCACCATCTCCTGAGGGTTCTCGATCATGTTGAGGAGCATCAACCCGCCCGCCTGCGCCATGGCCTCGACGATCAAGACGCCCGGCATCACCGGATGCTGCGGAAAATGCCCGGCAAAATACGGCTCGTTGAAGGTGACGTTCTTGATCGCCGTCACTCGTTTGCCCGGCTCCAGATTGAGAACGCGGTCGATCAGGAGCATTGGATACCGGTGCGGCATGATCTGGGCGATCGCCTGGGAATCGAGTTGCAGCCCCTTGCCGATGGCCGGGGCCTTGTATTTCTCCGCCAGACGTTTCTTGTCCATCTCGGCGCGAATCTTACGCGCCAACCCGACATTCGCCGCATGTCCGGAACGCGCCGCCAGAATGTGCGCCTTGATCGGCACGCCCACCAACGACAGATCGCCGATCAGATCGAGGACTTTGTGCCGCACCGGCTCATTGGGAAAACGTAGCGGAATATCGTCGAGGATTCCCGTCTTGCCGATGCTCACCGGTCTGGGGTAGCCGATCAAGAGCCGCAGCCGCTCCGCGTCTTTCTCCGTGTAACCGTCATCGCAGATCACAACCGCATTGTCGAGCCGTCCGCCGCGAATCAACCCCTGCTTGAAGAGCGCCTCGACCTCGGAGAGAAAACAAAACGTCCGCGCCGGCGCAAAATCGGTCGCGTATTCCGCTTCCAAAGAAGCGAGCGTGGTGTATTGTGTTCCGAGCGCCGGATTCTTGTAGTCGACCATGAACGTGACGCGAAAATCCTCCGAAGGCAAACAGATCAGATCGACGCCGCGCGCCGGTTCGGAGTAGTTGATCGGCGCATCCGGCTCGAAATAAATCTTCGGCTCATCCTGCGACTGCACCCCGGCGCCGAGCAGCACGTCGACAAAGGGCTTGCTCGACCCATCGCCGATCGGCGGCTCGATATTGTCCAATTCGCAGATGCAATTGTCGATTTCGAGCCCTGCCAAGGCCGACAGGACATGCTCGACCGTGTGGACCTTCGCGTCGCCCTGCGCGATGGTGGTGCCGCGATTGACATCGATCACCAGATCGATATCGGCCTTCAGATCGACGGTCGCCTTGCCGCCCGGCACGCGAAACACAACCCCCGTCCCGACCGGCGCGGGATTGAACCGGATCGTGCACGCCACGCCGGTGTGCAACCCGGTCCCGGTCAGCTCAGCCGAGCGCTGTATGGTGCGTTGGTGTTTGTTCATGGCAGGGCCACACCCTGGGGAATTAGCGTCGCATACTCGATGTCCCTCTTGGTCTCAAGCCATCGCGCGACAACCATCGGCCTGGTCGGACCGTAATCGAGTACGTCGAGTCGCTGATACAATTCGAGCAAGCTTGACATGGCTTTGCTTAGCCCCCGGGGTGACAGAATGAGACCAAGATGGGGTCGCACCACCCGGCAGTATCCCAAGAGTTGGCCAACATCACGAAGTGTAACGGGGTTCAGCTTCACTTCAATCAAATGGATATTGCAAGAACGTTTCTTGAATACAAACCCTGTGATATCTACATGCACGTCGAAGGTCTCCCATCCTTCAAACAACTCGGTCCATCCCTTATCCTCCAGGATACGAGAGAGGCTCCGCTGCGAGGTGTCGAGAACTTCAACTTGTGATCGCGGGTTATGACCTCGAAGTAACTCCTTGAGCCACATCCGGATCGGCGCATAGAGGTCACTTTCCGACACGGCATCACTCATCGGCGTCCCCGAACAGCTCACTCGGCTGCCCCGAAACTTTCCTGCATTGCGAGCAGCCAAGCTTCAGGCATATCTGCCAATACGCGTCAAAATGCCGACGGAGACTGGATGGAAGCCTCTCGGAGTTCTCTTCCAGGTGTTTTGGCTTCTTAGAAATTCTACGAATCGATCTGTTCGGGTTGCAGAAAGGGGTTGGCTTACATCCCTTATTGGCATCAGCAAGCTCTCTTAGGATCTCATCCTTGTACGTCACGTAGAAACCTACTGAAAGAAAGTCATGAGCAAATACCCTAAGTTGGTGCTCTTTGCTCCATGAGCGCGTCGTGGGATCGTGGGGCGTACGAATGTTTGGATGCCCCCATTGGATAGATTGCACTGGAACCTTCAGCTTAGTCTGAAGTAATGCACAAACTTCGATGGGAAGAATCCAGTTATCGTTGGCAATCTGAAAATAGACTCGATGCCACCGCCCCATGTATGCATTTGATGGTCTGACAAACCCAGCACAATCGGCAAAGCCGCGCATGAATTGGCGTTGAATCTCCGCTGGCGCGTCGAACACGGCCCGTGGTATCCGACCTTTTTTCGGCGTGAACCCCTCTCCTAACAAGAACTCAATGTTTCTAAACGTCATCGGGCGGCCGGGGAATCGTATTATGATCGTCCCTCGCCCAGATTGCATCTTGTGTTCGACTATGTGGCCAAGTGTGGCGCTAATGCGCTCTTTGATCAAGAGCAGATTGTGTTCGACGTAGTGCTCTTGATCGAATGTCTTCTTAATTCCCTTCGCCTCTAGGCTTCTATGAGGGAAGTCGATTGAGATGATCGGGCTTCCGGTACCGCTGCTGATCTGCCCACGCGCGACGATCAGACCCAACAGGTATCCAACGTCGGGATCGAGATAATTCTCAGTGATCATGGCGGCCAGGCTTGCGAAAAATGAGCAGGTATTCGTGTATCCGATTAATACGATAAACCGTAGGATAACCGAGAGGCCTCAGGTCATTGTACTCTGCCCGCCGGTCCCAGATAATTCACGGATGGGTTTTCCATCGGCCGAACGAGGCTGAGACAAGATATCCCAGTAGGGAGGCGACGTGACACAAATGTCGACCCCGTTCTTCGGCACGTGCTTTTGGATGTCGACAGCATCGGCGTGGATAACTCGAACTTCTCCGTCCTCGGGCTTGAACGTGTCGATCTGCCCGCCCAGTCTCCCCAAAGCGATCTCGACGTACTTCTTCGAAATCTCGAATCCGATTCCAGATTTTCCCAATTCCCGAGCCGCGATTAGCGTTGATCCAGTCCCGAGAAAGGGATCCAGTACAACGGTTTGACTTGAGTTTGTGAACGACTCCAATAGACGACGAACCAGCTGCACGGGGAACATCGCCGGATGCTTGAGTTTTTTCTCTTCCGGCGTCCTCCTTACGTCATTCCACACACTGATCGAGTTCTGAAGCCAGCGCTTCCCGTCCAGGTCATTCGCCCGCGGACGTGTGGAAATGCGGGGAGTCTTTGGAGCATGCTCCCGCACAATCAACTGCGCCTGAGTTGCCACTCGCTGATGCATAGGATTAACTCGCCTTCTTACACCCTTCCCAACCACGCTCGCACACCCGTCTGCACCAATAATACAAAATCATTCAACAAATCCGGCGCGACCTGTTTGACCCGTGTTTTCAACGCCGCCAGTTTGTTCATCGGGGTGGAAAACGAAGCGGCGTCGGCCGATTGGAACATGGCCATCAGGAGCATGAGTTGATCGGTCAGTTCCCGTTTGGCGTCCTCGTCGCGGGCGGGATGGGCCTGCAACTCGGCGAAGAACGAAGCGACCTCATCGGCGAAATTCTCCTCGGCCTCCTGTTGCATCGCGGCGTGCGATGCTTTGAGACCTCCGACCGAAACATTGACTCGCTCGGGTTTGTCATCCGACGGGGGACGTTCCTCTTCCTTCACACCGCCAGAGCCGAATCCCACGCCGATCTTATCGTCCTTGATCGTCAGGCCGACTTTGCGCGGCCCCGGAGGCGGTTCGGTCGCGCGGGTCGACGACGCCGCTTCCGTGCCGCCGAAACCGACGCCGAATTGGCCCATGCCCGAACGTGGCGGCTCCGACAATCCCCGCGGTCGCTCCTCCAGTCCGCGCACCCGGATATGGTAGGCGGTGGCATTGCCATGGGCATCGACGGTCGCCGCCTTGACCGTGATCTTGCCGTCTTCGAGCAGTTCGCCGACGGCGTTGATCAATTCCAGTTCATTCACCTGGGGAAACTTGCGGATCACCAGATCGGAATGAATCGACATCGACGGGTCGCGCTTGGCATACCCCTCGAGCACCTGCCACACCGCGTCTTTCAAATCGGGATCAACCATGGGTCACCTCACATCCGGAGACTACGGTCCGAATTGCGGTACTGTATCGCCGCGGCGATGTGCTGCGGATGAATGTCGATCGTCGCGTCCCGATCGGCGATCGTCCGCGCCAGTTTCAGGATACGATTATACGCCCGCGCGACCATCCCCGCGTTGCCATTTGGCTCTGATGGATTCACCACCACTCAACCCTGCCTACCCTAAGTCATTGATACACTCGGGGGATCACATCCGCAAGCGGAGATTGAACCTCCGGCCGACCCAGAAGGAGGTTGCAGACATCATCGGTGCCACCAAATCGAGCATCTGGAACTGGGAAGGCAATGAACCCTCCCCGTTCTGGCACCACTGGGGCGCGATCGTGGGTTTTCAGGGACACGACCCCCTCCCTCCGCCCCAGACCATGGCCGAAAGGCTGGTCCGCTACCGCCGGTTGATCGGCCTGTCCCAGAAGGAAACCGCCCGACAGCTGGGCATTGATCAGAGCACGTTGGCGGGCTGGGAGCGAGGGGAGCACCGCCCGAACAGGAAAAATCTGGACCGGGTGAACGCATTCCTCGATGGCGACCTGTCTGATGGGCCGGGTGCGATCAAGGGGCCCATTTCGGAGAATCCGCCTGACCGAGGGAAATCCAAACCGGCAAGACAACGAAGCATTCCCTAAACCAGGAACGGATCCGGTCCATTTAGCTTATCGATGTCGATCCGGGCACGCTGGCGGGGTGGGAATGAGGTAACGTCGGCCCATGCGTGGACATTCGAAGGTGTATAAGAATTCCTCAGCGGGCCAGTGTATGTCGTCAGACGATTTGGACGCGGGGCGGGGGCAGGTGAGTGGAGAGCGTCCTGCAACGCTCGACGCCGCTTTGACTCGGAGTCCCGCGAGTATGGCACCCCCCGACCGCGACGAATTTCTTCCACCGATCCAAGGCGCTATCTGATCTGCGATTGCTTTACCCTGGCGGGATGAGACTTTCAATGAGAGCTCGCAGTTGTTCCTCGGATCCGCGACCCACGCCAACGATGAGACCGCCGCCTGCTTCTTGGGCGCAGAACTCGTAGGGTTTGACGGAACAGTGTATATACGTCCCCTCGCTCTTCAGCCGGGCGGCGGCACCCGGGAACGAACTGAGATCCGATACGGATAGCCAGAAGACCGACACGGGCTCAGCGTCGGACTCACACACGAGATGTGCCGTCCGAACTCCTTGAACCATGCACACGTTTCCGCCCAGATGGGCGCATTCGGACCATTCACCAGCGTTCAGACGGAATCCCGGTGACAGGGCCCGTTGGAAGTAGGAAACAACGGAATCGCCCGTGCCGGAAATCGAGTACGCATGATTTGGGCGACCGAGAAACTCCTCGTGTGCCGATGCGACTGCAGCGGCCAAATCCAGTTCTTGATGCCGACCGCGACGCCAAGCGTACAGCGTGGTCACAGCCACAAGGAGCAGACCGGCGGCAATCGCCGGGTAGAGCCAATGCGAACTGAAGTTCCTGCGCCGAGCCTTGGGGCCGCCCGATTCCAACGCCGATCGCCAACGCTCTGCATCTCCCGACTCCTCGTCCAAGAGACGTGCCTTAAGCAGCGCCTCAAGCTTTCCTTCGCGCTCCGCCGCGACTCGGCAGTCCTCACATTCTTCGAGATGCTGCGAGATATCGAAAGTCGTTTCCGGACTCAACTCTGAATCCAGGTAGAGCGACAAATAGGACCTAACTTTGCGGCAGTCCATCCGGCGTTTTCTCCACGATCGGGGACCGTAGAATTCCCTCTTTCTTGGCGTACTCCGAGAGCGCGTGGCGCAGTTTGCCTCGCGCCCGTGTCAGATAGCCCATCACGCTCCCCATGGGCATCTCCAGTGTCGACGCGATTTCTCGACAGCTCAACTCGACGATGGTCTTGAGGAGGAATACTGTCCGTTCGGGAAGAGTCAGCGACATGAGAGCTGCATTCATCTCGTCCCCCACGCGCGACAGCACGCGTTCGGGGTGGCGGAGCAACTCTTCATAGGCGTACTCGCGCTCCAGTTCAGCCACGATGTCAAGCTCCTCCACGGTGGCGGGCATGAATCGGTCTGTCTCGCGTGCCCCCCGGCGGTTCGAATTGTGAACCACGTTCGTGCAGATCCGAAAGAACCACGCTTGGAAACTCGATCCGGATTCGAATCTGGTAAACGATTGATAGGCAATCGCAATGGCTGTCTGCAGGACGTCATCTAACTCCTCGCGGTTCCAGAGCATGTGACGGCAGTACGCGATGGCGCGCGGGCGGATTCGCTCAAGCTCGCCTGTGAACTCCTCGTCTCGACTCCGTCCCATTCTATCGTCGATCCGCTCGCGCACCTGCCTCCACCAGTTCCTCTCTATCTAAATGTCGGTACCGTCGTTGGACAATACGTCATTGGCACAGATTTCCGTGAGAATCGAAATAATTATGGCCGGTGGCGTCTAAAACCAAGCCGCTTCCGACATTTATGCCTTAGGGCACCGGCCCATGATGGGGCGTCGGGGGTGGCTTTCCCCACGCGTTTGGTGATCCGTCAGGGACTGACATGCGACTGATCGAGACTGGGTCAAAGAACCCGTATCTGCTGGTCGTCGTCCTGCTTGCCGTTCTCGTCATCGGGTTCGTCTCGGCTTCCAAACTGCCTGTTGATCTTCTTCCGGCCTTCAAGACCCCCGCCGTCCAAATCCTCACGTTCTACCCCGGCATGCCACCGGAAGTGATGGAACGAGACATCATGAGCCGGATGGAACGTTGGACTGGCCAGTCCGTGGGAATTCAACGGCAGGAGGGCCGGGCGATGCTGGGATTCAGCGTCGTCAAGGACTTCTTCCGGGAAGGAATCTCGCTGGAAACCGCGATGAGCCAAGTCAGTTCCTATGCTATGTCGGACCTCTACTACCTGCCGCCCGGCACCGTGCCGCCAATGGTGATGCCTTTTGATCCGACCGCGTCCTTACCGCTTTGCCTGATCAGCGTGTCGAGTCCCGGCATGAGCGAGAAGGAACTCTATGACATCGCGTACTTCGAACTGAGAAACCGCCTGCAATCAATCCAGGGGGTGATCGCGCCTGCTGTATACGGCGGAGTCTTGCGACGCATTCTCGCCTACGTCGACCGGGACAAGCTGGAAGCGTGCGGCATGTCTCCGATGGACGTGGTCGAGGCCCTGCGCCGCCAGAATGTCCTCATTCCCGCCGGTGACATCAAGGCGGGGACATTGGACTACCAGATTTTCACCAACGCCATGCCCTCAGAAGTCGCCCAATTGAATGACATTCCCATCAAGATCGTGGATGGTCGCCCCGTCTTCCTACGGGACGTTGCCCGAGTCGAGGACAGTCATCAGATTCAGTCGAACATCGTGCGCGTGAACGGCCGCCGGCAGGTTTACATCCCCGTCTACCGTCAACCTGGGGCCAACACCCTGGCCATCGTGTCCAGCATCAGGGAGAACATCGCCAATATCCTGCAGCGACTGCGCGAGATGAACCCGAAGGCGCAGGATCTGTCGCTGGAAGTCGTTCTGGACCAGTCGATCTACGTTCGTGGAGCCATCCGCGGGCTGCTCTTCGCGGGCGGACTGGGCGCATTGCTGGCGGCCCTGATTGTCTTTGCCTTTCTGCGCAGTCTTGGCTCGACCGCTATCGTTGGGATTGCGGTACCCTTCTCGGTCTTGGGGGCGCTCATTGGCTTGTTCTATGCGGGCCACACTCTCAATGCGATGACTCTCGGAGGCCTGGCGCTTGCCATCGGCATCCTCATCGACCATGCCATTGTGACACTCGAGAATATCGTCCGCCACGTCCACGCTGGCGCAGCTCCACAGCAGGCCGCTGTCGTCGGGGTGCAGGAAGTGGCGCTGCCACTTTTGGTATCGACGATTACATTTGTCGTGGTGTTCTACCCAGTGGTCTTTCTCTCCGGCATGGCCAGATTCCTGTTTACACCGCTGGCGGTCGCCGCCACTCTGGCAAACATCGTTTCATACTTCTTCGCGCTGATAATGATCCCGGCATACTGCGCGCACTTCCTTCGTCCAGCTTCTGTTTCGGGACCGAAGGAGAACGGGCTGGGATGGATGACCCGACTCTCCCACACGTACGGTGGCTTGGTGGATCGCATTCTGGCATACCGGAGAATCGTCGTCGTGTCGGCGATAGTCCTCTTCGCTGGAGCGATCCTGGCAACTCTGACTCTGGGACGCGAACTCTTTCCTGCGGTTGATGCGCACCAGTTTCAGTTACAGATAAGGCTTCCGTCCGGCACGCGGATCGAAGAGACCGAGCAAACGATTCTGGCAGTGGAGCAGGAGATCACAGCGCTCGCCGGAGAGCCGGACCCCGGGTATCCCAAGGACGAGATGCATCCGGAATCCGACCTCCGGATGCTGATATCCAATATCGGCGTGCTGATGGATTGGCCGGCCGCCTACACGTCCAACAGCGGGCCGATGGATGCCTTCATCCTGGCGCAGCTGAAAGGCAAGAGAGGGCACGAGTCGACGTTCGCGCTGGTCTCGGAGCTGCGCCGGATCTTGCGGGAGAAGCATCCCGGGGCCGAGTTCTCTTTCGACACGGGAGGCCTAGTCACCTCAGCGATGAACCTGGGCGAGTCGGCCCCCATCCATCTGCAGGTTGCGGGCAGCGACTTGAAAACTTCAAATCGAATTGCGCAGATCATCATCGATGACATGTCGGCCCTCCCTGGCATCGCCGATCCACGGATCGCGCAACGGCTCGATTACCCCGTCGTAAAAGTGGACATTGATCGGACGAAAGCGGCATTTGCCGGGCTCAATGCGAGCGACGTCGTCACCAATCTTGTCACCGCCACCAATTCCAGTGTCAACTTCCGGCCTGCCTTTTGGATCGACGAGCGCAACGGCAATCACTATTTCATCGGTGCGCAATACCCGGAGGCGGACTTGGCGTCGTTCGAGACAATCAAAGACATCCCGCTCACCGGAGAGAAGACCGACCGGCCGGTGTTGTTGGGAAACGTGGCCGAAATCTCCCGCGGCACCGGACCAAGTCAGATCAATCACAGCAACATCACCCGCGTGATCGACGTGTACGCAAACGTGCATCCCGACATTGCGGTTGGCACGGCCGCCGACAAAGTCGAGGAGCGCCTTCGTGGCGACAGCCGGCTGAAGTTTGTCCACCATTCCTCGGATCGCGGGGATTACTACGACGTGGCGGGAGAAGAGTTCGCCGGCAAGGGATACACCGTCTCGGTTTCCGGGGAAGTCAACATCATGCGCGACGCCTTCCGTCAGTTCGGGGCGGGGCTGGTGATCGCGACTCTACTGGTCTATCTGGTCATGGTGGCGCAGCTCCGGTCGTTCATCGATCCTTTCATCGTGATGCTCGCGGTGCCGCTGGGGTTCATTGGCGTGGCCGCCACGCTCTGGGCGACCGGAACGGCGCTCAGCATCCAGTCATTCATGGGCATCATCATGATGGTGGGCATTGTGGTGCAATACAGCATACTGATGATCGATTTTGCCAACCGCCTTGTGCGAAGCGGCAGGACGGTTCAGGAAGCGATTACCGAAGCAGCCCGTTCACGCCTACGCCCGATACTGATGACCTCTCTGGCCGCGATCCTGGCACTCCTTCCCATGGCGATCGGTCTGGAAGGCGGGGAAGTCAACACGCCGCTGGCACGAGCCATCATTGGCGGCGTGCTCGGGTCGTCTCTGATTCTGCTCGTTCTTCCCTGTTTGTACGTAATGCTGAAACGTCCCTCCCGCGCGGTGGTCACCAATGTCCCGTCACGTTCTTGAAAACGGTGGATTGACTCAAGTGAGTGCATCGATGACGAAACTTATAATCCGTTCAAGGCCCATTGTTTTTGGCCTGGTGGTTCTTGCGGTCCTGGGATGCCACTCAGACGAGAACCAGCCGAGACAGAGCGAGGCCATCCGCGTGACAACAGTGCGTCCGCAGCGGACGGAAGTCGTTCACTCCCTTACGGTCGTCGGGCATGCCGAGCCGAATGAACAGGCTATTCTGTATGCCAAGGCGGCAGGGTATTTGGAATCAATCACCGCAGACATCGGGAGCTGGGTAAAGTCCGGGCAGGTACTCGCCGAGATAAATGACCCCGAGACGCGTCACGATTGGGAACGCCAGCGAGCCGATCGCGATATGCGAGAGCAGATCTACCAGAGACTCTCGGCTACCAAAGACAAAAGCCCGGATATGGTCAGCCAGTTGGACGTGGACCGGGCCAAGGGTGAGTACGAGGCCTCCGCCGCCGCGGAGAAGCGGCTGCAACAAATGGTGGGCAATGCCCTGATTCGGGCGCCGTTCGACGGTGTCATCACCGATCGTTGGGTTGACCCGGGCGCGCTCATCCAGTTGGCCACGACGTCGCAGCCTGCGAGTGCCCGCATCGCACGCATCATGAACTTCGATACGGTTCGCTTCGTCGTCGAGATATCTGAGAAGGATGCCATAAGAATCGCCGTCAACTCGGATGCGATCGTTCGATTCTCAGACATTCCCGGCAAGGAATTCCCCGGCCGGGTCGCGCGATATGCCTGGGCCGTTGCTCCCACGACACGGACCATGACGGCCGAGGTCGATTTCCCGAACCCGGACCACGTGGTGCGGCCCGGGATGTACGGAAAAGCCGAAATCACCGTCGAG
>JACQFV010000128.1 GCA_016199865.1 Candidatus Zixiibacteriota bacterium | reverse complement strand
CACCTGCACCTGGTTGACCAGAGGCAGCGCGTATTCAACCGGATCCTCGACCGTGACGACATTGTTCTCCGGGGTCGTGATCTCGCGCAGGGCCGCGTACAGAGTGGTCGTCTTCCCCGATGAGGTCGGCCCGGAGATCAGAATCATGCCTTCCGTCGCGCCGAGCTCGGTACGCAGCAAAGTTTGTTGCGCCGGTGACAGACCCAAGGTCGCCAGCGTCAGATCGGACCCTTGGCGGCCCAAAATTCGGATCACGACCTTCTCGCCATGAATGGTGGGGATCGTGGAGACACGCAGATCGACGGGATGGTCTTCCGGGGACATGGTGAAGCGCCCATCCTGCGGAATCCGCTTCTCGGAAACATCCATTCCCGCCAGGACCTTGATGCGCGAGACGATCGCCGCTTTCAGATCAGCGGGCGGCTGCGCCTCTTCGCGCAAGACACCATCGACACGGAAGCGCACGCGCAGGAGACCTTCGGCTGGCTCGATGTGCAGATCGGAACTCTTCTGCTTGATCGCCTCGGTGAGGAGTACCTCGACCAGCCGCACGATGGGTGCGTCCTCCGCGGTCGCGGCTGCGCCCGCGGCCGGAGCCGGGATGTCGTGGATGGCCCGGTCGACGCTGTCGGCGACTGTGTAGAACTGCATGATGGCGGTCTCGATGTCCTCCGGCGTGGCCACCACCCGGTTCACTGCCAACCCCGTCTTGTAACGCACCTCGTCGACGGCAACCACGTCCAACGGGTCGGCCATGGCGATGGTCAGCCGGTTGTTGATCTTGAAGAGCGGCACCAGCCGATGCCGTTTGGCCGTGGGCAGAGGGATAAGGTTGACCACCTCTGGGTCGGCCACCAGCCCCCGTATCGTGATCCTGGGGATACCCAGTCGCTCGCTGAGGACGTCGGCCAGATCAATGGAGGAAATCCGTCCTTGGGCGACGAGAATGTCGCCCAGACGCCGTCCGGTGGCAGAGAGGGCCACGTCGCGACGGTGATTCTGAACCGCCCCGATGTCCGCAATGCCTTCAACGAGGTGATGATCGACGAACTGACTCGGGCTTTTGCCGCGCCGGAAGAGTCCGTGCGGGCCGTTATCCTCACCGGCTCAGGCCACGTCTTCTGCGCCGGAGCTGATGTGAATTGGATGAAAAGGAGCGCCGGTTATTCAGAAGCCGAGAATGGGCGCGATGCCGCCGCCATGGCTGCGATGTTCCGCGCCATCGATGAATGCCCATGCCCGGTGATCGGCCGAATCAATGGCCCGGCGCTGGGTGGCGGCATGGGCCTGATCGCCTGCTGCGACGTCGCTGTGGCCGTCAACACCGCCCAATTCGGATACAGCGAGGCCCGGCTGGGGATCATCCCGGCCGTCATCTCCCCTTTTTCGCTCGCTCGAATCGGCGCCGCCGCCGCCCGTCGCTACTTCCTCACGGCGGAACGGTTTGATGCTGCCGAAGCCGTCCGGATTGGCTTGGTCAACGAGTCGGTGGACGCGGCCACGCTCGACCTGCGGGTGGATCAGATCGTCCAGTCAATCCTGCGCAATGGCCCCAACGCTGTCCGCGCGGCCAAGGCCCTCATCCGCTCCGTCGCGGCGATGAACCGCGATGAGGCAAACCGTCACACCGTCGCAACCATCGCCCGCCTCAGGACCTCCGCCGAAGGTCAGGAGGGGCTGGGGGCGTTTTTGGAAAAGCGCGATCCGGATTGGCTGTGACAGTCGAGCATTGACGCGGCGGCGCCAGTTCGACGGCAGGGATGGCACAATGCGCCAAGCCACTGGCGCCGGGGGACTCAAATCAGTACATTCGGCGCGGCCCGCCGGCGCCAGGGTGGCACGGCGCGGATCCAGACGCACCCGAGGAGGACCCCCAATGATCGAGTTTGGACCCGGAAATCTGCGCATCCCCAAGTGGACCCGTCCGGTGTACATCGTCGCGGCTGGGACCAGCGATTTTCGCAAACGGTATCCGGAAAAGAAATTGGAAGAACTCTGCATGATGGCCTTCCGCATGATGCTGGAGGAAAACGACCTCCGGATGGACCCGTTGGAAGTCAAAGGATACGTCAATTTCGCCTGTTACGGCGAATTCGCCGACCATTTTCAGGACCAACTGTTGTGCGAGGCCAAGGTGCACGACTACATCGGCCTGGACCCCTTGGGTAACGTCGGCATCAAGACCGGCGGCGCCACCGGCGGCT
This sequence comes from Candidatus Zixiibacteriota bacterium, assembly GCA_016199865.1. Taxonomy (GTDB): domain Bacteria; phylum Zixibacteria; class MSB-5A5; order WJJR01; family WJJR01; genus JACQFV01. The sequence continues at coordinate 19,235 of JACQFV010000128.1, read as the reverse complement.
CGGCGCTCCTCATGGGCGCGACGACCGTGGCCAGCGGCCTGGCCGATTGCACGCTGGTTCTGGGCTGGGAACGGATGGACGAGGTTCAGACCTGGACGGGCAATTATTACATCGCCACGGCGGCCTGCAAGGACTTCGAAACGCGCCTCGCGCGTAACTATGCCAGTTACTATGCACCCATGGCGCGTCGGTTTCAGGAGATGTACAAGGTCGACGAGCGGGTTCGCGCCGAGATCGCGGTCAAGAACCGCGGCTACGCCTGCCACTCCCCCTACTCCCAGCAGCCGGGACGGCACACGATCGAGGAGGTCTTAAGCGGGGACATTGTCTCTGACCCCTTGCGGTTTCTGGAGTGCTGCGCCATGAGCGTCGGCTCCTCGTGCGTGCTCTTGTGCTCCGAAGAGTTGGCGTACAAGATGACGGATAAACCCACACGTCTGTACATCGCCGGCGGCTCGCACACGTTGCGCACCGGCGACCGCCGCCACATGCGCATCCCGCTTCTGCCCCATGAAACCGAAGAGGGATACAAAGAATTGTACAGGGACATGGACAAGCAGGATGGGCGGTGGCCGGGATTCGAGAGTTTCGGCGCCACGCGCATCGCCGCCTATCTGGTCTATCGCATGGCGGGGATCCAGGTCCCCGTTGAGGATCTGGACTTGGTGGAGACCCACGACGCCTTTACGATCTCCGATCTGCAGACGTACGGCGACGTTGGCCTCACGCTCTATGGGCAGGAGCAGGAATACGTGCGCTCCGGCGACTGCTACCACACCAACCCCAAGACCGGCAAACCGGGCAGGTGCCCGGCCAACCTCTGTGGCGGCCTGTTGGGGACGATGCATGCCGTCGGCGCCACCGGCATCTTTCAGGCGGGCGAGGTGTTCTGGCAACTGCAGGGGAAATACGACAAATTCCACGGCGATCCGAAGCTGTGGGAGCGCTACGGGAAAAAGAAGCCGTCGGACTGGCAGAGTCTGCAAGTCGCCAACCCCAAGCGCGGTCTGGCCATCTCCCATGCCGGCGTGGGCAGCCATGTCACCTGCTCGGTGATCGAAAAGGCCTGGTAGGAGGAACATCATGAGTGATCGTGTGAAACTGAAGACGACGCCGGCGAAGATCACGGTCAAGGGCGACGCCTGGATACTCCACTTCCCCCGCTTCGGCGAAGAGGGAACGCACTACCATACGTACGGCCTCTTGACCCCCTACTTCAAGGGGCTGACCGAGGGGCGGCTTCTGGGGACCAAATGCATGTTCCCCGGCTGCCCCATCTACAAGGGCAAAGGGGAACTCTGGATTCCGCCGCGCGCCGACTGCCCCGATTGTCATCAGCCGATGGTCTGGGAAGACGTCAAGGACCCCAAGGGATACATCTTTACCTTCACCTACGTCGAGCGGGGTGGAACCGGGTTGGAAATCGAATGTCCTTACTATCAGATCGACGTCAAGATGGCGGGGGTTTGCTCGATCGTGAAGGGGTATCTCCTCGACCGCAAGCCGATCAAGATCGGCGATAAAGTGCGGGCCCGTTTTCTGACTGGCGCGGCCGCGACTCACACCTGTCTGGACATCTGTTGGGAATTGGTCTGAGCGATCGCCTGCCGCTTGGACGGGTGCTGTTGCGAGCGGGAGCGGCCAGAGCCGACCGCGTCGCGATATTCGGTTTGATTTTCGCCCCGCGGAAAGATAGAATGACAGTCTGGACCTTCGGAGATCAGGGAGGGATATGATCGAAACTGGAAAGAAACTGCGTCGCCTGTCGGCCTGTGTCGGCCTTCTGTCTTTGGTGGTCTTGGCCGCAACCTGCGCGCCGCAAGACAAAACCATCCGTATCGGTGTCTTCAGTTCGCTGACCGGCAACACCGCCACCTTTGGGATCTCGTCCAAGTATGGAATCCAGATGGCGGCCGATGAATGGAACTCGCGGGGCGGGTTGTTGGGCAAACCGATCGAATTGATCATCGAGGACGATCAGAGCAAGCCCGAAGAGGCGGCGTTGGCGATCACCAAACTGATCAACCAGAACAAGGTGTCGGCGATTCTGGGCGAGATCGCCTCCTCGCGCACCCTGGCCGGCGCCCCGATTGCGCAAAGGGCTGGAATCCCGCTCATCACCCCAGCTTCCACCAATCCCAAGGTCACCAAAGTCGGCGATTTTATCTTCCGTGTCTGCTACACGGACTCCTTCCAGGGCGTGGTGTGCGCCCGGTTCGCGGTGCAGAAGCTCGGGCTCAAGCGGCTGGCGATCCTGAAGGACATCAAAAACGACTACTCGATCGGGCTGGCCGATTACTTCCGACAGAATGTGCAGGCCTTGGGCGCTCAGATCGTCACGGAGGAATCGTATTCCGAGGGCGACACGGATTTTCGCGCGCAGATCACCTCCATGAAGGCCGCCAATCCGGAGGGGATATTCATTCCCGGCTACTACACCGAGGCGGGGCTGATCGCCAAGCAGGTGGCCGAGCAGAATCTAAACGTGCGCTTGATCGGCGGTGACGGCTGGGATTCGCCCCGTACCGTGGAGATCGGCGGCGCGGCGGTCGAGGGGGCGTTTTTCTGCAACCACTATTCGGCGGAAGACACCGCCCGGCTGGTGCAGGACTTTGTCGCCATGTTTAAGAAGAAACACAACGAAGTCCCCGACGCGATGGCGCCTTTGTCGTATGACGCCGCCAATCTCCTGTTTGCCGCGATTCAGTCGGCCGGTTCGGCAGAGGGACATGCCATCCGTGACGCCATCGCCTCGACCAAGGACTTCCCCGGAGTCTGCGGCAGTATCACGATCGATGCCGAACGCAATGCCCGCAAATCGGCAATCATGCTGCAGATCTCGGGCGGCAAACTCAAGAAATACGACGTGATTTATCCGTAACTGGCTCCCCCTTGGCTCGAGATGCTCCGTGATGTCGAGTTCGGAAGGGCGAGGCCACTGGCGCGGCGATAGAAGTCGAGTTGCCGCCGGGTGTGACCATCGCCCCCGTGGGGCAGGCGCTACCACATAGACTGATTCGGAAGGTCCGCAAGCTTGGAACAATTCGTCCAACAACTGATCAACGGCCTTTCCTTGGGGACGATCTATGCTTTGATCGCCCTGGGATACACGATGGTCTATGGCATTCTGCGGCTGATCAACTTTGCCCACGGCGACGTTTACATGGTCGGCGCCTTCTTCGGCTATTATGTGGCCCGTTTCATCAGTACCCAGCTGGGATATGTGCCCTCGATGTTGAATTTTTTTCTGGTGTTGGCGGCAAGCATGGCCGGCTGCGCCATTCTGGGTTTTGTCATCGAGCGCGGCGCCTATCGGCCGCTGCGACGAGCCCCGCGCCTCAATGCCCTGATCACGGCCATCGGTATTTCCCTCCTCTTGGAGAATCTGGGGCAATTGGTCTTCGGCGCCGATCCGAAGGACTTCCCGAACCTGATCCCGCGTACGACCCTCTCGATCGGCGTGCTGACGGTGTCGAATATCCAGTTGATCGTCGTGGCCACGGCCATCGTGCTGACCCTGGGGCTGGAGTTCATCGTCCACCGCACGAAGATGGGCACGGCCATGCGCGCGGTGTCGTTTTCGGGGGACGCCGCCGGGCTGATGGGGATCAACATCAATCGCGTCATCTCCTTCACGTTTGTCCTCGGGTCCGCGCTCGCCGCCGCCGCGGGAATTCTCGTCGGGCTCTACAACCCCAAGATCGACCCGCTGATGGGAATCATGCCGGGGCTCAAGGCCTTTGTCGCGGCCGTCCTGGGCGGGATCGGCAATATTCCCGGCGCGATTCTCGGGGGCTTGATCATGGGCACGGCGGAGACGTTTACCGTCGGCTACCTGTCATCGACCTACCGGGACGCCATCACCTTTGTCATTCTGGTCGCGGTGCTCTTGTTTCGCCCAACCGGGCTCTTGGGCACACCCGCCCGATCGAAATTTTAGGACCGTTCCTTGCCTAACCGGCTCACTGTGTCCGCCTCGAGCACCCAACGCACGTTCACCTGGTACGCGCTGTACGCGTTGGTGATCATGCTGCTGAGCCGGACCGTGGTCGGCTGGGTGGGCGCATACTACGAACAAATCCTGATTTTCATCGGCATCAACATCACCCTGGCGGTCAGTCTGAATCTCGTGTTGGGGTTCGCCGGGCAGTTTTCCATCGGCCACGCCGGTTTCATGGCGCTGGGGGGGTATTCCTCCGCGGCCCTGTCGTACTTCGTGCTGAATCCGGCTCTCATGTCCCTCCCCCTCGACGGCATGCTCCACGCCGTGCTGGAAAACGTCGCACTGGCGATCGTGCTCTTCGCCGGCGGGATTGCCGCCGCAATCGCCGGACTCCTCGTGGGAATCCCGACCTTGCGGCTGCGCGGTGATTATCTGGCCATTGCCACGTTGGGAATGGGCGAGATCATCCGCGTGGTGATTCTGAACACCAACTTTGTCGGCGGCGCCCGCGGCTTTACCGACATTCCCCGGTGGACCGGATTCACCTGGGTCTATCTGATCGCGGGGGCCTGTGTCCTGGTCGTCCGCAATCTCATCGCCTCGACGTCCGGCCGCGCCCTGACGGCGCTGCGCGAGGATGAGGACGCCGCGGCGGCAATGGGAATCAACACGACCCGGCACAAGGTCATGGCCTTTGTCCTCGGCGCCTTCTTCGCCGGCATGGCGGGCGGGCTGCTCGCGCACTATATGCAATATTTGCACACCAACTCGTTCACTTTCCTGCGCTCGATCGAGATCGTCGTCTTCGTCGTCCTCGGCGGCGGTGGCAGCATCACCGGCAGCATCATCGCCGCCGCCGTGCTGACGGTCCTGCCGGAAGCCCTCCGCGTCGCGCAGTCCTGGCGGATGGTGTCCTACTCGCTCTTGTTGGTGATCATGATGCTGACCCGGCCGCAGGGGTTGATGGGCGGCCGTGAGTTCCATTGGTCGTGGATTCTGCCCCGGCGGAAACAGGCATGACGACGCCGCCCGAGATCGTTCTGGAGCTGACCGATATCTGTCTGTCGTTCGGCGGGCTGAAGGCGATCAAGAATGTCTCACTGACAGTCGGGAAGCGGGAACTGGTCGGCTTGATTGGCCCCAATGGCGCCGGTAAGACCACGCTCTTCAACATGACGACCGGTGTCTACTGTCCCGATCAGGGCACGATTGCCCTCTCGGGTCAGACGATCTCCGGTTTGCCGCCGCACGAAATCAACCGTCGGGGAATCGCCCGCACGTTTCAGAACATCCGTTTGTGGGGCAACATGACGGTGTTGGACAATGTCCGCGCCGCATTGCACAAGACGGCCCGCGCCGGATTGTGGCAGATTATCGCCGCTTCGCACCACCATGCCCGCGATGAGGATCGTCTGCGCGAATATGCGCGCGAACAACTGGCCTATTTCGACCTGATCCGGTTCGAGAACGATCTGGCGAAGAATCTCCCCTATGGCGAGCAGCGACGGTTGGAAATCGCGCGCGCGCTCGCGACCAATCCGACGGTCCTTATGTTGGACGAGCCGGTGGCCGGCATGAACACGGGTGAAAAGGTCCATCTGATGGAGCTGATCAAGCGGCTGCAGGCCGATCGGCGCCTGTCGATTCTGTTGATCGAACACGACATGAAAGTCGTCATGGGCATTTGCGAACGGGTTGCGGTCCTCGATTACGGTGAGAAAATCGCCGAAGGCCCACCGGAGGCGATCCAGAAGGATCCCAGGGTCATCGAAGCATACCTGGGAGCACCGCAGACGACCGCTGCGACGAATTGACTATTATGAGCGCCCTTCTCGAAGTCAAAGATCTGCACGTCGCCTATGGCGCCATCGCGGCCCTGAAGGGAATCTCGTTCTCCGTGGAACGGGGACAGATCGTTACGCTGATCGGCGCCAACGGCGCCGGCAAGACCACGCTCTTACGGACCATCTCCGGTCTCCTGCGGCCGCGCCGGGGTGAGATCTCATATTGGGACAGCGACGACATCGGGAAGGTATCTTCGTCCTGTTCCCTGTCATCGTTGGCGCCACATTTGATTGTGCGCCACGGCGTCGCCCATGTCCCTGAGGGACGCATCGTGTTCGCGAATCTGTCGGTGCGCGAAAACCTGCAAATGGGCGCCTACACGCGCACTGATGCGGATGGGATCAAGGCCGACTGGGATTGGGTCTTGCAACTTTTCCCGCGCCTGTCCGAGCGGCTCAAACAGAGCGCCGGGACATTGTCCGGGGGCGAGCAACAGATGTTGGCCATTGGCCGGGCCCTGATGAGCCGTCCGAGGTTGATCCTGATGGATGAGCCATCCCTGGGATTATCCCCCATTCTGGTGCAGACTGTCTTTGCGGCCATCCGTCAGATCAACGCCAATGGCGCCACGATTCTTCTGGTCGAACAGAACGCGCACATGGCCCTGACCACGGCCCAGATCGGCTTTGTCATGGAAACCGGTACGATTGCCTTATCCGGCCCGTGCCACGAACTACTTCGGTCCGATGACGTCCGCCGGACGTACCTCGGCGAATCGTAAGACTGAAAGCTCGGCTAAGTCCATCGTAGGTTGGGAGCCCCGCTAAAGGGGAATTTTGGGCGGGCGAAGACGAGCTTCGCCCCGTCAATCGCGCTCGGGTTCATCCAAGGGGCGATCCTTGTGATCGCCCGCGCGGAGTTATTCAGTGGGCCCTGCAGTGAGTCGTTGAACTGCGCCCCGACTCTCGAGGAAATTCGGATTGTTACGGACGGTTAATGCACGCCGCGTCCCGCGAGGAACGCGGCGATTTTCTTGGCCTTCTTCGGTCCGATGCCGTCGATTTTGGTGAGGTCCTTATCGCTGGCCGAAAAGACGCCGCGCAGACTGCCGAAGCGTTTCAGCAACGACTTGGCCGTGACCGGCCCGACCAGGGGAAGCATCCGCACGATTTGCTCGGGAAGTTCGGCCATGTCTTCTATGTGCCCGCCGCCGTTGTCGCCGGAGCTTTCGACGGATGGCTCGACCTCGTCGGCGATCACGGGCGGCATGACGGCGCTCAATCCCATGCCGTTCTGCACCTGATTGGCCATCGCAAAGATCAGATCGGCGGTCTCATTCTCATCGGCGGCGAAGAGCACGGGCACGCGGTTGTGCACCGCCAGAAAGGCCAACGCCCCGCGCAGAGCGCCATTGGAGACAGGTTTGGCGCCGGCGGACCTTTGCCCTTCGATGATGACCACCGGCTCGGCGACCGCCTTCTTGAAGTCGGTGATGCGGCGGAAGACGGTCTTCTCCGCCGTCCATTGACCGAATTCTTCGGCGGAAATCTGAAGAATCACGCATTGTCCGGTGATCACGTAATGCCCGGCCGTCAGATTGGCGCTGTTGACCTGGACACCCCGTGACTGGAGGAGACACACGACCGGCGAGGCCTGCATCAGGTTGTCGACGATGATCGTGATTGGCTTCATGCCCGGATGGTCCTTTCCGCGACAGCAGGGCCGCCACAGTGCGGCAACCACCGCGATACGATCGCCGCAGCTCTCTACTGCTTCAACACCGAGATCGTTCGGAGGTTCCGCCCTCCGAGGCGCCGCCGAAACAGGTACCGCCATCAGACGGTCACAAGATCCGTTCGGCGGATCTGTCGCGTATGGTCAGTCGCAGTTGGCGCCGACGTCCCCCCCGGGTTCAGCGCCGTAAGCCCGCACGTCAACGAAGACTCAAATCGAACTCATCGCACCACATGCACGGCCAATATAACGTCCCCAATGCACAGCGCAAGCATTCTTTTCAAGAACCTCTGCCGCAATCGGCCAGCTGGTCGCCCTCACCTGATCAGGACGCCCGCTCGACCAGGCCCACACCTGCCCTACGTCTTGCGCTCCTTTTTCCGCGCCGCCGGAAACAGCACGTTGTTGAGTATCAATCGGTAACCGGGCGAATTCTTGTGCAGCGACAGATCGGTGGGCGGATCATAAATCAGGTGTTGGTAATCCTCCGGGTCGTGCCCGCCCATAAAAGTAAATGTCCCCTTGTCCAGATTTCCGTGGAGGTAGCGAATTTCATTGTGTCCTTCGTTTTCGCCCAAGATGGTCACGTACTTCTTGACCAGTGACTTGCGGAATGCCGTGGTCTGGCCCATGAAGCCATCGACGACGTCCACGTGGCATTGCACCAGCATGGTCGGCACAGGATCGAGTTTTGCCGAAAACTCAAACAACGTAAAATAGTCGCCATCGGGGCCAAAGCGCGATGAGACGCGGTCGGGCGTCGTGTCGATGTCCGAGTGGGCGTACTCGAACGGATCCAAGGAGACGGTAAAACCGGTGAAAGCCATGGTGCGGCTGTAATCCAGTTTGCTTTCACAGTCCGGGTCCGGGGGATCGCCGTCGAACGGCGTAGGCACGATGTCAACGGACGACGCGGCCAAGGCGATGTCGAGCGTTTCGGGCGCCGAGCACATGGCAAACAGAAATCCACCGTGGGAGACATAATCCTTGATCGCCAAGGCCACGGCCCCCTTCTCCTCGGACACTTTGCGGAATCCCAATTTGTGCGCCGTCTCTTCGCACGATTGCTGATCCTGACGGTACCACAGCTCGTTGCGGTATGAACCGTAGAACTTGCCGTATTGCCCGGTGAAATCCTCGTGGTGCAGATGGAGCCAGTCGTAATGGCTCAGGGCATCGGAGAGCACCTCTTCGTCCCAGAGGGTCTTGTACTCAATCTGGGCATAGGTCAAAGCCAGCGTGACCGCGTCATCCCACGGTTCATTGGTCGGGGGCACGTAGACCGCGACGGCCGGGGCCTTTTCGAGGATGACTGATTCCATGTTCTCGTTCTCGATCTTGGCCCGGATGTCGGCGATGTCGCCATCGTTGACTTTCTGGTATGAAACGCCCCGGATGTCGCAGGTATCGACGATCTCCGGATAGATCGGGATCAGAAATGACCCGCCCCGATAATTCAAGAGCCACTCGACCTTGATGCCGCGGGTCAGGCAGTGGAAGGCCACACCATAGGCCTTCAGATGGTTGGTTTGTGTCAGGTCCATGGGGATGAGCAGCATGTCGGCAACGGCCGGGGTGATGCCGACCGACATGGTGACGATTCCGAAGACAACGGCGGTCACCAGCCGTCGCCATCGGGGGCATCTGGTCATGGGTTTGGCAAAAGTCATCGATGGCATGCCAAGAAGCTCGGGTGCATGGGGGTTTATACGTGCCAAGCACGGGAACGATGAGCCGGAACACGGGCTCCCCGGCAACGGTCCCCAATTTGTTGGGCCTTCTTGTCCGGGCTAAAAGCGCCAAGCCAGTGCCAGCCACCACCCGTTGCCTGGCTCCGGCAACACGGAGCGTGGCTGTCCCCCCCAGTACTCGTCCCCCCGATCCCTCGTCCGTTCCAAGGTCAGAAGATACCGGTCGGAGTAGGCATCAAACATGGAAACAAAAATGGTCAACCCCGTGATCCAGTAAAAATAATTGCGGCGCTCGCGGGCGTGGCTGAAGGTCGCGAAGCTGACCGACTCCCGGGCACGGTGACGCCAGATGAGGGCTTTGGCGCCGAAGTAACTTTCGATCCCGGCATAGACCACGGCCTTCTGTTTCTTGCCGTTCGACCATTGCCCCCAACCGGGGAAAACGACAGATCGCAAGAGCGCCCCCGTGGGAGAATCGAGGAATCGATGGGGTTCGACCGGGCTGCCATCAGGTTCGTGAGCGACGCCGGACGGCTGGGCCAGCGAATCTCCCGCAACCGTCGAGGTCAGTCGGGATGGCGACGCTGGAAATCCATCAGGCGGTGCAGAAATGGCCCCGACGCTCGAAGGGGCAGAGAGGAGAATCGGGATCAGCGCCGTCCAGAATGCCAATGTCTTCACAGCTCTTAGCAATCCTCCCGTACGTTTCTACACGTCCCCCGAAGTTCTGCCGGGACAATTACGCTTCGGCGCGCCCATCTGTCCATCACAGAACCGGCCGTGAGGAGTCCCAATGGGTGAGAGGTATGATTGGATTCGCCCCAACGGCTCCCTATATTCCAGCCGTGACCGACTGGCAGATTCCCAACGGGTCGCCGAGGGCATTGGCTCAGGCGGAATCGTTGACGGCGTTCACGGGGCTGGAATCACCGCGGCGAACGGCGGGCTCATTCTTCCCCCTCGTGCGGTTCGGGGAACTTTTGCCCGATGGCATCTTAGAAGAGGCGGAGGCGGAGGTCCGCAACGCGAGCGCCGTTGTGTCAGTGGGTACCTGGGGAACGGTCTTTCCGGCCGCGCGTCTCGCACAGGCAGCTTAAGCGAGCGGCGCCTTCCTGGTGGAGATCAATCCTGAGCCGAGTGAACAGTCCGATATCTTTGATGTGGTTCTCCGGGGGCCCGCCGGCACCATCCTGCTACCCATCAACGAACGGCTGGGGATTGCCGTAACCGCTCCCTGAGAGATGGCAAACCAGATGGCTGGGAGATTCACGTTCCAAGCGCAGGTGGCGCCTCGACCGGCCACCGACACATTGCCACTCGGCCGATGAGAACAGTTGATCCAGAGAGTATCGAACCACCTGGCGTCGGCGTCATGAGACAATCGCCCTCCACCCGGATGTCGAGGCGGACTGTCGGTTTATGCCTGGCCATCGGGGTCATCACCTCGACCCTGACGGGATGCGTCTACTTCAACACTTTCTACAACGCCCGGCGGACATTCAACAACGCCGAGAAACAAAACAAGAAGGCCGACCAAGGACACGGCGGAATCAGCGCCAACAAGCAGTTCTACGAGGATGCCATCACCAAAGCCGCGAAAGTCGTCCAAAAACATCCCAAGAGCAAGTACCACGACGATGCCCTGTTCATGATCGGCGTATCGTATTTCCGAATCGAGAATTTCACGAAGTCGGAGGCGGCCTTCCGCGAACTGCTCGCGACCCACCCCCAGTCCGAATTCGTCGAGGAGTCGCAGTTGTACCTGGCCCGATGCCGCACCTCGCTGGGCGACGAGCAGTCGGCTTTTCGCGCCTTCACCGAACTGGCGGCGTCGGCGCGCAAGCCCGAATGGCGGGCGGAGGCCATCTACCAACGCGGCTTGTACTTCGCCGATCACGGCGCCCCGGATTCGGCCGCGGCATCGTTTCAGGCGATTCTCGAGGACTACCCCAAGTCTGACCGGAGCCGGGAATCGCGTCTGCGTGCCGGCGATATGCTGCGTCGCCTCAAGCGGCCACAGGATGCGATCGCACTCTACCACCCCCTCACCACCCATGACGATCCGCACGTGCGTTACCAGGCGCTCACGGGGATCGGGCTGGCATGCTATGAAGCCGGCCAGGACGATTCGGGAATCGCCATATTCCGCGCCATGGCCGACAGCAGCGCCTACTACGACTCGATCGGGACGATTCGTCTGCTTCTGGCACGGGGACTGAAGGAGGTGGGTGACGTGGCCGGGGCCGTGCGGCAATACGAGCAAATTGAAGCCGCCCTCGAGAAAACGACCTGGTCGGCGGAGGCATGCTTCCGGATGGCGGAGATCAAGCAGTTCAACGACAATGACATTGTCGCCGCCAAGGACCTGTATGAGCAGTCGCGGCAGGAGTACGCTCAGGGGGATTTAGCCCGGCAGGCGCTGACGCGGTCGAGCAACATTTCCAAGTTGGAGAACTTCCGCAAGGAACTGGGCCGCTCCGAACTCGCCAAGGCATCGGCGGCACGCGCAGCCGCCAGCGTCCCGTATGATCCCGCTTCGCTGCCGCGTTGGGAACGAGTCGTCACCTACTCGACGGCGGCAGATCGACCGCCCGACGACATTCTGCCATCGACCGATACCTCAGGGGTCGCCGGTGCGGACACGCTGACCTACGGCCCCGCGGCTCCGGAAGACAGCACCGGGAAACTGGCGGAGGGCACGTTCGGGCCACCGGCCCCAAGTGATTCCGCCCCTCTGGGATTCGGCCCGCCGACTCCAGAGGAACTGGCGACGGCGTCGGCAGACTCGATGAAGAACTTACCGCCCGAAGCATTTGGCCCCCCCACCAGCATGGCCGACAGCAGTCTGGATCCGAGGCATGCCATCTTGCTTCCGGATGCGGTTTGGAGATCGCTCGTGGAGGGGGGCGATTCCCTCTTGGGTCCGCCGTCGCCGGCTGATCTCTATGCGTTTGGGGAGGGGAACCTCCTGGGCCCGCCGACTCCGGCCGGTCTCCCCCTGATCACGGCTCCGACAGTGGACAGCGCCTACCTGCAGGAGCAGGAAGCGCTGAAGGCCGCCCGGGAAGAACGTCAGACGGAATTTAAGGATATACAGAGCGCGGCGACGACTCAGATCGAACTGGCGGAATTGTACCGCTTCGATCTGGCGGCGCCGGAATCAGCGATTGTGGAGTACGACGACATGGTCCAGCGCTTTAGCGGCAGTCCCTTTGCCGCCCACGCCCTGTTGGCATCCGCAGAGGTGTACCGGAGTGACTTGAAAGACTCGATGGAAGCCGACCGGCGATTGCACCGGATTCTCGATGAGTACCCCAACACGGATTACGCCGGCGACGCGATTGCGATCTTGGGTCTCCAGGGAACCCCGGCCGATACGGGATATCCGGCCGTGGAATACCAACGTGCGGAGGATCTGTACTTGGCCGGGAAGAATCCGAAGCAGGCATTGGCGGCCTTTAAGGGTTTCATTCAGAAGTATCCGCATTCACGCCTGGTGCCGCACGCGGAGTACGCGGTCGCCGTCCTCACCGACCGGTATTTTGCCGCGGGGGACTCGTCGGTGATTTGGGCCTATCAGGCGATCACCGCCAACTATCCGCTCAGCGAGGTCGCGCAGGCGGCCAACGACCGGCTGACGACGACGGTGGCGCGACCCAAGAAACGCGCCGCCCCGCCACCGGTGAAACCGGCGGGTGCCGCGGGGAAGGACTCGACGGCCGTCAAGGGACCCAAAGCCGACACGGCGGTGCAGAAACGTCTCCCACTGGCGCCGCGGCCCAAGTTGGTCGGCACATTTGTCTGGCCCACCTCAGAGGTCAATCTCAAGGAGCATATTGTTGTCTACCAAATCCTGATCGACTTTTCCGGGCAGATCTCACGCTATGACTTGATCAAACCTTCACCCTCTGCAGACATCAACGCCGCAACCGAGCGGGCTCTCAAGTTGACTACATTCTGGGCGGATTCGATCCCGCCGGAATCGCTGGGGAACGTCTGGTACCGATACGAGATCAAGGTCACGCCACCCGCCCAGCAGTATGATCCGCTTCAGCAATACATCCACTGATGAAACAGCCCGCTCCTGCAGGAAAGCTCCGGGCGCGGACCGCGACACTGGTCTCGACCCGCCAAGTCGGTCCCAACATTCTGCAGCAGCGCTTTGCTGAGCCGGTCATCGCCCGCCGGACGCAGGCGGGGCAGTTTGTCCACCTGCTTCCCGGCCCGGATCTTTTATTCCGTCGCGCCTTCTCAGTCTATGCCACCGATCCGAAGCAGGGGACATTTGATATTCTGTATCAAGTGCTGGGTAAGGGCACCGGAGCCCTTGCCCGTCAGCCCGCCGGAACGGCGATCGATGCTCTGGGACCGCTGGGGAATCGCTTCACCCCGCTGCCCGCCGATTGCACGCCCATTCTGGTCGCGGGGGGGCTGGGTATGGCGCCGCTCCGGCTGTTCGCCGAGGAATTGCTGTCGGGAACCTCTCGGAGGCAAGAATCGCCGCGACCGATCATGCTTCTGGGGAATCGCCGCAAGTCGCAGGCCGTTGTTCCCTTTGGACTGTCATCCAAGACGCTGGATGTTCGCTGGGCCACGGATGATGGCTCGCGTGGATTCCGCGGCACCGTCGTCGACCTGCTGAGCGCCATGATCGTCGCCGGTGACGTCACTCCCGGCAAAGCCCATGTCTATGGCTGCGGGCCGGAGCCGATGCTGGCGGCGCTGGCGGTGTTGTGCGCAAACCAGAGGATTCCCTGCGAATTGTCGCTGGAGCGGTCAATGCCGTGCGGATTCGGCGTATGCATGGGTTGCGTGGTGCGCGGCCGTGACACATCCGGTTACGAAACCTACCACCGGGTCTGCCGCGACGGCCCGGTATTCAATGCGGCGTCCATTGCGTTCTGAAGCGATGCGAAGATCCTCGTCAGACAAGATTCAATGTCATCCTGAGTCCCTCGCACGCCTCAGCGGGCGAGGGGCGAAGGATCTTTATAGGATTCCATCTCCAGCAGACGGGAAGCCAATAGAGATTCTTCGCCCCGCCCGAGAGCGGTGGGGCTCAGAATGACAGTTGAACTTGCATCCGTTGAGTTTACGGGACAACGCCATGCCGAAGAGCACAATCAAGACTGATTTGACCATCACCATCGCGGGCGTCGAGTTCGCCACGCCGGTCTGGACCGCTTCGGGCACGGCCGGAGTCGGTGAGGAGATCGAATCCTGGTGCGATCCCAAGCGTTTGGGCGCGATGGTGACCAAGTCCGTATCGCTGCAACCGCGACCCGGCCATCCCTATCCGCGCACGGTCGAGACCACGGGCGGGATGCTCAATGCGATCGGGCTGCAAAATAAGGGTATCGAAGCCTTCATCACCGATGAACTGCCGCGCTTGCGGCGCATGCCGACTCGTGTCGTCGTCAACATCGTCGGCGATGATCAAGATGAATATGTGCAACTGGCCAAGCGCCTCTCGGATGAAGCGGGAATCGACCTCTTGGAACTGAATCTCTCCTGTCCGAACGTGGCGCGCGGGATCGATCAGGGTTCCGATCCGATGTGGGTGGGCGAATGCACGGCGAAGGTCCGCGCCGCGACACGCATCCCACTGATCGTCAAACTCACCCCGAATACCAATGATATCGCCTCACTGGCGCGGGCCGCGGCCGATCATGGCGCCGATGCCATCTCGGCGATCAACACCTTGGTCGGCATGGCGGTCAACCACAATACGTTTAAACCCCGGCTCGCCAATGTCACCGGCGGCCTCTCCGGTCCGGCGATCAAACCAGTCGCGTTGGCGGCGGTCTACAAGATCGCGCGCGCCGTGAAGATTCCGGTGATCGGCATCGGCGGCATCATGTCGGGAACCGATGCCGCGGAATTCCTCCTCGTCGGCGCCCAAGCCGTTCAGGTCGGTACAGCGACGTTCCGCCATCCCGATGCGGCGATCCGTGTCGCCGAGGAACTGCGTGATTACATGCAAGAACACCAGATCGCGCGCGTCGGCGACTTGGTGGGGCGGCTGACGCTGTAAACGAAGCGGCGTCGGCGTCATCGGGCGACTGCCGCGGGGCAGGGATTGCAAAATTCGCCCGCCGGGTCGGCGGCGCGGAAGGCGACATTGACGATCTTGACGACGTCGACCACATCGGTCGCGCCGCTGCAATCGGTATCGGTTCGTTCCTTGGTAGATCCCGGATCGGTGATGGCCGGCTGGCCGCGAAAGGCGACATTGACGGTCTGGATGACGTCGAGAATGTCTGTTTGTCCGTCGCATTGGGGATCGGCATGGCAGGTGCAGCCGCACCCGCCGGTCGCGGCCAACGCGGCCATCTCTTTGATGTAAGTAAGATTCAATCCCGGGTGGTCCGATAGACGGCCGGCTACCCATTGGGGGTAACCCGCGGTATCGGGCAGGGGATAGGTCTTGTTGATCGGATTGCCGATGTCGCTGCCGTTCACCCGTGTCCAGCAGTCGCCGCCCGCGCCCCCGTAGGCGGTGTTGGTGGCGGCGTTGATCATCTCAATGGTGTGACGGTAGTACCCGGAATCTTGCGCATGATCGTCTTGCGCCTGCATGCGCAGGTAACGGGCGCGGAAGTTGCCGATGTAACGCACCGCCTCCCGTTCATTCCAAAATGCGACATTCGCCGGCGAGGGATCGGTTACCGTGCTCCAATGCCCGCATACCGCCACCTCGTGCCCCGCGTCATAGAATGTGATCACCCGGTTGTCGTGGGGACCCTCCTGATCGACCAGATACGCGACCGGCAGGGTGGGGTAGCGTCCCAAGGTCCCGGCTCCGATGGCAATGCCGAAGGACGCTGTTTCCACGCCGATGTTGGTTGAATCCACATCGGACAGCCCGGCGGTATACTCGATGATCGCTTTCAAGTCATCCTGATGCACAAAACCGTTGCAGTCCTCGACACCCTGGCTGAGCAGGTTGCCGGGCAGGCCGTTGCCCCGTCCCTCCGGATTGAAGACCACGACCACAAAGCCGCTCGCGGCCAGGTCGCGATATCCGGGATTGTCGGCGAGCGGGGCGCCCGGACCGGTGCCGCCCGGAATGGCAATGAGTGCAGGGAAGCGCTGACCCGGGTAGAGGGCGGCTACGGGCCGAATAATGCGCGCGTAGATCAGATTCCCGTTGGGCGCGGTGACCCATGTTTCGATTGTTTCGATCTGGTACGTCGCCGGTGGCGTGCTCGATGTGTCACAGGTATATCGCGACGCCTTCGCTGCGTGCTGGGCCTTCCATGTAGTCGCCGTCTGTGACAGGGTGGACCACTGGATGCGCCCCTGCGCCACCGATGGCGCCAGCGAATCGATGGATGCGCCGAGCAGCGCGATGCTCGCCGAGTCCATCCAGTCTTGGACCATGAACAGATTTGCCGTGTAAAACCCGTCGGATGGCGCCTTCCCCGTCTGAATATCGTCCACCAGTTGCACCAGCCCTGTCAGGGCGCCGCATCCGCCGCCGATATAGTCGAGGTGCTTTGTCGTATCATCGACGTAGAAATTGTACCGGTCTTTCGGACGCCACATGCCCGACGATGCATCATCGCTCCCCAGGTGCAGATAAGTGGCTGCTCCCCAGAGATTGTCCGCGCGCCAGAAATACGATGGATACATCACGCCGGAAATGCCGGCCTCATGTTTCTCCCAGCCCTGCGGATTGTCCGGCGGGTCATACAGAAAGCCCCCGACGTTCTTCGAGGGGGTCACGCCGAGTTGACCGATGAGATACGCCACGTCCGCGTAGTTGTATTGCGTCTCGTGTGCGTGCGGATCGACCTCGACTCCCAAATCCTCTTTCATCCAGCGCACGATGTTCTTGCCGTTCGTGTTGGCCGTGACCGCGCCGGTGTCAAACATCGCCACCGCCTTGAGGTAGTTCCAGTCGGATTGGAAGTTGTACTTCCCTCCGCGACTCGTGATCGTTTCCGCCAGTTGCCTGACCAGTTTCCGGTTGGCCAGGTAGTAGTTGACGTCGGCCGTGTAATCAGGGCGGCCTGTTCCGGGTTCCTCATTGTGGCTGACCACGGTGATGTACACCGGCGGCAATAAGGACGCCGCCGACCGGTACAGCCGGACCACCTGTACGGACGGGGCCGGCATGGCGTTCGTGAAGGTGAGGGCGTTGCTGCCGCTGAGGGTCCGCGTCTCCACCAGCGCCAGTTGCTGCTGGTCATCCACCACGTAGCGCTGGAAGGTGAGGATGTCCGAGGCCGTCCAGGGCAGGTTGGTGAGAGCCAGCTCGAAGGAATCGTAGACAGCCGGTGTGCCGAAGAGGGAAACATACACGTTGTACGTTGCCCAAGCGGGACTGCCAGCCGTCTCGTATTGGTTCAGGTATCTTGCCACATCGTAGTTGGACAGCACAACCGTAACCTCATCGGCGCCTTTTCCGGCCATGGCCGCGAAGTTCATGTGGTCGGTGCCCGTCGAGAACAGGCGGGTGCCGCCGGAGAGCCGGTTAAATCCTTTGAAGGCGTAGTAGGGCGGCTTGCCCGCGCCGTTGCAGTCGGTCAGGGGGAAATCGTGGCAGCCGCCCGTGCCGCCGTTGAAGGTGCCGCCGTAACGAATTGAAAGTTGAAGCCCTTGCTCAACCATGTTGATGAGCGCGGTGATGTTGTGGGCGGCCACCCACGCCGTGTCGAACTGTGAATGATAGGAACCACTCCACAAATCACCGACCAGAGTGTTCCATTCATCGTTGGCAAGACGCGGAGCGCCGTACAGCGGGCTGAGGCCCGGATATTTTTGCAGCTCGGCCTGCACCAGGCGGAAATCATCGTAGAAGGAGAAGTAGGGAACCGGTGCATAGGCGTGGATCGAGAAGTAGTCCACCGGGACGCCGTTCGTCTGACAGTAAGAGAGAAAGCCGGTGACCCAGGTGCTGAGGCTGTTTGGACCAGTGGTTCCGTGGGCGTTCATCAAGGCGGGAGCATCGAGAATGAAGGCAGGGCTCACAGCCTTCATGGCCAGCGCCCAGGCCGCGTAGGTCTGGAAGAACTCCGTCTGCGTCCCGGTCCAGAAGCCAGCGTTGTCAGGCTCGTTGGCGAAACGAAAGGCGCTGACATTCCAGAAATAGCCGCTGCCCCAGCCCTGCGTGAGATGCTTGGCAACGTTCTGCGCGTACGTCGCGTAGATCCCGAGATCGGGCGGCTTGGTAGATCGCGAAAACACGATCATCGGCTCCGCCTCGATGCCGAGCACAGCCGAAACCTGCTGGTCGAGCGCGCTGAAGTCGTATTGTGCGGGATCGTTGGGGTTGGCCGGCACCGGGATGTTCATGCCAACTTCGACCAGCTTGAAGCCGGCGGCCTGGGTCAACGGATATCCCGCTGCGTCGTAGTAAGGGCCGGCCACCGTCCCGAAAATGTAGGGGTTGAACGTGCCGAGCGCGTTGGAATAGTTGACTGAGACTTGTCGCGTGGACACGCCTTGCGCCGCCATGGGCGCTAGCACGGCGCTGACAAGGACATAATCAGCAGCCATTGCCATCCCGTACGGGATCACGGTCAGCAGAAGCGCCGCAATGGTCGCGGCCACGATGATAACGCGGTGTTCAGTGGGTGAGGGTCGTTGTCCGGGCATTTGTATCTCCCATGCAGGTTTGCGGTTGAAGGTTCATATCGATGACCATCGCCCGGTCGATACAGGAAACGGGCATCCTCTCAGTGTGACGCGGCGGACAGAATCTGTGCGCACGGATCACAATACTTCACTGCGGCGTCGGCTCCGCGAAAGGCGACGTCGACCACTCTCGTCACGTCCAGCACGTCGGTGGCGCCGGTGCAGTCGACGTCGGTGCGGTCACGTGGACAGCCCGGATCGATCATCGCCGGAGAACCGCGAAAGGCGACATTGACCGTGTTGGTCACATCCAGAACATCGGAAACGACGCTGTCGCACCGCGGATCGGCGTGACAGGGGCACGCGCAGGGGCATGGATCAACGCCGCCGACCCGCGCCAGCGTGTTCAAACTGTCATGCCAGCGCTGCAGGGCGGGCACGAAGTTTGGGTAAGCGAGATCGGCTTCGTACAACTCGAAGTAGAGACATCCGAATGTGTT
>JACQFV010000036.1 GCA_016199865.1 Candidatus Zixiibacteriota bacterium | reverse complement strand
CCGAAATCATCTCCGTGGGCGAGGCGTATCGCAAGATGGAAACGGACATCGCCGACAACCAGCGCCTGATCGAAGCGGGTGAAGACGAGGAACTCACCGAACTGGCGCGAGAGGACCTCAAGCGGCTCGAAACCGATCGGGCGGCGCTCTCGGCGATTGTCGAAATTCGCGCCGGCACGGGCGGGGAAGAGGCGGCGCTCTTCGCGGCGGATTTGCTGCGCATGTACCTGCGTTTCACCGAACGGCGCGGCTGGAAGGTCGAAATGCTGGGTTCCAATGCCACCGGCGTCGGCGGGTTCAAGGAAGTGGCCTTCGCCGTGGAAGGGGAGAACGTCTACGGCACGCTGAAATTCGAATCGGGGGTGCATCGGGTGCAACGGGTGCCGGCGACCGAGGCCTCGGGGCGCATTCACACCTCGGCGGCCACCGTGGCGGTGCTCCCCGAAGCCGAAGAGATCGAAATCGCCATCCGCCAAGAGGACCTGCGGGTCGACGTCTTCCGTTCGTCGGGACCCGGAGGGCAGTCGGTCAATACGACCGATTCGGCGGTGCGCATCACGCATGTTCCCACCGGGACAGTAGTGCAATGCCAGGACGAGAAATCGCAGTTGAAGAACAAGAATAAGGCGATGAAGGTGCTGCGGGCGCGCCTTCTGGATGCCGCCCAGACGGAACGCGACGCCAAACTGGCCGCGGAGCGCCGTCAGATGGTATCCACGGGCGATCGCTCCGCCAAAATCCGGACGTA
This sequence comes from Candidatus Zixiibacteriota bacterium, assembly GCA_016199865.1. Lineage (GTDB taxonomy): Bacteria > Zixibacteria > MSB-5A5 > WJJR01 > WJJR01 > JACQFV01. The sequence continues at coordinate 2,810 of JACQFV010000036.1, read as the reverse complement.
TAATTTCCCCCAAAATCGCGTCACCGACCATCGCATCGGGTTGACCGTGCAGAATCTGGATGGCGTCATCAACGGCGAACTCGACGGGATCATCGACGCCCTGCGCGCCGATGATCGCAAACGGCGTCTGGCCGAATCCGGGCAGCGGCTGGTCGCCGCATGACAAAGGCGCGATGGAGCGTCGAAAATTCCTCTCGATTGTCGCTCTGGCCTTGGTAGGATCGGGCCTGTTGAGGTTCAGACCGCCCCGCTACAATTCCAGACTGTCAAAGCCGCCCGTGCCCGAGCCACGTTTGCCCGAAACCTCGCATTCCGATCAGTTACTCCCCATGGAATGTGCCGATGTCCTGACGATCTGGCGGCGTCGGCACAGGACGGCGCTCTGACCCGTTCTCCCAAGACAATCGGTGAGTGGCGCCGCGAGATTTCGGTGCGCCTTCGGCCGATTTCCGGTGACTTGGCCTCGCAGGAAGCCAACCAGTTGGTGGGCGAAGTCGCCGGTGGCGGACCGACCGAACTGACATTGCGACATCTTGAGCAACTGGGCGCCGATCAGGCGGCGCGATTGGACGATCTTGTTGCGCAACGGCTGACCGGGCGACCCTTGGCCTATGTGGTCGGACACGTCGAATTTCATGGTGTGGACATCCTCTGCGACGAGCGTGCCCTGATCCCCCGGCCGGAGACCGAGGAACTGGTTGAACTTGCTTTGCGAACTCTACCGTCACCATCGCCCGGAGTGCATCCTCTGGTGATCGACGTCGGCACCGGCTCTGGGAACATCGCGCTGGCCCTGGCGCATCAGCGCCCGGACCTTCGCCTGATCGCCACCGATGTCAGCGCGACGGCGCTGGCATTGGCGCGCACCAACTGTGCCCGGCTCAGTCTCGAAGATCGCGTGCAGTTCCTGGAGGGGCGGACCCTGTCCCTCTTTCGCCCGGGCCTTGAGGTTGACATGATCGTGAGCAATCCACCATACATTGCTCCCGGCGATCCGAACCTCGAACGGTCAGTGAATGAACATGAACCCGAAATTGCCCTCTTCGCCGGCCCGGCGGGTACCGAGATCATCGCAGAACTCATCCGAGATTCACTGCCTATACTGCGTCCGGATGGCTCGCTGGTCTGCGAAATCGGCTATGGTCAGGCGGGTGAGATCAGGCAAATGGTCGCGGAGATTCCCGGCTGGTCACCGCCCGAATTCCATCGCGACCTGGCGGGAATCGAACGAATCCTCGTCCTCCGTCCCAAATCCTGAGCCGTCGCACTCAGGCCCTTTACCGAGCCCTGTGTGGCCACGACAATGCCGTAGACTGGGCAGTCGGGCGGGTCTATATTGCCGGCCCGGGATTCGTTGTGTGGCCGGGTCATCCTATGGAACGGCAGGCACTGGGGTTGATTGAGACGGTCGGCCTGATCGGGGCCATTGAGGCCGCGGATGCCGCAGCCAAGGCGGCGGCCGTGCGGTTGGTCCAGTCCGAAGTGACGGATGGCGCCCTCGTGACCGTGCATATCGAGGGTGAGCTGGGGGCGGTGCAGGCGGCGGTCGAGGCGGGTGTTGCGGCTTGCCAAAAGGTCGGGCAACTTCTCTCGCATGTCGTCATTCCGCGCCCGGACTCCGGCCTCGACGCCATTCTCGATCATCCGACCCGCGCGCTTGGACCCAAGAAACGCGGCAATCCGCCCAGTGCACCGGCTCCGAGACAATCTCCGCTTCGTCCGCCTGTTTCTACGACGCGTGAATCGGGAGCGCCGCGTACCATGACCGGTCACGGTTATGCCTCGATGACCGTGGCGGCGTTACGTCGTCTGGCGCGCCGCCGCGGCGACGTCCAGATCAGCGGGCGCGATCTGGCCCGTGCCGACAAGGACCTGTTGGCGCGCCTGTTGCTTGAAGCGGACGCTCGGCGCGGCGCGGATCGGCGATAAGGGATTAGCCCATGTTCATCGGCACGGTCGTCGGGCAACTCTGGTCCACCAAGAAGGTGGCCAATCTGCAGTCGCTGCGGTTTCTGTTGATCCGACCGGAGAATCTTGATAAGGCGCCGAACACTTCGGTGGTCGTCGCAGCCGACATTCTGGGGGCCGGGGTGGGGGAACGGGTCATGGTGGCGTATGGCCGCGCGGCCCGTCTGGCAATCGGCGATGAAAACGCTTCGATCGAAGCGGCGGTCGTGGCGATCATCGACAACATCGATGCCCGGTTGGACACTCCTTCTTCTCGATGACCACGGGGCACACAGCGGGATGAAGTCGAACCGGGCAAGCCCTCACGTCAATTCTGTCACCAGATGACCCAACGGGACTGACGACATGCCACTCTCCGACGAAGACATCCAGAAAATCATCGGGGCCGTACGCGCCCAGTTACAGGGCCAGCACGACGTCGAGGCGATCACCAAAGCCGCGGCGGGCGTGAGGTCGGCTGGCGCGCCCGATGCCCTCACGACGCCGGGAACGGCGCCGCGACGGCCACATGCTGATGAGCCGCATCCATCGACTGTCCCTTTGTCGTCGCGGCCATCCGGCACGGTCCATCCCGAATTGGAGCGCGCGGAGCACGAGGGCACGCGGGTGATCGTCGCCGCCTTCGGAAAGAACCGTCCCGGCGTGGCGGCGGCATTGACCAACGTGCTGGCCGAACACAACTGCGACATCGCCGACATCACGCAGAAGATCCTGCAGGAGTTCTTCTCGATGATCATGATCGTGGACATGACATCCTGCACCGTCGACTTCGCCACTCTGAAAGAACGATTCGCCGAGATCGAGTCGCGTCTGGGGATCACCATCGTCGCGCAGCACGAGGA
>JACQFV010000126.1 GCA_016199865.1 Candidatus Zixiibacteriota bacterium | reverse complement strand
CCTGTTAAGGGCAGTCCCACCACCGCGTCGACGGTGAAGGCAGAGGGATTCACCCCTGTTTCATTTGGGTGTGCGGCTTACTGAATTCTCCGTAGTTTTTACGCCGGGGCGCAAACGCTCTTGCTCCATCTTGGCTTGTTGTTCTTCCTGTTGCTTGCGTTCCGCTTCCATTTTTTGTGTCTCTTCATAGTTCATCCCGAGGGTTTCGGACAAACCGAGTTCTGTGGGATGCAGGTATTTGCCCCGCTCGGCGGCTGGTTTTTCTACTTCCACTTGAATGCGGTGGGCATTGGCCCAGGCATCCTGCCGAATGCCGGTAACCTGCCAGGAGACCTTCGTAGCGGGCGTTCCTCCGGCTATACGGAATTGGTTGCCGGAAACTTCTTGGGCGACGTAGAGATTGGGTCCTGGAGCTCCAATGGCGGTTAGCTGGTAGCGAAAATCTTTGTTCACAGCCCCAAACCAATCCGGCAAAGTTACAATGGCTTCTCCCTTTGCATCGATGGTAACTACGCCGTCGTAGATGTTTTTCATGTCCGGCGATTCGACAAAGGAGTGGTAGAGGTATTTGTTGGCCGGTTCAAGTGGATGGTCGATTTTGAAACCGCCGCCAGCCTTGGTCAGAAGACCTGACACGTAAACCTTTCCATCGAAATAGCCGGCATACGTCGCGGCGTTCCCGCCGTTGTTGCCCCAGACACCGATGCCGTTGTCAACGTGCGCCACACCATATACTCCATACTGGTTGCCATCGCCAACAACGCCAGTGTGAGAACTGCTGTAGCCGAAAACGCCGTAGCCGCTGGGGCTGGTGCCATAAACGCCGTACGTGTCGCCCACGCCGCGAACGCCGTCCTCGCTGCCCGAGCCGAATACGCCGTCGTAGCTGCCCACGCCGGAAACGCCGAACGGGCCACCCTCGCCGCGAACGCCATAATAGTTGCCCCTACCGTAAACGCCGTAGCCGGTGCCGAGGGTGGAGGAGCCGGTAAAAAACCCGCCGTAGGCGTCGCCGAAATACGAGTTTGTACCACTACCGTCGCAACCGTATACGGGGGAAAAGGATGAGCCGCTGCCCGTGGCGGAAACGCCGAACGTGCCACCCGTAGCGGAAACGCCGTAATAATCGCCCGTAGCGCGAACGCCGTAGCTTCCTCCACCGGTGCCTGTAAAGTACCCGCCGTACGCGCCGCCCGTAGCGGAAACGCCGTAACCGGTGCCGCTGGTGGAGGAGCCATCAAACCACCCACCAATGGCGTCGCCGGATGATGAGTTTGTACCCCCACCGTAGCAACCGTATGCAGTGGAAGGGGATGAGCCGAAGCCCGCGCCGAAAACGCCGCCCTGGCTGCCCGTGGCGGAAACGCCGAGGGTGACGCCCGTGGCGGAAACAGCTAACGGGTACGGGTTAGAGGCGACGACATCGAGTTTGGCGCCGGGAGCAGAAGTTCCGATGCCAACATTACCATTCAGGCGAAAAAGGTCTTGCGCAGCGGAGGTCCACTGGGAAGAAACATAGCTGTAGCCGACCGAGGATAATTTCTGCCGGGGAGTCATCGGCGGGTCGGCGGCCACCTTGATTTCCAAATACCGGGAACTGTCGTTGAAGATAGTATCCGGAATGGCGGTGATACTCCCCAAAAGAGTGGTAAAAAGGCCGCTGTTGGTGGTCACCGATTGTGTCTCCATCCAGAGCACGTTGCCCACGGTCGGGGCGTCGTAGATTTTGAACATGACGGAATAGGACCCGTTGGCCACCGGATTGCCGGAGCCGTTTTTCAAAATCCCCTGAAAGGTGATAAGCTGCGGCACGGCGGCGTGTGCCTCGGAGGGCAAAAGCATTCCGATCAGGCAGCAGACCACCATATTGGCAAAACGTGTGCACGAACGCATGGTACCTCCGCAATCAGTTGTGGATGTGTATCCCCTTACGCCAAGGGGGAATTCGGTCTTGGTGCACCCGCCGAGGAATTGCGTTGACGATCATGTAGATCCGGGGCGGGCTGGCAACGTCCAGGCGTAATATATTCCACGGCGTACGTGTGTCAAGCGCCGATTGCAGGGGGTTGTGCCTGGGGTTGACCTGATCGGCAGACCCCGGTATCTTGGCCTTTCGCCTGAACGACCCTCAGGCCCAAGGAGACCAACGTGAAGGAATTCTCCATCGACAACATCCGCAATGTCGGCCTCTTGGGACATGGCGGCACCGGGAAAACCTCCCTGTGCGAGGCCATGCTCTTCTCGTGCGGCGCCGTCAACCGCATGGGACGAATCGAAGAGGGGAACACCACCACCGATTACTCCGACGAAGAAGTGCACCGCCGCATGTCGGTGTCCCTGGCTTTAGCCCATGCCGAACTGAAGGGGAAGAAATTCAATCTGGTCGACACGCCCGGCTACGCCGATTTCTACGGCGAGGTCGCCAGCGCCCTGCGCGTGGTGGACACGGTCGTGTGTCTTCTCAACGCCCCGGCGGGGCTGGAAGTCGGCGCCGAACACGTTCTCCAGGCCCTCGATGAGGGGGAGTTGCCGCGCGTCTTCTTTGTCAACAAGATGGACAAGGAACATGCCGACTTCGCCAAGGCCCTCGCGGCTCTGACGGATCGCTATGGCGTGCGCGCGGTGCCGGTGCAATGGCCGATCGGGCAGGCGGCCGAATTCAAGGGAATCATCGATCTGGTGCGCATGAAGGGGTACAAGTTCGACGCCACGGGCAATCCCACCGAACAGCCGATCCCCGATGATCTGCGGGCCGCCGCGACCACGGCGCGCGCGTCCTTGGTCGAAGCCGCCGCCGAGGCCAGTGATGCCCTGATGGAGAAATTCTTCGCCGCGGGGGACCTCTCTGACGACGAATTGCAGCAAGGACTGGCCGCGGTCGTCGCGTCCGGCAAAGTCTTTCCGGTGCTCTGCGGGGCAGCGACCACGGCGGCAGGTGTCCGGCTGCTCTTGGAATTCATCGAGCACTTCTGCCCCGCGCCGGCGGCGCGTCCGCCTGTCACGGGGACTGATCCTGACTCCAACACTGCCGTGACGCGAGCGCCCAATCCCGCCCATCCGCTCTGCGCCCTCGTTTTCAAGACGGTCGCCGAGCCGCATGTCGGCGAATTGTCCCTGATCCGTGTCTTCTCCGGCCATCTCAAAGCGGGCGAGGAGGCCGTCAACACGACACGCGGTGAAACCGAACGCATCGGCACGATCTATGTCTTGAATGGCAAGCAGAGGGCGGAAATCGGGGTTCTGGGTGCCGGCGATATGGGCGGTATCGTCAAACTCAAGTCAACCCACACCGGCGACACACTCTCCGACCGCAAGTCCAAGATCCTTCTGCCGCCCATCCAATTCCCCGCTCCGATCTTCGACATGGCCGCCAAAGCCGCCGCCAAGGGGGATGATGAAAAGATGGGGACGGGCCTGGCCCGCCTGCACGAAGAGGATCCGACCTTCACCCACAAGGTCCTCTCCGACATCCATCAGACCATTCTCTATGGCCAGGGGGAATTGCACTTCGACGTCATCATCAGCAAGTTGAAGAAGCGTTTTGGCGTCGAAGTGACGCTGGAAAAGCCGCGCATTCCCTACCGCGAGACGATCACGGCCACGACGGAAGTGGAGTACAAGCACAAGAAGCAGACCGGCGGACGGGGCCAGTATGGGCATGTTCTCCTGCGTCTGGAACCCCGGAAGCGCGGCGAAGGATTCGAGTTCGTCGACGAAATCAAAGGCGGCGTCATCCCTTCAAAATTCATCCCGTCGGTGGAAAAGGGCGTGGTCGAAGCGATGCTGGAGGGCGGCCTCTCCGGCCACCCGGTGGTGGACATGGCGGCGGCCGTCTATTATGGCTCGTATCACGACGTCGATTCTTCCGATATGGCCTTCAAGATCGCCGGGCTGATGGGATTCCGTGAGGGCTTCCTGAAATGCCGCCCGGTCATGCTCGAACCGATCTATGAAGTCCAGATTCGTGTCCCCGACGATTACACCGGCGACGTCATGGGCGACATGTCCAGCCGCCGCGGCAAGATTCTGGGCATGGAGCCCGTGGGCAAATGGGAGACGATCCGGGCCCACGCCCCCCTGGCCGAGCTCTACAAGTATTCTACGATTCTGCGTTCTCTGACACAGGGCCGCGGCACTTACAGCCGCACATTCTCCCACTACGCCGAAGTGCCGCGCGAGATTGCCGCCAAGGTGATCGAAGAGGCCAAGGCCGCCAAGAAGGCGGCGGAGGAGTGAGAGCTGCTGGCAAAATGGCTCAAAGAAACCGACTGTGCACGCCAGGCGCCCTCGCCTGGCGTCTCGCCGCCCGAGGGCGGGCGGCGTGCACTGTCTTCGTGAGTGCCGGGAGTCTCATCGTGTTAGAAGCTCTAAGTTTCCCCTGCCGCGGTGAGGAGATCTGAAGTGTCCGAGAGCCATCTTCAATGTCATGCTGAGCGAATCCCGTCCGCCACTGGCGGACGGGACGAAGCGAAGCATCTCTATAGCCGGCGTGATTCCAGCTTGTTTCCTATAGAGATTCCTCACCGGCCCGCTCGGAGAGCGGGCCGTTTCAGAATGACATGGTGGAGTGGTGCTCGTTGTGTTGGCATCGGCGTGTCGGTTGCCTGTTTGCTGGCCCATGGGGCGGGCGCCCAACCACCCAATCACAGCAAGCCGTTCCTCCTCTGGCCCTCCGGTGCCGTGGCTTTCCCGACGGGCCGATTTGCCGAGACGCATGTCGACCCCGATCCCTCCAAATCGATGGCCGGCCAAAAAGCCGGATTTGATGCCGGTTTCGAGGCCGGGTATTCAGCGAGCCAATTCGTGACAGTGGGGATCGGTCTCGATTTTGCGCGGTTTGATCTGGATTTTGACTCGGACTCGACCGTCCTCCGATACAACCCCAAGGACGCGCACACTTCGGTCACCATGGCACAGCTGTGGCTGCGCGGGTTTCCCGCGGGGGCCTACGCTCACTGGCGCCCCTATTTCATATTCGGGGCGGGTATGGGTCGGCCCAAGGGGATTATTGAATCCCCTCTACATCCCCAGGTTGCCAGATTCGAAAACACGATTGATACCAAATTCGGCGTGACCGTCGGCGTTGGTTCGATCATCGACGTGGGGCGGTGGCTCGGCTTGTCTGTCGAGACCCGGTACCGTCGTCTGTCGACCAAAGGAGCCGGGCGTAAGGAACTTCGGATTTATCACGACGGGACCAGCCAGACGTTTACTCAGGACCGGAACGGCCCGCTGGTGGACAAATCCAACACCAATTGGTGGGAGTTGCGGGCTGGGGTCGTCATTTCCCTCCTGTAGTGGCATTAGCGCCGCGATCATCAACCTATCGTGGCTTCCTCGCAGTTTCATCCTGATTTCTCGCCACTTTTTTTCGGCGCATTGCCGATGCAGCGTCACGGCAACTGGTGTAATTTACTCCCATTTAACGACTTATGTCATAATGACCCGCCTCTTGGCCCGCCATACTTTTCTAAGCGCTTGATAATTCAACCCTTGACAGAAAGCAAGGGGGGCATTTTACTCCCGCCGATCCCGATTGGGGATCAGGGGACTGAAGTCGAAAACGGGAATCTAAACCACCTAAAGGAGGGTGTATGAGGAAGTGGGGTT
>JACQFV010000041.1 GCA_016199865.1 Candidatus Zixiibacteriota bacterium | reverse complement strand
GCCGGTAGCGCCCCTGACTTTGGCCCACCCACTCGAAGCGCACCCGGCGGGCGCCGTTGCCGGGACCGACATAGACAAACAAGGAATCACCATTCGGTCCGATATCGAGTCGATAGTCGCCCTGATGATCGCCGACGACCTCGTCGCCGGGGACCGTCACACGTCCATCGGCATCAATAGCCAGTTGTGCTATCTGCTCGGCGGTCAGAGCTCCAAACAGCCCCGACCGGGGGTCATCCCCCTCCCAGCTGACGGAGAGCGCGTTGGCGCGCGCCCGGGCGGAGTCAGACCAAGACCAGTTGGAGCCAGCAATTGTCCTCTGATAGTCATCCAGGGCGCGCTGGTATTCGATGATGAGAGCGGATCGGTCGCGCACCGGCAAGCGGGGCGACAGTGTGACCGTGCCCCGGCCGGGATCGAGCGTGTAGTCCTGATCTGGACCTTCGACAAGGCGCTGTCCATCGAGCCAGGCGGTCGTGGATCGCGCCACGACGTTGGTAATTCCCATCGATTCGGACAGTGGATACGGCCCGGACTCCCCGGCACGCAGGTCGATCCGGCGTCTGGCCCATTCACCCTGAGGGCGGGCGAAGACGGCGCCCAGCCGTTGACCATGCCGCCACCAGTCCGCCGATAATCCCGAGCTGCGCCGACCTGAGAGTGTGCCGTGGGATTGGTCCAAGACCATCTCCCCCCATCGACCGTGGAAGTGATCGGAACCCGCTTCGACGAAGAGACGGTCGAGTGAGCCCAGGCGCGACCCATCGACGCCGCTGGCGCGCGGATCGGCACTGGCCAGCGAGCGGTCGGTTACGGCTGCGTTCAAGTGCAACCCCGGTGCAAGTTCACCGTCGACGGCCAGTTCCAGCCGCTGCGACCAGTCGGCCGATGCACTATTCGACGTTGTCACGGCGAAGGATTTGAAGCCCTGCCAGCGGATCTGCGACGGTGGGGCGGCCTTGAGACTCTGCGATCGTGGCGCGGACAGAGGGATGGGAGTCACGTACGACACGGGGATCAACCCGGCATCAGCATCGGCAGAACCGTTCGCCGGACGGGCGGTCCCAGGACGTGACTGATCGACCACCGACAGGCGTGTCGGCACGACCAGGTTCAGGCATTGAAATGTCACCAGAATCGTGTCGGCCGGGCCGAACGCCCGGGGCAGACGAAGGCGGCCATAATTATAGTCGATGACATAGTCAGTGCCCGGTTGCAGTCGGCTGCCTCCCTGCCGCACGATTTCCGAACCGATGATGATCGGGTACCCCGAAATCCAGCGCTGCTCTCCAGAACCATTGCCAAGAAGAACAACGCTGTCCGTAACGACCGGGGACGGCGCGGCCCGCACGCGCATCGGAGTCAAAAGAACAGATAATGCGGTGCCGGCAAGTAGCGTGAGTCTGACCACACGATGCCGGAGTTCGGCGCAACGAATGGCATGTTGCACGGCCACGGCCCTCACCGCGACGCGGTGTCGCGCACGCGAATCATAAGAATCCGCCCAAACGCCTCATCGGCGACCCAGAGAGTGGAATCCGACAGGGCCAGATCACAGGGGATCCAGTCCGGGATGCCAACGGACGCGGCCGTAATCGTGCGCGACAGAGTGCCCGAACCGGAATACACGCAGATACTCTTGCCCTGTGGATCGGCCACGTAGCACTGGCCCCGCCGATCGGTCGCGATGGCGCGCGGATCCTTCAGATCGTTGCCGCCGAAGAGGCGCAGGGGTTTTCCCTCAGAGTCGAAGACGGCCACGTGGCCGGCTCCCGGATCGCAGATAAACAGTTGCGAACCATCCGGAGCAATCGCCAATCCGGCGGGGCGGACCAGGCGCCCCCACCCCGCGGCGGCGCCGCCGCCAAGCGATGCCATGAAACCCCCGCCGGAGTCAAAGTGATAGACGAGCGCGTTGGTTTCATCCGCCACATAAAGATCGCCGTAGGCGCCGACGGCAAGACCCGACAAACGGCCAACGACCAGTCCCATCGATTCGAATGGTATGATCAGCGGCGGGCCTTCCCGTAGTTGCGCGTCGAAGACGGCGACTCGCCGGCGATCAGCGTCACACACGAAGACGTTGCCGAACAGGTTCACCCGCAGGCAGCGTGGGTCGCGCAGGCCAGCCACGGACGTTTGCAGACGGCCCGACGACGCCGACTGGCCAGCCGCCAGGTCCGGACGGGGAATGGTCAGGATTCGTGATCGGACACGATCCGCGACCACGAGCGATCCGGATTGCAACAGGGCGAACGATGCCGGCGCAAACGGGCGGGGAGAAATCGTGCTCCCTGGGCCTGCGTCCCGGTCGACTACGTCCTGAACGGAAGCGGAGTCAATGACATCAACGATGACGAATTCGGTTCCGGCCTGCACCCTGCCCGGAATGTCTATGCGGGTATCGACGCAGCCGATGGCTGCCAGAACTGCAGCCATCGTCACCGCAAGAGTCTTCTGGGTGCCGCGCGGGAGCGCCCGGGAGTCAGCGGCGAACAGGGAATTGCGGCCCGAGTCTGACATCCTGTCGCCGTTTGCGAACGCTGTGAGTCAGGTCAGAGTTGCCGGGTGAGGAGAACCATGAGCGACGGGCGATTGAAATCCGGCCGACCTTTGAAGCGCACCTTCCACTCCCCGGTCTCCATCCGCGCCTTGTGGTTCACGGAGCGGGCGGTTCGCCAGGCGTCGACCGCGGACACGAGGCGATGGAGCACCGCCGCCCCGAGGACGAACTTGGCGCGATTATGGGCTTCGTTGCTCTGATTGCGGATCGTCCGGTAGCGTTGCATTGACGCGGGGGAATCCCACTGCCAGTCCCAATACGGCGTGTCCTCATAGAAGGGGCGTCCCGGCGCCACCAGCCGGCCGGCGTCGTTGTAATCCTCCCGCGAATCGTAGAACGTGATGGTGCGGTAGAAATCATCGCCCTTGCCGTCGGGATCGATGCCGGCGTGCACAACCGCGAAGTCGCGGTAGTCGTCGTGTTTGATATTGCCGACCGTGTGGAAGTAATCGAACATGGTCCACACGGCGGCCTCTCCGGCCAGGAAAAAGCCCGATTTGGTCCTGGCGCCCGCATACCATTGCCCTGCACCCGGCAGGAGCAGCGAAGCGACAGCCGCGCGCGTGACGTTGATTCTATCCCTGTCTTCTCGTCCAAATTCGCCGCCCTGGGCCAGGTGGAACAGCGACGCGGGGCGTTCGTCCAAGAGGGACGTCCTTGGCAGCTCCACGAGCCGGGATTCTGCCTGTCGCAGACGCAATGCCGTATAGGAGTCGGTCAGCCCATGCGCCGGGATCGCCGTCGCCATGATCAGGATCGACGCGAGCGTCGCGGCAGTCGAATAGTGGGCCAACGCGTTCGTGGTCAGGCACTCCATCAGAATCGATAGGCGACCATCACGGTCGTCATCAGGCCCCCGCCGCTCGGGGCGCGGGATAATTGCATGTGGGGTTCGATCGTCCCGAACTGATCCTGTCCGCGATTGTACCGTCGGGCGCCGATGGCTGCTTCGAATGCCGACAGCAAATGATTGCCGATGGTCAAAACGAGGATCGTGGACGCCAGTTTGTATTGTTTGTTGGATTTATCACGCATGTCGAGGTAGTGCAGACGGTGCGGGGATTGGTAGTTGATACGCGCGATGTCCCCGGTGCTGTCCGGGAAGGCGTCATCACCGGGCTTGGGAAAATCATCCCAGCCGAAGGCGAATTGGTTGTACTTCCCGATGTTCTCGTAGTGCTCATCCGGCGGCACCGGCGTGGTCTTGTCCTTGAAATAGGCGTGGTGCGACCAGGTGTGGTCACCCAAAGCGGCATCGATCCATTTCAACGTGTCCATCCAGCGGTTGTCGTAATCGGGATAAGGAAGCCTGTAATGCGATAGGTAGTATACATGATAGAGACCATTGAAATAGCTCGCGCTATCCCAGTGCTGATCGGCGTACGTCTTGTACTCCCTCTCCTTAGTTTTCCCCTGCGAATGGAAATGGGAGACGCCGAACCATCCGGCCGCTTCCAGACCAACGAAGGCGACGGGTTTCCAGATGGCGCTCTGGTTGTAGACCTGCCCCCAGCCGGGAAGCAGGAACGACTGCAGAAACGCCCGTCCGGGGCTCTTGCGCTTGAAGCCATAGACGTCGACCGGTGCGCCCTTGCCGGAGTCAGCGTCGGCGTAAAGAATGGGAGCCGGAGCCACCTTCGCCAAGAGCGCCGGTGCCGGTGGAATTCGCAGGCCGGGCGGGGCCTTCGATTCGGAGGCCGTAGCAAGCCCGGATGCCGCCACGGCGTAGAACGCGATCATGACGAAAAATCCGAGACGTGGGCTCTTGTGATGATGTCGTTTCACTCCGTCGTCCTCCTTCAGTCGAACCGGGGCATGAGGGCACGAAAGGTTGCCGGACCGGTCATTGCACCACCGCCATCTTGCAGAACACCGTCTGGGTGCCCCCGCCCCCCTGTGGGGTGACATCGAGGCGGGCATAGTAAACCCCCGAGGCCACCTCGGCGCAAGACCAAGTCCATTCGTTGTAGAGCCCTCCCGCGCCGGGCCCGGGAGCTTGCGTGATCAGATTGCCCGCGAGATCGTAAATCCGGATCGATACGGCGGCGTTGGCGCCCAACCAGTAGCGCACGATGGCGGCATCGCGCGCCGGATTGGGGTACACATAGGCCCGCTCCGGCGCAAAGAAGACATTGTCAGGTCGAATCGGCTCCCAGTCGGTCGAGGGGAGTGTCGCCGTCTGACCGGCATCGTGCCGGCTCATCGGCCAGATGGCCGCGGCGATCGGTGCCGATGGCGCGGGCGCATCAAACGAGTAGAGAAATCCATCGGTCCCGCGCGCATAGACAACGGCCTGATGAGCGACCGAGTCGTAGGCCCACGCCGCTGAGGAGGTGATCGATCCGCCAATGGGCCGTTCGGCCGCATCCAAAAACCGGCCATCGCCGGCGACCGCTCGGAGAACGCGCTTCTCCCCTCCCGTCAGGAGGCCAAGGACATTGACGTCTCCCAAATCGCCGACGACGGGTGTGACGGCGTCTGTATCAGGGGCATTGACGGGCCCGATGGCAACCGGGAAGTTTGTCAGAGGCGAACCGTTCCGGGCGATGGCATGGATTTGGCCACCGGCGGGAATGATGATGTCGAGATAACCGTCGCGGTCCAAGTCGGCCAGCACCGGCGAACCCGACGGGTGAACACCCATTTCCACCGGAAATCCCGGCGGGACCGTCATCGTGTCGCTCAGCACCCATAAGCGGCCGGTTACGCTGACGATCACGACATCCATGTGCCCATCGCGGTCCAGATCACCGAGCACCGGCGACAGGAGCGAATCTGCACCGAGATTTATCTCTCGATCCGGGTGATCGGTCTGCGACGCCAGCCAGGTACTCTCGCGCTGGTAGGTGATGACCGTCTCCTGTGGCCCCCGTCCGGCGGCGCCGGTGATGACGCCGGTCACTGAGTGCGATGTCTGCGAGCCATCAATGAGATTGAACGTATTGTACGAGAGATCACTCGTTGGGACGAAGAGGTCCTTCAGGGTGGTGGCCCCGGCGTGGTCCCAGAGGATCGGCGGACCGGAGGGAGGCGCCGATGTTTCCCTCTTGAACAACAGATCGAACAGACTGTCGCCGTTGCGGTCGATCATTTGCCAGACGTAGACACTTCCGGTTCGGGACACCTCAATGAGCACGCTGGTCTCGCGGTCGATGTTGTAGATCAAAGGCGGCGAAACCCAGCGTTCGCCCTGGGCGGCGATGGCGACCGGACGAATCGTCCGCACCACGGCGGACGTGTCGTAGAAGAGTGCCGTGTCGAGAATATCGGGTCCGGTTAGCGGTGTGCCGTCCGCTCGCGTTCCCAATACGTAATTCCGGTATCCGCAAAACACATCCGGGCTGCCGTCGCCCGGTTTACCCCAGCCGCCCACCTGGGAAAACGCCACGTCGGTGACGATCGGAGCACCCGCCTCAGACGGCTCCATCCCGGCGTAGATTGGAAAACCGGGACGTGTGCCGCTGGTGGCGACGTCGCAGGTCATGGTCTTGCCCAAGAACGATATGTTGGTGATGCGAATGCCGGACGGGCCGCCGCTGTTGGAGAGCGCGGGTGGATTCGACGTGGCGGTCAGGGCAATGTTGTTGGGTCGGAAGTAATAGTCATAATACGAGCCGGTGTAGAAACTGAAGATACCGCTGGAACCCAATTGCGCCAAACCGTCCGCTTCGAACAGCTGCAGAAACCGCCGTTTATGGTCCCATTGCAGCGTGTTGGCCAGGAAGTTATCGGGGATATCATCACTCTTGACGTAATCGAGCGCGGCCACGCCCTCGTCGACGTGCCAGATCAAGAGACCGCTGCCCGGCAGGAGGAAATCGTATTCGCGGTTCAATTCACGCGATCGCGGGTTGGCCGGGCCCAAGACGACGTTGGTCGTCGAGTCCAGCCGCAACGCCGCGGAAGTGTCTCCGTCCAGATCAAACAGCCGGTTCTCGATCAGATAGTATTCGGTCGATGAAATCGGCACTTTCCATAACTGGACATTGACCGGCGGGAGTTCCTCCTCTTCGGCGGCCCAGATCGAGACGTTCTGCGCGCTCGTGACCGTCTCGGCCTCCGCGAAGCCCAGGTAGTAGCGCGACCAGGCGTCGGGAAAAACCGGCAGCGCGCCGAAGACGATGCGCGTGTGCCCGGCGACGTCGGCCTGGACGCCGACGTCGGCGGCGTTGTTGTCCATCAGACTGAAATTACCGACTTGGGTGGAAAAATTGTACGTGTCATACAGATCGACCAGCCCCAGTTGGTGGCCGAATTCATGGGCCATGACCGCATTCATCACCGCAATACGTCCGTCCTGGATCATCGTCTCCGGCATGATGATGACTTCGCTCAGAGAATCGGCTTTCACTCCCGCCGCTGTCGGACGCGAGAGGGAAAGAGTGCCGACGCGGAAGAAGGCCGAGAAGAGATCGTCCGGCGTGTCGGTGGCGACGTCGGACTGACGGTCCGACCCGGCGTGGAAGATGAAGACGGCTTCATAGTTGGAAAAGCGGATCGACGGATCCGCGGAGGCCGCGAACACGGCATCATGCACGAACTCGCGCAAACCGAACACCACTCCCGAGTCCGCCGGTCTTTGGCGGCCATAATATCGCATCGGCTTGGGCAGTTCGTAGACACTGTCCTGAGCGTGGGGATACACGCTCCAAACCAGACTGATCCGATTGTTCGACGCGGTGTTCCAAAAGCGGTCGAGGGCGCGAAAGTGCGCCTCGAAGAAACTACGATTGTGAGGAGAACTGTCGAAATTGTGGCCGTTCGCCTGAAAATACGTGAGAGTGTCCCGCAGGTCGAAGCGGCCATCACCCGTGGTGTTGGGGTCATCGGGCGACTCGAGGGGGAACGCGACGCGAATCCCCAGGACTCGCAACTCGATCGGCTCATTCAGCCCCGTTGCCAACGGCGTTCCCCATGGCGATTGGCGCTGGCGTCTCAGGATATTGCGTTCTGACGGCTGGAAGGCCGCCTGCTCTCTTGGCAGGCGCGAAGATGAAGACGGCTGCACCACGAGGGCGGAGTGATCATAACGAAGCAAGTGGGCCTGGGCATCGAACTGGGCTGTGCTCGCGCCCGCGTTCACGGCGGTGAGGAGGCACACGATCAGAGTCACTTCCGGCCACCCAGCGTGGTGGTGCAATACGACATTCCCGTGCGAACGCGGCACGCTAAAACCGTCCCGTCATGCTGACGCGCAGCGTATTGGCCAACGGCAGGTCCTTTGAGGCGGGAATGTAGGCAAAATCCATCTGCAACCGTTGATAGGACAAGCCCGCGCCCACGGTGAGCGTCTTGATGTGGCCGGTTTGATCATAAATGTACCCGGCGCGCGCCGCGAAGTACGAAGCGTACCAGTACTCCAGGCCGCCGTTGTAGACGACCTGCTTCAACTCCGAGGTTCCGCCGCCCTTCAGACTGACAACCTCCTTGTTGAGCTCGCCGATCAACGTGAGCTTGTTGTAGGGCGAACTCAAAACCCGATACGCCAGGCCGAGCGCCAGATTGCGCGGCAAAGGGTCGGACTGCTGGGCATCGATGTAGGAGATGTTGGGTCCGACGTTGGTGAGCGCCCCGCCCAGCGTCAATCGCCGCCAGGGGGTGCGATAAAGAAATCCGGCGTCCATGGCAAACGCCGTGGCGCTGCCGGAGCCGATTTCCGATCCGGCCCCTTGATCCGCCAGTCGCGAGTAGATGATCTTGGCCGTCATCCCGGCGGCGAGGTGCGGGTTGATCCGGGTCCCGTACGAGAGCGCAAAGGCCCCGTCAAAGGAATGGAAGCTGTTGAGGGAGCCGCCGCGTTCATCGGTCCGCGGAATCTCGCCGTACGACAGAAAGGTGATCGCGCCACCCAGGGTACCGATCCCCTCGACATTCGTCACGTAGCTGAAGTACTCATAGTACAAGTCGAGGTTGAATTCCGGCAGCCAGTTGGCGTGCATGAGACTCAGTTCCTTGTGGGGATGCTGGTAGACGATGACGCGGTTGTCGGTCACGAACCAGACATCCGACCCCTCGGAGACGATGGCTCGGACCTGATCCTGATCCAGACCATTGTGATAGTACCGCGCCCACTCCCCCGATTTGACCTCAAGTTGGCCGACTTCCGTGGCGACGAACAGTTGGTCACCGTGGCCGGCCATGTCGAGGACTTGGGAACCGGCCGGATTGCGATACACGTAGACCTGGCGGCCGGCTTCGATCTGTCCCTCCGCGAGATTGTTGTACGCCGTAATGTAGCCGGCCAAACGTTCGAGGCGCTCGGGCGTGGCCCGGCTCCCGAGCCGGGATTCCGCGAGCGCCGCAGCGGTCGTGGCCTGGGGCACCACAAGCGGCTCGTAGCCGAAGGAAGACCAGTGCCCCTTGGAGAAACGCAACGCGCCTACGGTGGTGCCGACCCAGAGACGATCGTACGAATCCATCGCGAGGGTCGTGATCTGACCACGGATGCCCAGTTGATAGGGCACGTTGATTTCGCTGCCGGCCTCGGGGACGAAATCCGCTTTCACGTTATTCGCCTTGCGGACGGTCTCGACGGCGGCGGCGATTGTGACGGCGTCCTCATTGTCCACAAAGCGGCGGACGATGCCAGCCAGAGAGTCGCCAATGTTGGCCGTGACTTTGGCATTGGCCGAGAAGTGGGCGCCATCATAGTAGGCCAGCCCGGCGTCCGTCAGGACCCAGCCCGATTTGGAGTTGGCGAAGGCGATCTTGGTCACGCGTTCCGACGGCAGGCCTTCCGCTTCACCCATTTTCTGCCATTGCCCGGCGTTCCGCAACCACAGCCCGGCATCGGTTCCGGCCCAGACACGGCGTCCGCTGGTGACGGCCAGCGCGTTGACGCCCGTCGTCGCCCAGTCGCTCCCGGCCGGCGGCGGCAGGAGATCCCAACGATCCCCATCAAACACGAGCAGGCCGTCGCGCGCCGCCACGTACAAGTTGTCACCGTCGCAGGCGATGGCCCGGATGGGGGGATGAATCAGATCGGCGAGATTCACGCGAATCTCGTTCGGGATCACCTGCGAAATCGTGTGTTCCATCGTGAAACGGGCCCGATCCAGAAGAACGATATCGGCCGCTCCGGAGTCCGGCAGCGCCCCCAGCGCGGCGCGCACGTCCGCGAGGCGGTCCGACTCCAGCCGCCCTTCGAAATAAGCGGCGCGGAAATCCCGCGCGACGTTTTCCACAATCGTCCGGTCGCGATAGTCGGGTGGGATTGAGGATGAGACGCGGGCCAGCAAGGCCTCCATCTCGGCCTGCGGGATCCTCACTTTGGCACCAGTGGATTGTCGGGCGATGGCATCGGCGTCGTCCTCCGTCAGGAACGGCGCATACCGGCGAATGGCTGCACCGACGGAGCCGACATCGGTGGTCGGCAACTCGACGGAGGCAGCGAGTTTGTCATGCACGCCGGGACGAAAGACCAGAAGTCCCTGATCGGTGAGAATCCAAAGATCGTAGCCGGAAAAATCCGTGTACGGGAGCCCGTTCTTGAGGGCCACGGCATCGAGCACCGTCCCTTTGGAAAAAAGCGGGTGTTCGCTCCACTCGCTGTTGAGCGGGTAGGCCCCCAAGCCAGCCGGGTTCCAGTGTGTGGCCGTGGCGTCATTGTCGATGGCGACAAAGGCCTCGCCCATTCCCGCGGCGCGCGCCCCGGCGGCGATGCGCAAGAAGAGCACACCCGCGTTGACTTGGGCATGCGCCGGTGCGGCCCCGATCAAGAGCAACAGCACAAGAGCGGCGACTGACAGCAGTGTCTTCATTCGTTCCATTGTCTTCGTCCCTTTCAATCCGGTTCTGCCGTGGTCCAGGTGCTCCGTCATTGCGTGACCACGCGCCCGGTCCTTTGGCATCGTTCGCATGTCCAGAGTGTTCACCGCGAAACCACCAGCTTGATCTCCTTATACGCTGTATGATCGGCCTTGTCCCCCTCAGGTGAGAGGATCTCCCCTTTGGCCTCGATTTGGGCCAAGTAGACGCCGTTGGCGACGGCGTCCCCAACAGCGTCACGTCCGTCCCAAGCCAAGTCGCCGTCCTTCACCCCGTTCGCCTCCCAGATCAAATGCCCCGCGAGGGTGAAGATGCGAATGGTCGCCTCGGTAACGGCGCGGGTGGCCCGGAAGTAGAAATGAGTTTGATCCCGGAAGGGGTTGGGGTAGTTGAGGAATTCGGTCAGTTGAAATTGTCCGGCCTCTTGCGGATCGGTGATTTCGAGATCGACCGCCAGAACGCTCGAATTGTTGGCGTTGTCCCATGCCTTGATCAGGAGGCGCAAAGGTCCATGTCCGACCCCCTCCAGCCCGAATCGTGCCCGTCCCTGGTCCGCGGCGCCGGCATCATACACAAAATTGTCGGTCAAATCAACGAGGGGATGGTCCTGCCCGGCCAGCGACACGAGCAGTCGATGCCCCGGCGCCCCGGTCAGATTGACACCGGAGGTGTCATGCACGATGGCGACCAGTCCGACGTTCGCGGCCAGTCGGAAGCCATCGACGACCGGCTCGCCGGCGGCGGTCTCCAAGTGGACGTCCGGCCCCGTTGTGTCGAGGACTGTCGCGGACGTTCCGGCCAGAAGCAGGGAGTCGATCGCTCCGCCCGCCATCTGCGACGGTGACGTCGCATGGCCCTGAATCCGGGCGCCGCGCTGCCCATAGGCGATGTCTTTGGGCACGATGAAGCCGAAGGCGAAGCGCCCGTGCGCGACCGCCACCTGGCCGCGATAGAGCGTCCCGCCGGGAAGATCGTACTCGATGGCCGGGACGTCTTCGAGCGGATGAATCCGGTGTCGTGGGGCATCGCGGACGATCACCGAGAGCGATCCGTCGAAGTCGGTCCGGACGCTCCCCGACGTGTCGACGATGTCGCCTTCCACGTGTGTCAGGGATAGGGCGGATAGACTGTCCGGCGCCACGCTCGTGAAACGGACTTGCTGGGTCGGGATTCCCAGACGCATCGCCGGATCGCCGAAAAGAATGTAGCCCCGGTCGTTCTCGCAGGGGCAAGGCAGGTCGGTGCAGGGGGCAATCGAACCACAGAGCGACGGAAAATACTGGCGCACGAGTTTGCCCGTATATAGGGCGGCGGCTATGCGCGTCATGCCGCGCTTGAACAATAGATCGAAGACTTCCTCGTTGAGTTCGGCATTCGCCAGCGCCGCGGCCACTCGGGTCGCCGACACGGCGGCCACCACGCCGCCCTGCGGCATGCGCAGCAACTCCTCGGACAGTCCCTCGCCGTTGGGGTCGTCGAAGAAGCCGATGGAACAGGAAAACGTGAGCAGCGCCGTGGGCGTACGGTCGTTCGTCAGCCGCCCCAGATCCGTCGTGCGATCAAAGACTTTTTCGTGCGCCAACTGGTCCTTGTTGCCGTGGCCGAGATAGTCGAAGGCCACGGCGCCGGCGTTCAACCCGCTGACGATCGCGTCGCGGGCGGCGGACTTGGTGCAGACGGTGGCATTCGGGTCGGTACAGCCCGGATTATCGAACGGATATTCGGTCAGGTAGATTTTGTTGATGTCGATGCGCGCCGGAATCGAGTTGCGGGCAATCGCTTCGGCGTCGCGGATGTGAAAATTCTCGCGGACGGAATTGGGACGTTCGCCGTATTCGTCGTCCGCTACCAGCATCAGCCGCGACCGCCAGTCGCCCAGGTCGTCGGCCGACTCGTAACGTTTGATCTTCGCGGTGATGTCGGCGACGTCCGCCTGCGTCTTAACCGGCCAGCGCCCGATGAGCATGTCGGGAAAAGGATCGTCCGATCCCCGTGCGTCGGCGTCGAGAACCGCCCGATCGGAGAAGTAGACGTAACTTTCGTCGGTCACGGCATTGTCGTCCGGCACGATGTAGGGAGGAACATAATTGACCGAGTGCGCGCCGGTGACGTCGAGAAAATCATTGGTCCCGTCGCCAACCAGGAGAGCATAGACCGGCGCCGGGCGGGGCCAGTGGCGAAAGGCATAGGCCAGAAAACGCCGGATCGCCACGGGGTCGGAAATTCCCAGGGAGAAACTGGCGTAAACGTCCTCGAGGGACACATACCGGGTCCGCAGGCCGTCGGTACCGGCCCGGTAATCGAGGAAATCGCGCGTCGCCGGTTCGAATGCCTCGGGACCGATGGCCACGTAATCGGCGGCCGACCCTGGGGTGTGCAGATCGACGGGCGTTACGACACGCACGCTCTGGGGGTGGTGCTTCTGCGTGGCCCGCGCGGCGAAATAGATCGGGCGCGCCCCGGCGGCCACTTGGGCTCCGAACCGCAGCACGCTGCCCTGCCGGGCAACGTCGGTTTGTATCACGGGAGTCGCGGGATCGGTGATGTCCCAGACTTCGGCGTCGGTGGCATTGGCGATCACAAACGTCAGAGCGCCGCCCGAATCAGGAGCGGGAAACTTCTGCGGCCCGCCGGAGAGATCGAGGCGACGAGTATATTCGATGCTATAATAATCAAGATAGTAGTTCGTCGCGCCGACATTGGTAAACGAGAGGACGTACCCCGCCGCGGGATCGTAGGGGGCGAGGCGAAACCGCGTCAGGGTGGTCCGGTCTTCCGCCACGCTGGGCAGGACCTGCTCGGGGCGCACGGGCGCGTCATTGATCACCAGACGGGCGGTGTCGCGTCCGGCAAAACCCGCCCAGCTGGCGATTTCCACGCGGGCCGGGTCGCCGGGCTCGGGGTTGATCGTGGCAAAGTCCAGTTTCTGCGGCAGCGGACTATTGCCGGCGTACCGCGTGTAGTAATTCTCGGTGTAGCCCAAAGTCCCGACGCGCAGCACCCGCTCATCCTCGCGGCGCACACGGTCGGCGGCGGCGAAGACTTCTAGAGCCCCGACCTGGGGAGGCGCCGAACGGGTTTGTATGCGCTTCGGTGGGTCGGGAAAGGCCCCGTCGACGGCCAGCCAGTAAACGTTGTCGCGATCGTAGCGATGAACGACGTCGGCCAACCGCCCGGTGGAGTCGATCTCCCAGCGATTCAGACCATCGGCCCAGAAATCCATTTCATCACCGGCATCAAGGTGGCCATCGGCTTCGCCCGCGACCCGAATGGCGACTGCGTGGAAATCCGGAGGCGGATCGGTGACGCGGTCGGACAACTGACGCCCCGGACCGCTGAATAGCCGAAATTGGCGGGGATCGAGCGTGGCCGGGTCGACACCAACGCTGAAGAAATCCGAAGGGGTGAATGCCACGATGCCGTCGCCGCGTGTCCGGATCGCAAACCAGCGGTCGGCATTAGCAAAGGGGTTTGCGTCCGTGGGCGATTGAGCGGCGGCCGTCCGTTCCGGGTTATCACTCTCCTGCCAAGCCAAACCCTGCTTGGGATTGATCAAGACCTCACTTAACACCGGGATGAAAGGATCGCGGGCGTCGGGCGAAAACCCGACGTCGCCTTCGGTCGCGGCATGGTCGTATCGGACCTGGACGGTCATCTCAGTGGCGAGGATGACATCGCCGCCCGCGGACTCGATCTTGAGAGGATGCAGAACCAGCCGCGCCACGCGCACCCCATGCATCGTGAAGATGGGATCGACCGAGAGCCGGGAATTGGGGTAGCCGACGGACGCTGCCGTCCACGACGGATGACGGGCTGACGCCAGAGCGGGGTTCGGGGAGCGAATCGGCTCCCCCGTCGAGATCACCTGAGCCTCAAAGGTGCGGCTGCCGGGAGGCAGTGCGACATAGACGACCCGTCCGGGAACGGGCGGCAACCCTGGGCTTCTGTCGATGGCGGCATGCGAGACAACGGGGTAGTCCCCTTCCGGACTCTCCATCCAGCGGATGGAGCCGGGACGATAGGAAAACGTTATTCCGGCGGATGATTGTTCGAGAATGGTGCAGTCGTCATAACCGCCGGCATGGGCCGACGGCACAGGCAGGATGGCAAGCAGAGCCAGAATGTAGAACGGTCGTCGCATGCGCACCAACCCCGACACCGCGGGGCGAGACTTTCCAGATGTCCCCACGCCGATCGACATTCGAAGGGCGTGAAACAATCAATCAGGCAGGTGCGCTATTTCCTCCTTCGACTCTCATCCGGTTCCAAGGTACCAAACCAAGACCAATTAACATGTTAGAGGGGATCGTGTCAACTGCCATTTCAAGCAATTCGGGGGATTTTCCGATGTCCATCGGGAGGACACGGAGCCCGTATTGGTCCACGGGAGAATGCAAACGCCGGGCCAGATGAAGGATTGACAAGCTCGCAGTAAGACCCTCCAACATAATGACTCGTAAACGCGTGGCCGCCGGGTACCCTTGCCCGGCGCAGCAAAGGCCGGGCGGGGACGCCTGGCCTCCACATTAAGACCGGTCTTCCTTCAGGATTCGATCTGTTTGAGAGTCTAAGAAAGCTATGGGAAGGGGGTCCAGATTTGGCCGGACTGCCACGATAAATTGCAAAACGTTGCCTATTTGTTTCCACCGCCCGGTGCCGGAGTTGGTCGGACGTCACGGACATGCCCAGCCCGCCTTCAATGTGGCGTTGAGAAGCAAACACGCTGTTTCGCTTGCGTTTACAGTTGACAATCGAGCGGGGCGTGGTATCTTTTGTATCAGGCTAGGTCGAGGAGTCGTCCCCTCAGACGTGGCAGCGTTGGGCCGCCTCACCGGCGCGACGCCAGTTAATCGTTTTACTGACCGTAGTTCACTGCCGATTTCAGAGAGGGCCCATGCGCAGATTCACGTCCCACGTTTTTTTGTTGGCACTTGTGGCTGGTCTCTCCTGGACGGCGGGGGTCCAAGCCAGAGTCATTCCCAACTCCCCGCCCGATCCAACCGGCGACTTACGAATCCTAGGGCGGCTGATCGTCAATTTCAAAGCTGGGTCACGCCCGTCCCGCGACAAATCGCGCCAAAACAGCGCCGTCATGGGGATCGACGCGGTCGATCAAATCAACACGCGGTACGGCCTGAAGGATTTTCGCCCGCTCTTTCCGCCGATGCGGCCGACCAAGGTACCGCGCAATGCCCCCGATCTGGACGGCTATTATGTGTTGAACTTCGACCCGGCGGTCGATCTGGACCGGGCGGCCGCCGATTACCAGAGCGATCCGAATGTCGACAAGGTCGAATACGATTCCTATGCCTACATCATGCGCACGCCGAATGATCCGATGTTCCCTGGTGCGCCGGGAGTGGGACAATGGGACCTGAACCAGTTCAATGACGTCGACATCGACTGCCCGGAGGCATGGGACAACACCGTGGGTTCGCCCACAACGATCCTCGCCGATACCGATACCGGCCAGTTGTGGTGGCACGAGGATTTGATCAACAGCATCTGGGTGAATCCGGGGGAGGACTTGAACCACAACGGCGTCGTCATGGATCCGGCGGACATGAACGGCATCGACGACGACAGCAATGGGTACGTCGATGACCTCATCGGCTGGGATTTTGTCTCCGCCGGCAGCAATGTGTGGCCCGGTGAGGACGGCTCCGTGGAGGACAACGATCCCAAGGATTTCAACGGGCATGGCACGCACACCGGGGGGACGATCGCGGCGACGACGAACAATGGGGTGGGAGTGGCCGGGATCGCCGGGGGTTTCAGCCCGATCACGGAACGCGGCTGCCGACTCATGTGCCTGCGCATGGGGTATTCGTATAACAATGCCGGCACGGAGGGCGGAGTCACCCAAATGAGTTATGTTGCGGAGGCCTTCCGCTACGCCGCGGACAACGGCGCGGTGGCGATCAACTACAGTTTCGAGTCCTCCAACGACGGCGGTATAGACGCCGCCACGGATTATGCCGTGGCCGCGGGTTTGGTTATCGTGGCCGCAGCGGGCAATAGTGGCAACAACACATCGTTTGGGTACTTGCAGTTACGGCCCGATGTCCTCTGCGTGGCCTCGACCAACAGCGGTGACGGGTTATCGAGTTTTTCCAACTACGGCGGGCCGGTCGATATTTGCGCGCCGGGATCCAATATCATAAGCACAGTGTCGAACCATTATGTGCCGGGGTACGCGATTTACAACGGCACGTCGATGGCGGCGCCGCACGTTGTGGGTCTGGTGGGATTGTTGCGGTCGATGAATCCGGCGCTCACCCGGCAGGAGGTGTTCGACTTGATCGAATCCACCGCGGACAACATTGACGCGGAGAATCCCACGCGCATCGGGCAACTCGGCGCCGGGCGCATCAATGCCAACAGCGCCACCTCGATTCCGGCCTCGACGAATTTCGCCGGGACGCCATTGGTCGGCCAGGCGCCGCTGCAGGTCCAGTTCAGCGACAGTTCGCGGACCGCCCCGACGACGTGGGCGTGGGATTTCGGCGACGGCGATAATTCCACCGAGCAGAACCCGTTGCATACATACAATCCGGGCTTGTACAACGTCACGTTGAGCACCCAGACCGCCATCGGCAATGGTTACAAACTGAAGACGAATTACGTCGTGGCATTGGCGGAGACGCTCTCGGCCGTCGACGCCCAGGCCCCGCAGGATGCGCTGGGATATGTCGTGCTGTCCGCCACCAACAATCAGGCGGTTAGCGATATGATCCTGCCGATTGCATGTTCCAACGTGCCAGGCACAGCGACGCTTGATTCCATCTCCACGGTTGGATGCCGAACCAGTTACTTCGGGAATCAGCAGGTCGTCTACGACAACCGCGGCGTCGGCAAAATGGCCGTCCGGCTGCGCGCAGACACCAGCAGTGGACACGGGGCGCCGCCGTTGGCGCCGGGGTCAGGTCCGATCGCCAGGGTCTGGCTGCATGTCCAGCCCGGCGCCAATCCCGGTGCGCCGGTCAAGGTCGACACGGCCCGTCTGGGAAGTCAGCCCTACGTGCTGCAATTCATCTCGCCGGTCGTGAGTTTCGTACCGGTGTTCCATTCCGGCACAATGGACGTCAAGGTGACTCCCGGCGACATCGACTACAACGGCGTGCTCGACATCGTGGACGTGGTGGCCGAGGTCAACTACGTCTTCCGTGGACAGGCCCTGCCCAATCCGCCCGACCGGGTGGACGTCAACTGCGACGGCACCTACAACATTGTCGATGTCATCAAGTTGATCGACGCGGCCTTCCGCGGTGGGCCCACACCCTCCTGTCCATAGGCGGGCATGTTCGGCGCACGGGTCTGAAGGCCCGTGGCACAAGAGATTTCCCCAAGGGCCGGTCAATGACCGGCCCTTTCTGTTTCCCTTCCCGGGGCAGGTCCCCATCCCTGCCCTATTGAGTCTCGCGTAATATAGAGACATGCCAGGTGCCCCACCGCTTGCGGTGGGATTGCCCGAACCATCCTCCCACAGCAAGCTGTGGGCCACCAATCTCTTCTCTTGACCCGCTGTCACTGGATTATACGAGACTCAATAAGACGCGCTAACTTAATTGACACGCTGATCTGTGGACGCCGGGCGTCCTTCAGGATAAATCCTTTAGGATGAATCCTCGCCCGGCGCAGTAAGGGCCAGGCGAGGACGCCTGGCCTCCACGGTGAAGCTGACCTTGCTTCAGGATTCATTCTGTCGGCGAGTCTGAGGAATCCGCGGGACTGCCGTCAATTTCAGGGTGTTCTTCCCGCTAAATTCCGGGCACGGCAGGTCGATACATGCTTAAGAACCCCTGATTGCAGGGGCTTATGCCACCTGAGTCGGCTTTGGGCCGACTCGTGGGGTTCAGCCGACGGTGACCCTGGGCGGGCCACGGTCGGGCATCGTTAACGGGATGGGAAATCACAGGGTCGTGATCCAACAATTCCGGATACATAAAGGAGCGGGGAGATGCTGTTAACCATGACTGGCAGCACACCGAGGGCGCGCGTGTGGCAGACGGCCGCCGCGGCGGTGTGTGGAGCGCTCTTGATGGGATTGGGCGGCTGCAGCGGCCCGGTGAAGACCGACACGGCCGCCGTGGTGGCAGGGATGACGGTCACACCGTCGACCCTCGACCGCAACGAGACCGCCATTGTTGAGGTGAGTGTGACCAACGCCGACGGCCAGCCGCTGGCGGACAAGACCGTCTATCTGGTCGCCGATCCCAACACGGGCGGAAGATTCTCATCCAGCGTCGTGCAGACGAACGCCGACGGCGTCGCCACGACGATCTTCACGGCGACGACGCCCGGAACGGTGACTGTGTCGGCGCGGGTCGAAGGCGGCCAGGTCACGCGGAGCAAGGACGTCACGATCAATGACGTGACGGGCGGCTCGACGGAGAATGGCCATATCACGCTCTCGATCACGCCGACCCTGATTCAGGCCGATGGTTCCTCATCGGCGACGGTCACCGCCGCGGTCACTGACGGCAGCGGCAATCCGGTCCCCGACCAGACGACGGTCAAATTCGCCGCCGGGGAAAAGTTTGTGGACATCAATGGCGACGGTTACTGGACGGCGAACGTCGATTCGCTGGTCTACGACGTCGACGCCGACAACGAATGGGATGCCATCGGCACGATCGACGCCACGGTGTCCACCAGTCATGGCGTCGCGACGACAACCTATACCGCCGGAAGCACTGCGGCGCTCGTCTACATCAAGGCGACCGGCGGTCAGCCCGGTTCGCAGTATTCGGCCGAGGTTTCGCTTTCGCTCACGTCCAATGATTCGGTCAGTTCGATCAGTTTGACGCCCGGCTGGCAGCAGGTACAGGTGCGCGGCACGGGTGGAATAGAATGGGCGCAGATCAACGCGGAGGCCTTCGACGCGCACGGCAACCGGGCGCCGCAGGGGCTCGCCATCGACTTTCGCATCACGGCCGGTCCGCACGGCGGCGAGGCGATCAACGGCGACCCGGTCAATCCGGTCACGGTGTTCACCGACGCCAGCGGTCAGGCGCACGTGACCTTTAACGCGGGCAACATCTCAGGAACGGCGCGCATCGTGGCGCGGGCGGGCACGGTTGTCTCCGGCGCGACCCAGGTTACCGTACGCTCCGGCCCGCCGGCGTTCATTTCCGTGGGCGTCCTGGACTGCAACGTGCCGTCGTGGGAATTGGTCAACGTCACCAACAAGATCACGGCCGTTGTCGTGGATCAATGGGGCAACGAAGTCCCGGATTCGACCGCCGTGTGGTTCGGCACGGAGCAGGGATTGATCGAGGGCGCGTCGATCACCTCGCCGGTCCTCACCTCCCGGGGTGTGGCGGAGACATTCTGGCATTCGGGAGCGCCGAAGAACGATGGGCATGTGGTTTACTGGGCGCAGACTGCCGGCGGAACGGTTGTGGACACCAGTGTGTTCATCGAGTCCGGTCCGGCGGCTTCCGGGACATTCCTGGCGGCACCCGATACGCTCTTGGCCGATGGCCACAGCAAAGGCGAAGTGGTGATTGAAGTCCTTGATGTCAACGGCGTCT
Organism: Candidatus Zixiibacteriota bacterium; assembly: GCA_016199865.1. Classification (GTDB taxonomy): domain Bacteria; phylum Zixibacteria; class MSB-5A5; order WJJR01; family WJJR01; genus JACQFV01. The sequence goes on along the minus strand of JACQFV010000041.1, from coordinate 2,860 downwards.
TCATGGACACCGATACGCCCATCGACGTTCAGGCGGACATCGGCACGATCAATGCTGGGCTGATCGAAGACGGGTGTCACACCTCGATCTACACCGGGGACTACGTCGCCGGAACGCTGGATCGCGACTATATCGTCACCACGCCCGACAACGGCATCGGCGCCATTGCCACCATCAAGGCGCGCGTCGGCGGCGTGTTCGGATTCAATGGTACGCACCAGGTCGTGTTGCTCACGGGACGCGCCTACTCGAAGTCGTCGATCATCGACGTGCCGCTCAGCATGAATTACGGCACCACGGCCCCGATCGAAGTCACGATCAAGGATCGCTGGGGCAACCCCCTGGGCGGCCACCTGGTCTATGTCACCGGAGATGGAAACGGCGGCACGGTCACCGGTTCGCCGCAATACACCAACGAGTACGGTGTCGCCTCCGGCTACCAGATCACTGTGACCGGCAACCAGGCCATCACCAGCACGTTGGTGACGGCCACCGATACTGATCCGAACTACGGCGGGATTGCGTTCACGGTGAAGATCTCGCTGGTGCAATAGCGAAGCACGCCGATATGAGACCGCTGAGAACCAACACATAACGAAATCGGAGGATGGGAAACCATCCTCCGGTTTCTGTTTGATACCTACGGAAAGGCGGAGTCGCCCCTATCGGCCTGAGACCGCGCAGCCGGATTCGAGCAGCACCCCAGCGTGCAGAGTGTAGTCGATGAGAATGGCCAGATCGACGACGTTGACCTCGCAATCGCCGTTTAAGTCCACGTGAGTCAGATTACGTAGCGCCGCGCCCCGGAACAGGCAATTCATCAACCGAAGACAGTCGGCCGCGTCCACCCTGCCGTCGTTGTTGGCATCGCCTGCAATCGGAGTGCTCCAGCCCAGCTGGCCGAGGACGGCCAAGATCGCCCGTCGCGCCAAATCTTCGCGAATGTAGGACAGTGGGAAGGAAAATGCGGCAGCCGGATGGTCGGGATCTTTGGAGATGACAGCCACCGGTCGCCCATCGAGGGGGGACTTGTCGCCGCAGTTGGACTCGAAGGTGTAGAGCACGCGGGCCCGGGCCGTATCGATGTCGAAGTAGCCGACAAAAGGGATCACCGAACCGGGATCCGGGAGAGCGGGGTTGAGGCCCCACGCCGTCCGTTCCGGGTCGACGTCGAGATTGGGAAGATCCGGGTCGGCGGAAAGAGCGGCGGCAAATTGGGCGTTCATGCGGGTCGGATCGGAAAGCAGGACGCTGGGGTAGTAGGCGGCGGTGATCCCCAGGACGTCATAGGCGAATGCGCCGGGCTTGAAATTCATCGTTCCATCAGCCAATTGCGGGATATTGAAAAGATCACGGCCACTGATCACCAGCGCGCCCCCTGCGTAGGTGTACAGACCCAACTGCGGGATGAGCGACGTTTCCAAGGCGCCCCGTCCGTCCGAGACCACGACCACGGCCTGATGGGGACCGTAGACGTCCAGCCCAAAGCGATTCGTCGTTTGCGGATTGGCATCACGATATTCCGCGCCCAGCGGTTCCAGAAGCCGTTCCCAGACGGCGCGGACGGAATCCTTGTCTGTGAGCGCGGTGGGGCCGGATCGGGTCCCGTCCAAGATCAGAGGCAAACCATCAAACGCGAAAGCAATGCCCCGCACAGGACCGGCGGGGTCGCTCTCGTTGCCGAGTCGGGAGACAGCCGTGATCCGATAATGGTAGACCGTGTCATTGACGACACCCTGATCGGTATACGAACCCACATTGGATTCACCGATCAGATCCCATCCGTCGCCGGTATTCTCCCGGTAGACCCGGTGGTTTACGACATTCGTGTCCAGCGGTGACTGCCACGACAGCATGATCTGACGATTGCCGCGCCGCGCCGTCAGGTCTCGGGGAATCTTCGGCCGATCAGGCAGGACGTTGATCCAGCACGACGGCGGGCCAATGGTACCATCCCGCTGATTGACGGAGGCGATGCGGTAGTAATACGTCGAGCCACGATCCAAGCCCCTATCAGTTGCCACGGAATCGTCGGACGGCAAGTCGGTCCGACAGATGTCGGAACCGGCCGTGTCGAGCGTCCGCTCTATCCGATACCCGGCCAGTCGTCTTGTTCCTCGTGGTTTCCACTTGAGAACGGCCGACGAATCTGTCCAAGACGCGACTCCCCATCCCAAAGGCGACCCGATCCCGGCCTCAGCGTAGTCATGTCGCCACAAAAGTTGCATCCGCGCCAGAAGCGAATCCATTGCCTCGAAATTCAGCCCGGAACGGTACGTGTCGGGGCCACCCGGCGGCATAGACGCTCGCGATGTCATCCGGGGGGGGCTTGATCCAACCGACGTGCGAAAAATCGAACGCCGCATAGACTTGGTCGTAGTCGATCTCGCGATTGGACATGAGACGGTACTTCATGTGGTCGCCCAGGGGGCGGCCACGCCCCCCCTTGGAATTGGCGTCGCCGGGAAAGTGTTGTGGCCCCCAGGAGGAATCCTTCAACTGGCTGAACCGTTCGATCCACCAGTTGAAGGACTCCTCGTTCAAGCGTGGCGTGCCGCCCAGATACATCGACGCGAAGGCACCCGTCGGCGATTCGTCATTGAACGCGTCCGTGGAATCGGGATTGCCGTCATTGTCGGCCACCCATGCCGCTCGCACAGTGTCTGGGTGTCCGTCGGCATCGGGCGTTGTTTTGCCAATGTGGAATCCGGCGATGTCGTCCGCCGAACAGTAGCATCCGTTGTGATCGCAAAATTCCGGGAAATGGCAGATGTCAGGATCGATCATCCACCCCAGCCAGAGCCCTTGGATGGGGAGCGGTCCGACGTTGGCGACTGTGATTTCAATTACGATGGCGTCT